>NZ_JAIZRS010000023.1:0-127567 GCF_020419985.1 Burkholderia sp. AU32262
GCGCTACATCCACTACTACAACCACGAACGCATCAAGCTCAAGTTGAAAGGGCTGAGTCCCGTGCAATACAGGACTCAGCCCTTGGGCGCCTAGCCTTTAACTGTCCAACTTTGCGGGGTCAGTTCACGAAGGCGCCTTTTCGATGCTGCGAAGCGGGTTGCCCCGCCCGTCACGCTTAGAAGCGGTGACGCAGACCAACCGTTGCTGCGGTTTGGTTGATCGACGAGCTCGGCAGGTTGTCAGCAAAGCTGTTGCCGTTGTAGATCTGTGCGCCGATGCCGTTCTTCGCTGCACGCTGGTACACAGCTTGTGCGTAGACGTCGGTGCGCTTCGACAGCGCGTAGTCAGCTTGCAGACCGAACTGGTTCCAGTGCGTGCTGCCGTTGTTGATCTTCGCGTTCGTGTACGTGTAAGCAGCACCCAGGCCGAGAGCCGGCGTCAGGTTGTACTTCGCGTTGACTTCGTAGTTGTCGGTGCGCAGCGTACCTGCAGCGACTGCATTGTTGTCGAGACGTGCTTGCGTCCATGCAGCGCCGACTTGCGCCGGGCCGAATGCATAGCCAGCAGCAGCACCGTACGTGCGGACGCGGCCTTGGTTAGCGATGCCACCGATTGCCGACGACGTCGCGCCGCTGCCGTTCGTACCGTCACCCAGGTTCGCTTGCGAGTATGCACCCGCCAGCTTCAGGCCCTGGAACTGGTATGCAACGCCTGCGCTGTACGCACGGTTGTTGCCGAAGTTCGTGTTGTTCGAGAACGAGTACGTACCGCCGAATTGCAGGCCAGCGTAGTTCGCGCTCGTGAACTTGATCGTGTTGTTCGATGCGACGTCGCCGGTCGTGCTCAGGCGATCGAGGTTCAGCGGGTGCGCGAAGTGCGTGCCGCCCCACGAGCCCGTTGCCGTCAGCGGCGCCAGGTAGTCTTGCGTTGCGTCGTACTGCTTACCCAGCGTGACCGTGCCGTACTGGCTCGACAGGCCGACAAATGCTTGACGGTTGAACATGCCGCCGTTGTTGCCCAGACGGCCGTCACCGATGCCGAAGCCGCTTTCCAACGTGAAGATTGCCTTCAGGCCGCCACCCAGGTCTTCCGAACCACGCAGGCCGAAACGGCTCTGGTCAATGCCCGAACCCATCGCCCAACGCGACTTGCCGTTCACCGAACGGCCCGCTGCGTCAACGGCCGTTCCGACGTTGCTCGTGTAGGTGATGCCTGCGTCCAGCACGCCGTACAGCGTGACGCTGCTTTGTGCGTGAGCGACGGTAGCGAACGATGCTGCAGCTGCTGCAACGATCAGAGTCTTGTTCATTCGTGGAGCTCCCTTCTAAAAAGAGGCAGGTCTCGCGACCTTGTTCATAAACGGTCTCAACCGCCCGGGAGCGCCATCGGTCCTGCTGGCGGCGCCCGGATAGTTGCCCGTTTGGGAACCGTGAGTTTAGGGGTGTACCCTAGGGGAGCGATCCGCAAATAAAGAAATAACCTTTTCCAGAACTAGAAATAATGAAAGTGGGGAGGCTTCATAAGTATTTGTTTTGACGTTTGTTTTTGACTTCTTGACGCGTGCTTTTTGGAGCCTTTCATCGCACCATTCTTACATGTCAGCGTCTTGACGGTTGCATAGAAACAACAAGCGGATTCGGTTCGGCACTCCAAAATCGGCAATATTTACCCGATTCGATCTCAAATATTGGCCAGCCGGCGCCTCAAACGGCCGCTCCACCCCACAAACCGCAGCGACGCCCATAGCCACGACGAGATCCCGTCAGCCGTCGGAAAGGGAAAGAGTGGCGTTTCGTGACACTCGGTAACAGCCTTGACCGCCCGTGTAACCCTCCGGGTGCACCGGCAGGCTAATGTAAGGCGTCCTCGAATACTGAACAGGAATCGCCATGAATCGACGCTCGCTGCTGCGCGCCATCGGATTGACCGCCGCCTTCGCGGGTACCGGCTGGCTGCGCGCCGCCTCGGCCCAGCCCGCCCCGCCCGCGTACCGTCCATCCGGCCCGAACCGCGTACCGGGCGGCCCACCCCATGCGGATCGCCCGACCTTCGCGCCGCCGGCCGCGCGGCGCGACCGCCGCCCACCGCCGCCACGGCCGCATGGCTATATATGGACGGACGGCTACTGGCGCTGGCAGCGCGGCCGCTATATATGGGTGCCCGGTCGCTGGGTCGCACGGCGCCCCGGGCGCCGCTGGGTGCCCGGCTACTGGCGCCGCCAGGGGCCGGTGTGGGTCTACGTCGACGGTTCGTGGCGGTAAACAGCAGCGCGGCTCCGGCCAATGAAGGTTCCGAGCGGAACGGCGCGCGAGCCGGCGCCGTCCTCGCCACGGAATCATGCGCGATGGCAGCGGGTGCCCGGCAACATATCGCCGGGCTATCCATTTCGACGACATCTCTTGGATCGCCAAGTGATTTCATGGCGATGCAAGTGCATCCGCCACGCTTCACGCGCCCCGCTCGTTCGCAACGTATCACGCTCAACTCACGCCCTCTTCCGACTCGCGCGCACGACGGCGCGACGCGCAGATCGCACGATGGTGTTCGTCGGCCCACCGGATCATTGCGTGCATCGGTGTCAGGAACGAACGCCCGAGGTCGGTCAACGCATATTCGACCCGCGGCGGCACTTCGGCGAACAGCGTGCGGCTGACGAAGCCATCCTGCTCGAGCCGCTTCAGCGTACGCGACAGCATCTGGTTCGACACATCGCCGATCGTACGGCCGAGTTCGTTGAAGCGCATCGTTCCGCCCGACAGCGCCTCGAGCACGAGCAGGCTCCACTGGTCGCCGATGCGGTCCAGCACATCGCGGATCGGGCACGGCTGATCGAGATCGACGGATTCGTCGGCGGACGGCAGCGGCATGACGGAATTCTCTTTCACGGGCGGTACACAGTCACCGCGGCGTGACCTGTTCACACCGCGGTGACTTCTTGTGACGGGTTCGCGGCAACTGTACCATTCGATCGACTTGACAGCCGCCTGCCCGCCGTCCGGATTCGCCAGTTCAACGAAGCATGACGATATCGCGCACTATCGGCAGCGGAATCTCGTGGTCTTGCCGGCGAATCGTTCATGCCGATACGGGATGCATCGCGCGGCCACGGCTCGATCGCTCGCCGGCCAGCGCGTTCAGCGCTGCCCGAGTCGCGCATCCCTCCACGCATCGTCAGACCAGGAAAACGCTACATGTCATCGTTTCGCTCCCCCGTTCACGCCGTTGCCGCAGTCGTTCTGCTGGCCGCATCGACGGCCGCGCTGGCCACCGGCCCTGCCACGCGCGACGTGGCGGCCGAGGAAGCCAACCGCCAGCTCGTGCTGACGTTCTACGACCGCTTCTTCAACCGGCACGAAGCGGTCGAGGCCGCCGCCGTCGTCGCGGACGACTACAAACAGCACAACCCGCACGTGCCGGACGGCAAGAAGCCGTTCGTGTCGTACTTCGTCGGCGCGTTCCAGAAGAATCCGGCGTCACGCGCACGCATCGTCCGCAGCGCGGCCGACGGGGATCTGGTGTACCTGCACGTGCATGCGACCGAGCGCCCGGGCGATCGCGGCGAAGCGGTGGTCGACATCTTCCGCGTGAAGGACGGCAAGATCGTCGAACATTGGGACGTGATCCAGCCGGTGCCGGAAACGTCGGCGAACCGGAACACGATGTTCTGACGCATCGCGCCGGCGCGTCGCGATGCCGGGCGGCTGGGACGCGGCCCGAACCTCGTCCGCCGCGCCGGTGTCGGGCCGTGCGAAGTTGCGCGACGACCACGCACGGGGCCCCATTCGACAGGAGCGGGCCAACGTCGCGCGGCCCACGCCCCCCCCCCCCCCCTACGACAACACGGCCGTTCGCGCGCCCGGCCGCGTACGGCCGTACGCCACCATCATCGCGAAGCTGAGCAGGAAACCCGCGCCGCCGATCCGCAGCAATCCGATTTCGCCGAATACCGGCAGCAGATTCGTCAGCGCGCCCGTCACGACCCACGCGACCGCCATCACCGAGCCCGCGACGCCGAGCGCCCAGCCCTGCCGATCGTCGCTGACGGCGTCGGAAAACGCCGTATACATCGTCGTGTACGCAACCATGTCGAAGCAGCCGACGACCATCGCGAGCGTCCACAGCACCGGTTCATTCGGGAACAGCGCGGACAGGATCTGGCCAAGGCCGGCCACGAGCAGGCCCGTCTTCGCGATATCGATCACGCGCCACACGCGCAGCATCAGCCGCACGACGCACAACAGGCCGAACACGAAGCAGATGCCGATCACGCCGCTGAACAACCCGAGCCGCGCGCTCGTGTAACCGAATTTCGCCTGCAACAGCAGCATGACGGTCTGCAGGTAGAGCCCGTAGCCGACCTGCATCAGGAAGAACACCACCGACAGGAATGCGACGTCGCGCTGCCGCGCGGCTTCCCGGATGATCCGCAGCGGCAACAGCGGATCGATGCGCGTATCGCCGCGCGGCGCCGCGGAATCGCGATACGACGCCCACGTCCAGCACGCGCAGATCAGCGACAACGCGGCGACCAGCGCGAACGGCGTGCCGTAGTCGAACAGCGGCGAGATCGTCCGGTCGGACGTCACGCCGCCGAGCACCGGGCCGACGATCACGCCCGCGCTGAACGCGAGCGACATGATGCTCATGTTGTACGCCTTCGTCTCGGGCGTGCTGAGATCGGTGATGGCCGCCTGCGCGATGCCCTGGCAGCCGGCCATCAAGCCCGTGAGCCCGCGCCCGGCCAGCAGCAGCGCGACGCCGGCATGCGACACACCGGCCGCCATCATCGCGTAGCCAGCCGCGAGGCCGAACACGCACAGCAGCAGGATCCGGCGGCGGCCGTAGCGATCGGACAGCTCGCCCATCAGCGACGAGCCGAAGAACATGCACAGCGGATAGATCCCGTAGCCGAGGCCGAGATAGAAATTGCGCACGTGCACGCCCGCGTCGGCCGGCAGGATGCCCGCGTGCGGATCGCTGAAAATGGCGGACATCATCGGATAAACGAGGCCGAACCCCATCGCGTCGAGCGCGATGGCGAGCAAGCAGGGACCGAGCAGCTTGTAATCGAGCCGGGACATGGCGACCTTCCGGACAGAGTGAATGATCGCGCCAGCGTAAACACCGGGCGACGGCCGCGGTAGGCCGCCGGACGCGATGCTGATCATCGGCTCGCCCGATACCCGCGATACCGCCTGCGCCGATGGGTCGCCGTCCCGCCCGGGCGGCCGCTACATCGGGCGCGCATCGCGTCGGGCCGCCGCACCACACGGCTCTGCCCGTCGCCCGCACGCGACGTGCTGATCCATTTGGACCGCACGAAGCGCACGCCTGGTTGCGATCACGGCCCAGGCAGCGCCGGCGATGCGACGTCAGTGCGCCGCCTCGGCCGTCGGCACCCGGCATGCGCTCAGGCCGCGCTGAACGGCCGGCCGCGCGGCGATCTCGGCAAGCCAGCGCTCGACGTGCGGAAAGCCGGCAAGGTCGAGGTCGAGCTCGGCCGCCGTGCGCAGCCACGGGAACGCGGCAATGTCGGCGATCGAATACCGCGACGACGCGAGATACGCCGATTCCGACAAGCGGCCGTTCACGACGCCGTAGAGACGCAGCGCCTCCTTCCGGTAGCGGTCGATCGCTTCCGCATTGCCCGTCTTCGAGGCGTGCAGGAACCACCACAGCTGACCGAGCATCGGCCCGATCCCGCCGATCTGGACATGCAGCCATTGCTGGACCGCCGTGCGCTCGGCCAGCGTTTCAGGCTGCAGGCAGCCCGTCTTCTCGGCGAGATAGCCGAGAATCGCGCCGGATTCGAATACGGCCAGCCCCGTGTCGTGGTCGACGATGGCCGGGATCTTGCCGTTCGGATTGATCGCGAGATACGCCGCGCTGCGCTGCTCGCCGGCGGACAAGTTCACCTGCACGCGATCGTGGGCGAGCCCGGCCTCTTCCAGGTAGATCGCGATCTTGTGCCCGTTCGGCGTGTCGGCCGTATAGAACGTCAGGGAGTGCGTCGGGGTCATGTCGGTCCTTGTCATCGGTTAGCATTGCAATTGCAATCGTTGCAATTGCAATGCTATGCCGAAACCGGCGATGCCGGCGACATGCCAGTACTCGAAGGAGGGACATGCAGATGGCGCGACCTGGTCCGCCCGTGCGGCGCCCGACACCTGCCGCGCCGCGTCGTCAGCCCGCCTCGAACGGCTGACGACGCGGCGGCTCGTGCCGCATGGCCGGCCGGCGCCCGCGCTCGATGCGCGGCGCGCGGCCGCGCCGTGTACCGGATACCGTTACTTCACTCCGGCTGCCGCGTCGCGCGCGGCAACGGCCGCGCGATCGAGCGCAACGGCCATCGCCGCCCGCTCCTTGTCGGTGAACTGGTCGAGAAAAAGCGCGGCGACCGTCGACTGGTAGACCTTCCACATCTTTTTGCGCAGCGTCCGCCCCTTGGCGGTGATGCTCGCGAACGCGGCGCGGCCGTCGTCCGCCGAACGCGTGCGCGTGACGAGCCCCTCCTGTTCGAGCCGATCGATGAGCCGCGTCAGGTTGTAGCGCTCGATCGCCAGCACATCGGCCAGTTCGTGCATGCGGCGCGTGCCGTCGGGCCCGCTTTCGAGCCCCCACAGTGCGTCGTACCACGCGTATGCGGGCAGGGACGCCGCCGCGAGGCGACGCTCGATCTCGCGAATCATCGTCCGGTGCGCGCGGACGAACGAGAACCACAGATCGGGTTCGGTTGCGCTCATGTCAGGTCGTTCCTCCCTCTTAATTGCATTTGCAATCAAATTTTACCGCGAGAACGATGATCCTTTCATGCGATTGCCATTGCCATTGCCGCCTTGCTCGCCGATCGCCGCGCGTTGCTTCGCGCGGAGCGACGCGACGCCACGATCGCCGCGCACTGTTCGCGCTACTTCTCCGACTGAGCAAGCGGGCCTTGTGCGCCCCGCCCCGTACCCGACGGCCAGCCGCCCGCGAGCGCCTTGTACAGCGCGACCGTCGATGCCGCGCTGCGCATCCGCCCGTCGGCCGCCGCGTCCTGCGCCTGCAGCAGCGTCCGTTGCGCATCGAGCACTTCGTAGTAGTCGATCGCGCCCGCCGAGAAGCGCGCCTGCGCAAGTTGCGCGGCGCGCGCGCTGTCGTCGGCCGCGCGCACGAGATGAGCAGTCTCGTCACGCGTGCGCGCGACGCGCAGCAGTGCATTCTCGGTTTCCTCCAGCGCGCCGAGCACGGTCTGCCGGTACTGCGCAAGCTGGCCGGCGGCCTCCGCGTCGCTCGCGGCGATCCGCGCGCGCACGCGGCCGACGTCGAGGAACGACCAGTCGATGCCGAGCGCGATCAGGTTCGTGTCGCTGCCCGCGCGGAAGAACCCGTAGCTGCTCGTCGCGCTGCCGAGCAGCCCCGACAGCGTGAAGCGCGGAAACAGGTCGGCCGTCGCGACGCCGACGCGCGCGGTCGCCGCATGCAGCCGCGCCTCGGCGGCCGCGACATCGGGGCGGCGGCGCAGCAAGTCGCCCGGCGTGCCCGGATCGATGTCGGCCGCGAGCGCCGGCAGCGGCACCGGTGCGACTGTCTTCGGCGGGTCGAACCGGCCGATCAACGCATCCGGCGTCTGCCCGACCAGCACCGCGAGCCGATGCTCGTCGACGCCGATCGCGGCTTCGTACACGGCGATCCGCGACGTCGTCGATTCGTACTGCGCACGCGCTCGCGCCGCATCGAGTTCGGAGCCGCGTCCCGCGCCGACGCGCGCATTGATCAGCGCAAGCGTCTGCTTCTGGTTGTCGGCGTTCTCGCGCGCGATCCGCAATCGTTCCTGCGAGCCTCGCAGATCGACGTACGTGCTCGCGACCTCTCCCGCGATCGCGACGCGCACCGCGCGCACGTCGGCCGCGCTGGCGGCCGTTTCCGCGCGCTGCGATTCGATCGAGCGCCGCACGCGGCCGAACAGGTCGAGTTCCCACGCGGCATCGACGCCCACGCTCGACGTCGGCGCATCGCGCTGGCTGCGCGGCGCGCCGAACGCCTGGTCCTTGCTCATCAACTGATGGCCGATCCGGCCGCTCGCGGTGATTGTCGGATAGCGGTCGAACGTCGCCTGCGACAGCAGCGCATTCGCCGCGTCGTAGCGCGATACGGCCACCTGCAGATCCTGGTTCGCCGCGAGCGCCGCGTCGATCAACTGCGTCAGCGCCGGATCGCCGAAACCGTGCCAGAACGCGGCATCGGCCGCCGCCGATGCGTCGGGCGGCATATCGGGCCGTGTATCGGACCATGTATCGGCCGGCGCCGCATCGCGCTGCGTCGCCGGATGCGCATCGCGCGCGAACCGCGCGGCCGTGGCCGTATCCGGTCGTTTGAAATCGGGGCCGACCGCGCATGCGGCGAGCGTCACCGACATCGCGAGCGCGGAAAGACGGAAAGCGGCGCTCATCGGTTTTCTCCTTCGAGGGTGCCATGCTGTTCGCTCCAGACGGCCGGCGTGCCGCCCGCGAGCTTGCGGATCGTCACGTAGAACACGGGCGTCAGGAACAGCCCGAACAACGTGACGCCCAGCATCCCGGCGAACACGGTGACGCCGGTGGCCGCCCGCACCTCGCTGCCCGCGCCGCTGCCGATCAGCAGCGGCAACGAGCCCGCGATGAACGCGACCGACGTCATCACGATCGGACGCAACCGCAGCTTGCACGCTTCGAGCGCCGCCTGGACCACACCCTTGCCCTGGATCTCGAGCTCGCGCGCGAATTCGACGATCAGGATCGCGTTCTTGCACGCCAGCCCCATCAGCACGACGAGACCGACCTGCACGAACACGTTGTTGTCGCCGCCGGACAGCCACACGCCGAACAGCGCCGCGCACATGCACACGGGCACGATCAGGATCACCGCGAGCGGCAGCGTCCAGCTCTCGTACAGCGACGCCAGCACCAGGAACACCAGCATCACGGCCAGCGGGAACACGACGATCGCCGCGTTGCTCTGCGTGACCTGCTGGTAGCTGAGGTCGGTCCATTCGAGCGTGATGCCCGGCGGCAGCACGTCCTTCGCGATCTGCTGCAGCTTCGCGATGGCCTGCGACGACGACATCGTCTTCGGGTCGGCATCGCCGATCAGGTCGGCGGCCGGATAGCCGTTGTAGCGCACGACCGGATCGGGGCCGTACGCGGGCCCGACCGTCACCATCGAGCCGATCGGCACCATCTCGCCCTTCGCGTTGCGCGTGCGCAGGTTCGCGATGTCGGCGGCCGTCTGGCGGTGGCCGGCATCCGCCTGCGCCATCACGCGATATACGCGGCCGAACACGTTGAAGTCGTTCACGTACATCGAGCCGAGATACACCTGCAACGTATTGAACAGATCGGTCAGCGCGACGCCCTGCGCCTTCGCCTTCAGCCGGTCGACCTTCACCTCGAGCTGCGGGATGTTCGCCTGGTACGAGCTGACGGGATAGCTCATCCCCGGCGTCTTCGCGACCGCGGCCTGGAACGCGGCGAGCGCCTTCTGCAATTCGCCGTAGCCGAGGCCGCCGCGATCCTCCAGATACAGCGCGTACCCGGAGCCGTTGCCCAGGCCCTGGATTGGCGGCGGCATCAGGGCATACGTGATGCCGCCGCCGATCGCCGCGAAGCGCGCGTTCAGGTCCGCGTTGATCTGCGCGGCGCTGCGATGACGCTGGTCGAACGGCTTGAGGATCACGTACGAGTTCGTGATGTTCGGCGTGTTCACGCCCTGCAGCGCATTCAGCCCGGCGAACGCCGGCACCATCTCGACGCCGTCGGTACCGAGCGCGATCTTCGTCATCTGCTCGGTCACCGCGCTCGTGCGCGCGAGCGAAGCGCCTTCCGGCAGCTTCGCGCCCGCGAACAGGTACAGCTTGTCCTGCACCGGGATGAAACCGCCCGGCACCGCGTCGAACAGCAGCGCGGTCGCCGCGAGCAGCGCCGCATAAACCGCGAACACCATGCCGCGCCGCTTCAGCGTGCGCGCGACGACGCCGTGATAGCGATCGGCGCCGCGCTCGAAGAAGCGGTTGAACGGATGAAACAACCAGCCGAATGCGCGGTCGAGCGCGCGCGTCAGTGCATCCTTCGGCGCGCCGTGCGGACGCAGCAGCTTCGCAGCGAGCGCGGGCGACAGCGTCAGCGAGTTGATCGCGGAGATCACCGTCGAGATCGCGATCGTCACCGCGAACTGCTTGTAGAACTGGCCGGTGACGCCCGACATGAACGCCATCGGCACGAACACCGCGCACAGCACGAGCGCGATCGCGACGATCGGCCCCGACACCTCGCGCATCGCCTGGTGCGCGGCATCGCGCGGGCTCAACCCTTGCGCGATGTTGCGCTCGACGTTCTCGACCACGACGATCGCATCGTCGACGACGATCCCGATCGCGAGCACGAGCCCGAACAGCGTCAGCGTGTTGATCGAATAGCCGAGCAGATAGAGCCACGCGAACGTGCCGACCACCGATACCGGCACCGCGACGAGCGGAATGATCGACGCGCGCCACGTCTGCAGGAACAGGATCACGACGAGCACGACCAGCACCACGGCCTCGATCAGCGTGTGCTGCACCGCGCGGATCGATTCGCGCACGAACACCGTCGGGTCCCACACCGGGCGGTACGCGACGCCGGGCGGGAAGCGCTTCGACAGCTCGTCGAGCTTCGCATACACGGCCTTCGCGACGTCGAGCGCGTTCGCGCCCGGCGACAGGAAGATGCCGACCACGGCCGAATGCTTGTCGTTGAAATACGAGCGCAGCGTGTAGTCGCCCGCGCCGAGCTCGATGCGCGCGACGTCGGACAGCTTCACGACCTGCCCGTCGTCGCCGTTGCGCAGCACGATGTCGCTGAATTCCTGCACCGTGCGCAGGCGTCCGCGCACGTTGATCGACACGAGAAAGTCGTTCTTCTTCGGCGACGGCTCCGCGCCGAGCTGGCCGGCCGACACCTGCACGTTCTGCTCGCGCACGGCCGCGATCACGTCGCTCGCTGTCAGGCCGCGCGATGCGAGCCGGTTCGGGTCGAGCCACAGCCGCATCGCGTAATCACCCGAGCCGTACACGCCAACGTCGCCGATGCCGGTCAGCCGCGACAGCTCGTCCTTCACGTTCAGCGTCAGGTAGTTGCGCAGGTACAGCGAATCGCGGCTGTTGTCCGGCGAATAGAGGCTCACGTACATCAGCGGCGTGGGCGACTGCTTCTGCGTGGTCACGCCGTACTGGCGGACCTCGTCGGGCAGGCGCGACAGCGCCTGGCTCACGCGGTTCTGCACGCGCACGGCGGCCGTGTCGGGATCGACGCCCTGCAGGAACGTGACGACGACCTGCAGGCTGCCGTCCGACCCGGCGACCGACTTCATGTACATGATGCCTTCGACGCCGTTGATCGCCTCTTCCAGCGGTTCGGCGACCGACTCGGCGATTTCCTTCGGGTTCGCGCCCGGGTACGTCGCACGCACGACGACGCTCGGCGGCACGACTTCGGGATATTCGCCGGCCGGCAGCATCGGAATCGAGATCAGGCCGATCGCGAAAATGACGATCGACAGCACGACCGCGAAAATCGGGCGGTCGATGAAGAAGCGGGAGAAATCCATCGTATCGCTCCCGTCATTGCGCGGCAGGCGCGCCGGCATCGGCGCGCGCGGGCAGCGCCTTCGGCTTCACCTGCGCGCCCGGATAGTAGATGCGCTGCACGCCGTCGACCACCACGCGGTCGCCCGCCTGCAACCCCTTCTCGACGATCCGCTCGCCGTCGAGTTCGCGGCCGATCGTCACGTCGCGACGCAACGCCTTGTCGCCGGGGCCGATCACGTACACGTACTTGCGGTCCTGGTCGGTCAGCACGGCCTTGTCGTCGACCAGCAATGCATCCTGGTCGCGGCCGCTCACGAGCTGCACGCGCGCATACAGGCCCGGCGTAAACGTATGGTCCGCATTCGGCAGCCGCACGCGGGCGCGGATCGTGCCGGTTTGCGGATCGAGCCGGTTGTCGAGGAAATCGACGGTGCCCGCATGCGGGAAGCCCGTCTCGTTCGCGAGGCCGACGCGCACCGGATCGGCGCCGATCGCGCGATGCGCCGGATCGGCACGCCGCGCGTTGTAGCGCAGGTAGCTCTGCTCGTCGCAATCGAAATACACGTAGACCGGATCCTGCGACACGACGGTCGTCAGCAGCGTGTCGTCCGCGCGCGCGAGGTTGCCGACGGTCGCGACCGCGCGGCCGACGCGGCCCGCGATCGGCGCGCGCACTTCGGTGAAGCTGAGATTGAGCTTCGCGTCGGCCACGGCCGCGTCGGCTGCCTGCAGGTCGGCGCGCGCCTGCTCGGCGGTGGCGCGCGCGTTGTCGAGTTCCTCCTGCGACGTCGCATGCGCATCGATCAGCGTCTGCACGCGCTTGAGCTGCACGTTCGCGAGGCTCGCGGCCGCACGCGCGCGCTGCTGCTGCGCATTCGCACGGTCGAGCGCGATCCGGTACGGGCGCGGATCGATCTCGAACAGCAGCGCGCCCTGCGCGACCACGTCGCCCTCCTTGTACGCGACACGCTGCAGATAGCCGCTCACGCGCGGCCGCAACTCGACCGCGTCGACCGCTTCGACGCGTCCGTTGAATTCGTCCGCGAGGCGAACGGTACGCGGCGCGACGGTGGCGACGCCGACTTCGGGCAGCGGCTGGGCCGACGACGTGCCTTTGCCGTCGTGACAGCCCGACAACGCCAGCAACAGGGCGCAGGCCACGCCCAAAGGCGACGTCCTGCGTAGGGAAAAGGAGCGCATGATGCCTCGCGACGGGTTAAACTGCCGCGTAGCATAAAAGTTGAAGTTAACTTCAAGTCAAGCTTTCCCGGAGGGCGTCATGGGTATCCCGGAAACCCCGCAATGGCCGCTGATGTCGATCCGCGAAGTGGCCGCGCGCAGCGGCGTGCCGGCGTCGACGCTGCGTTTCTACGAGATGCGCGGGCTGATCAAGTCGCACCGCAACGGCTCGAGCCATCGCCACTATTCGCGTGCGGTGCTGCGGCTGATCGCGTTCATCGTGTTCGCGCAGAAGATCGGCTATTCGCTCGACGAAATCGCCGAGCAGCTCGTCAGCCTGCCCGAGGACACCGCGCCGACCAACAAGGACTGGCAGCGGCTGTCGCGCGGCTGGAAGCAGCGCGTCGCGAGCCGGATCGAGGAATTGCAGCGGCTCTACATCAATCTCGACGAATGCATCGGCTGCGGCTGCCTGTCGCTGAAACGCTGCAAGCTGACCAACCCGGAAGACCGCGCGGGCCGCAACGGGCCCGGCGCGCGACGCTGGCTCGGCGACAAGCCGCCGACGGATTGCGAATGACGCGCCGATCGTGGATGCCGTGCGTCACCCGACGCGCCAGCCGCCGTTCACCGCGATCGTCGCGCCGGTGACGAACGACGCGCGCGGCCCGGCGAGCCAGGCAACCGCATCGGCGACGTCGTCCGGCTGCCCCGCGCGGCCGGCCGGCGTCTGCGCGCGGATCATCGCCGCGACCGCCGGCGCGACCCCGCCGTCCCCGAAGAAACGCGTGCCGGCGATATAGCCGGGCGCGACCGTATTGACCGTCGCGCCGCGCGGCCCGAGTTCGCGTGCCAGTGCGACGGTGAAGCCTTCGACGCCGGCCTTCGCGGCCGCATAGGCGAGGCCGCCCGGCAACAGGCTGCCGGCGCGCGCCGCGATCGAGCCGATATTGACGATTCGCGCGGCGCGATCGGCGAGATGCGGCAGCACGGCCATCGTCGTCAGGAACAGGCTCTTGAGGTTTGCGTCGAGCACGGTATCCCACACGGCCTCGACCTCGCTCGCTTCGGTATTCGCACTGACGCGGGCGGTCCGCCCCGCGTTGTTGACGAGGACGTCGATACGCGGCCATCTTGCGACGATCGCCGCCACCACCGCCTCCGCATCGCGTCGCACGCTCAGATCGCCGGCCTCCCCGACTGCCGCTCCGCTCAGACGCGCGACAGCCGCCTCCAGCCGCGCCGCATCGCGCCCGACGAGCGCGACGCGATACCCGTCCCGCACCAGCCGGCTCGCGATCGCGAAGCCGATCCCGCTCGACCCGCCCGTGACGATGGCCGTGCGCTGCTGTTCATTGCCCGTCATGATCTGCCCTCCCGAGTATCGACGGTTGACGACAAGGACATTCTGGGCAGCGCAGGGTGATAGGTAAAATACGAATTCGATGATCTACTGATACATGGAAGGTATCGCATGATCGATCTGCGTCAGTTCCGGCAATTCATCGCGGTTGCCGAAACGCTCAGCTTCCGGCGCGCGGCCGAGCGACTGCACATGGCTCAGCCGCCGCTCAGCGCGGCGATCCGCAAGCTCGAGGACGAACTGGGCGTCGCACTGCTCGAGCGCGACAACCGCGGCTCGCGGCTCACGCCGGCCGGCGAAGCGTTCCTGCTCGAAGCGCGGCGCGCGCTCGAACAGGCCGAGCGCGCGGTGGCCGTGGCGCGCCGCGCGGGCGCCGGCCTCGGCGGCACGCTGCGGTTGCGCTTCGTCGACAGCACGGTCAACGCGCTGTTGCCACTGATCCTGCGCGCGTTCCAGGAGCGCCATCCGGACGTCGATTTCCAGCTCGAGGAAGGTACGACCGCCGAACAGATGCTTGCGCTGCGTCAGGACCGCACGGACGTCGGCATCGTCGTGCTGCCGGTGGCCGATGCCGGCGACGTGCATGTCGAGCCGCTGCTGCGCGACCGGATGGTGGCCGCGCTGTCCGACGGCCACCGCCTCGCGCGCCGCCGCCGCATCGCGCTGGCCGAGCTGGCGGATGAACCGTGGGTCATGTTTGCCGCGCACCACGGGCCCGGCATGCACGCGCTGATCGTGGCGGCGTGCGCGCAGGCGGGCTTCGCGCCGCGCGTGGTCCAGCAGCCGCGCCAGATGCAGACGACGGCCGGGCTCGTCGCGGGCGGCATCGGCGTCGCGCTGATGCCGCGCCTGTTCGTGCCGATGCAGCCGCGAGGCATTACGTTCTGCGAACTGAAGGGCGCGGGCAGCCCGCTCGCGTACGAGCTGGCGATCGCATACCGCGCGCCGTCGCCGCTCGTCGATGCGCTGCGCGAGAGCGCGCGGAACGCGGTGCGCGAGCTGGAGCTGATCGCGGCGACGTGACCGCGCGCATCGCGCGCGCGGCGCTCAGTCGCCGAGAATGTTCAGCGCAACCGCGAGCACGGCCTGCCTGAATTCGTGCTGCCGCGTGGGCAGCGACGTGAACTCCAGCATCATGTGGCTGTACGACACCGTCGTACCCACGGCGCTCGCGATCATGAAGAACAGCACGTTCGGATCGACCGGACGAATCGCGCCGGCCTCGACCGCGTCCGCCAGCAGCGGAAACATCGCGTCGTGGTACGGGCGCACGAGCCGCTCCCGCAGCCGGTCGAGCCGCGCGCCCTCCTCGGTCGCCGCCGTCGAGAAGAACATGCCGATATCCGGCTCCGCGAATTCGTGATCGACGCACAGCTCGAGCGCGCGCCGCACGCGCTCGCGATGCGGCAGCGGCGACGTGCGCAACGCACGCAGCGCGTCGAACATCGGTTCGGCCAGCTCGACGATCTGCTCGACGACCGCCAGCCACAACGTTTCCTTCGTGCCGAAGTGATGGGCGATCAGCGCCGCGTCGATGCCCAGCTCGCGCGCGACTTCACGCACGCTCGTCGCGTCGTAGCCGCGCTTCGCGAACGTGCGGCGCGCGGCCCGCAATATCACGTCCGGACCGACGGACGCATCCGCCAGCGGCCGTCCGCGCGTCCGCCGCTTCGACGGCGCGCGCTCAGTGACTTCTGCCACGTTTTTCCTGCTCCTTGAACGATTCGAATGCCCATGTCCGGCCCCCGCTTCGACATGCCGGAATCGGGCCGTCCGCCCCGCTCCGTTGACACGCGGAGCCGGGAAGCGCTAGGATCATACCTTATTCATCACGTGATGATTTATCCATGACAACCCCTACACGCATCGTCATCGTCGGCGGCGGGATCGCCGGGCTGCAGCTCGCGACCCGCCTGGGCGAGCGTCTCGGCCGGTCCGGGCGGGCACGGATCACGCTCGTCGATCGCAGCCCGACGCACATCTGGAAGCCGATGCTGCACACGATCGCGGCCGGCACGCGCGACGTCCAGCAGCAACAGGTGATCTTCCTCGCCCATGCGCGCGACCACGGCTATACGTACCAGCCCGGCGAACTGAAGGGGCTCGATCGCGCGCGCCGCCGCGTGCAGCTCGGCGCCATCCGCTCGCGGGACGGCGACGTGGTGATCGGCGCACGCGAACTCGAATACGACGTGCTGATCCTCGCGCTCGGCAGCCAGGCCAACGATTTCGGCGTACCCGGCGTGCGCGAGCACTGCTACTTCATCGACAGCCAGCAGCAAGCCGAGACCTTCAACGAAGCGTTGCGGATGCGCGTGTTCCGCAGCATCGCGCGCGACGAGCCGTTTCGCGTCGCGATCGTCGGCGCGGGCGCGACGGGCGTGGAACTCGCGGCGGAGCTGAGCCGCTTGCTGGAAGTGGCGCAGGCGTACGGCGACGAGACGGTACGCGAGCGGCTGCAGCTCACGCTGCTCGAAAGCGGCCCGCGCATCCTCAACGCGTTTCCGCCGCGGATTTCCGCGTCGGCCCAGCGGCGGCTCGAACAGATCGGCTTTCGCGTGCTGACGTCGACGCGCGTCACGTCGGCCGACGCGAACGGTTTCCACTACGGCGACGGGTCGTTCGCCGAAGCCGACCTGATGGTCTGGGCGGCCGGCGTGAAGGCGCCCGATTTCATGCAGGCGCTGGGCGGGCTCGACACGAACCGCGCGAACCAGATCGTCGTCGGCCCCACGCTGCAGGCGAATGGCGACGACTGCGTGTTCGCGATCGGCGATTGCGGCAGCCTGCTGCCCGACGGCCACGAACGGCCGCTGCCGCCAACCGCGCAGGTCGCGACGCAACAGGCCGAGCACCTCGCGAAGCATCTGCCCGCATGGCTCGACGGCACGCCGATTCCACCGTTCGCATTCCACGATTTCGGCGCGCTGGTGTCGATCAGCGATTACGACGCATTCGGCACGCTCGGGCAGTTCGGGTTCTTCCGCGGCGGCTTCATCCAGGGGCGCTTCGCGCAGTTCAGCCACCTGATGCTCTACCGGCGGCACCAGCAAGCGCTGCACGGTTTTTCCAAGGCGACCCTGCTGTGGATCGCCGAACGGATCAACGGCTGGGTGCAGCCGCGCATCCGCCTGTCGTGATGCCGCGCGTCGCGGCACCGCGTAACGTTTCGAGGAACAGAGACATGAACAACCGTGCAGCGCCCTGGCTCATGACCGTCGCCGCGATCGGCAGCTTCGACATGCCGTCCGTCTCATGGGGTGCGCCGCGGCGGCGCAGCGTCACGCGCGACCGGCTGCCGTCGTGGGACGCGACGAGCAAGCCGACCATCGACGTGCTCGAACGGCCGACCGCCGACACCGTGATGATTTCGTGGTGCGACGCGTGCACCGGACACTACGGCTACCAGAAATGGCGCCTGTTCACGACGCGCAAGCGCGGCGTGTGCGCGCTGTCGGGGCGACCGATCGAGATCGGCGACAGCGTCTATGCGCCGCAACTGCTCGGCTCGACGCCGGGCAACGCCGCCGCGATGGTCCTCGCGGCATGCATCGACGACGCGCTGGCGGCCTGAGCGTCAGGTCGCCGTGGTCTGACCGGCGCCATAGGCCGGATCGCCGTTCTGCCGTTCGAGTTCGGCATCGAGATGCGCGGCATGCGCGCGTGCTTCGGACTCCGACATCAGCTCGCCCTCCCACTTCGCGACCACCGCGCTCGCGATCGAGTTGCCGACCGCATTGGTGGCCGAGCGGCCCATGTCGAGGAACGTGTCGACCCCGAGAATCAGCAGCAGCCCGGCTTCCGGGATGTTGAACTGGTGCAGCGTCGCCGCGATCACGACGAGCGACGCGCGCGGCACGCCGGCCATTCCCTTCGACGTGAGCATCAGCACCAGCAGCATCGTGATCTGCGTGCCGAGCGACAGGTGGATGTTGTACGCCTGCGCGATGAACAGCGACGCGAACGTGCAGTACATCATCGAGCCGTCGAGATTGAACGAATAACCCATCGGCATCACGAAACTGGAGATCTTGCGCTTCACGCCGAAGCGGTCGAGCGCGTCGAGAATCTTCGGATACGCGGCTTCGGAACTGGCCGTCGCGAACGACAGCATGAACGCTTCCTTGATCAACGCGAGCAGCTTGAACACGCGGCGGCCGAGGAACAGCAGCCCGGCCGCGACGAGTGCGGCCCACAGCAGCACGAGGCTCGCGTAGAAGTCGCCCATGAACACCGCGAACTTCAGCAGGATCGACAGCCCGTTGACCGCGACGGTCGACGCCATCGCGGCCATCACCGCGAGCGGCGCGAGCTTCATCACGTAGCCGGTGATCTTCAGCATCACGTGCGCGAGTTGGTCGATCGCGGCCACGAGGATCTTGCCGCGCTCGCCGAGCGCGGCGAGCGCCACGCCGAAGAACAGCGAGAACACGACGATCTGCAGGATTTCGTTGTTCGCCATCGCCTCGGCGATCGACTTCGGCACCATGTGGCCGACGAAATCCTTCAGCGTGAACTTGGACGTCGCGAGATGCGCGGACGCGCCGATGTCCGGCAGCGGCAGGCCGAGGTTCTCGCCGGGCCGCAACAGGTTCGCCATCAGCAGGCCCAGCAGCAGCGAGACGAGCGACGCGGTGACGAACCAGCCGAACGCTTTCGCGAACACGCGCCCGACCGACGCCGCGTCGCCCATGTGCGCGATGCCGACGACCAGCGTCGAGAACACCAGCGGCCCGATCACCATCTTGATCAGCCGCAGGAACACGTCGGACACGAGCGAAATGTAGCCGGCGATTTCCGCGGCCGACTGCTTGTCCGGAAGCTGCGTGTAGATCAGGTAGCCGATCAGGATGCCGGCTGCCATGGCGAGCAGGATCCAGCCTGCCGCAGACATTCGTTTGTTCATGACGGAGTTCGCCGAGTGGCGATGGAGTTGACGGAAGAAAGGTGCGCGCCGCTCAGGCTGGTGGATGTCCGCCGACGGGCGCGCTGCCGCCGCACCGGCATTCGCGGCAACGCGAACGCCGGCGGCAGCGATTCGGGATGAAACGGTCGGGTCAGTAGCCGATCGCCGAACCGGCCGGACGGCGCGGGTCGTTGTAGCCGTAGATGAAGCCGACACGCACGTTGCCGGACACGGACGAATCGTTCCCGGAACTCTGGCGGCTCGCCGCTTCGGTGCCCGGCAGGCCGACCATGATCAGCTCGGCGGCGCCCCACGGCGTCTGCTCGACCATCTTGTAGCCCATGTTGCGCAGGATCGCGAGCGTGTCGGGCGACAGGCCGTAGGTTTCGTAATAGACCGCGTCGGGCAGCCACTGATGATGGATGCGCGGCGCGGCGACCGCATCCTGCGGCGTCATCCCGTAGTCGATCACGTTCAGCACGGTCTGCAGCGTGATCGTGATGATGCGCGAGCCGCCCGGCGAGCCGACCACCATGAACACCTTGCCGTCCTTCTTCACGATGGTCGGCGCCATCGACGACAGCGGACGCTTGCCCGGCGCGATCGAGTTGCGGGTGCCCTGCACGAGGCCGAACAGGTTCTGCGCGCCGACCTTCACGGTGAAGTCGTCCATCTCGTCGTTGAGGAAGAAACCGGTGCCCGGCGCGATGACCACGGCGCCGAAGCGGCCGTTGACCGTATAGGTCGTCGACACCGCATTGCCGTCATGGTCGACGATCGAGTAATGCGTCGTTTCCGGCTTCTCGTGCACGCCGACACCGGGCTGCACGTCGACCGACGGCGTGGCCGTGTCGGCATGGATGCTCTTGCGGATCTGTGCCGCGTATTCCTTGCTCGTCAGCTTCGCGATCGGGTTGTCGATGAAGTCCGGATCGCCGAGCAGCGTGTTGCGGTCTTCGTACGCGTGGCGCATCGCTTCGGTCATGTAGTGGACCGCCGCGGCCGAGTGGTAGCCAAGCTTGCGCAGGTCATACCCTTCGAGGATGTTCAGCGTCTCGCACATCGTCACGCCGCCCGAGCTCGGCGGCGGCGCCGACACGAACTCGTAGCCGCGATACGTGCACGTCAGCGGCGCCATGTCCTGCGCGCGATAGGACGCGAAATCGGCCGCCGTGATCACGCCGCCGCCGCGCTTCGCCGCCGCCTCGACGATCTTCGGGATCTCGCCGTGATAGAACGCGTCGGGCCCCTGCTCCGCGATGCGCTCGAGCGTGCGCGCCAGATCCTTCTGCACCAGGCGGTCGCCCGGCTGCAGCGCCGAGCCGTCCGGGCGCAGGAAGATGCGCGCGGCTTCGGGATCCTTTTTGAAGCGCTCGACCGTCGTGTCGAGGATGTCGGTATCGCCGCGCGTCAGCACGAAGCCGTCGCGCGCGAGCCGGATCGCCGGCGCCATCACCTGCCGGCGCGTCAGCTTCCCGTATTTGCGCTGCGCGAGATCGAGGCCCGCCACCGTACCCGGTACGCCGACCGCGCGATAGCCGTACAGGCTCTGCTCTGGAATGACGTTGCCCGACGCATCGAGATACATGTTCGCGGACGCCGCGGCCGGCGCCGTCTCGCGGAAATTGATGAAGCGGTCGCGACCGTCGGCCAGATGGATCGTCATGAAGCCGCCGCCGCCGATGTTGCCGCAGCACGAGTTGGTCACCGCCTGCGCATAGCCGACGGCGACCGCCGCGTCCACCGCGTTGCCGCCTGCCTTCAGGATGTCGACGCCGATCTGCGACGCGAAGTGCTGCGACGACACGACCATGCCGTTCTTCGCTTCGACCGCCGGGTCCGACGCGGCGAACGCGCACACGCTCATCGCCGACAACAGGGTGAGTATTACGAGCCGCCTCATGACGGAATCCTCCAGACGAATAAACCGGGCCATGCGGGAATGCACCGGTGCGCAACTACGTGTCGACGCTGCCAAGCCGACATGTAATAAACGATACATTTCAGTGAGGCCGCGATCATAGCACTCGGTTTTTTGGGCCAAAACCTAGGGTAAGCCCCGAATTTGAAGCGAGAGCACGTCGATAAGGCCGACAATGAATGTTCGATTTATTACAAATATGAACGTATTCGTTGAGCAGGGTGATGCGTCCCTCTAATTTCAGGGCGTACGCGGCCTGCGGCACGTCGATCGGCTAACATGCGTGCAGTTGGCGGCAGACGCCCGTCTGCCGTTTGGTCGTTCAGTTCAATTCAGATAGAAAGCCGGAGTACCGATGGGGACGAGCATCAGGGCGTTGTTGTTATCCCAGATGGATAGCTTCACGCCGTCGGAACAGAAGGTCGCGCAGGCGTTGCTGGAGCGCTATCCCAGTCTCGGGCTGGGCCCCATCGCGCAGTTTGCGAAGCAGGCGGAAGTCAGCGACCCGACCGTGTTCCGCTTCGTCGTCCGGATCGGTTTCCCGAACTACTCGTCGTTCCAGCAGGCGCTGCACGACGAGATCGACACCGCGATGAATTCGCCACTCGCGCGGATGGATGCGTTCCACTCGGAAACGGGCATGCGCGACAGTCATGCGGCGATCTTCCAGCGGCTGTCCGAATCGCTCGCGGCGACGATCGAAGGGCTCGACGCGGCCGCGTTCGACGCGGCCGTGGCGGTGCTGGCCGATCCGGACGTACGCATTTTCTGCGGCGGCGGGCGGTATACGGCGCCGCTCGCGTCGCTGTTCTCGTTCACGCTCGCCTATGCGCGGCCGCGTGTGCAGTACGTCGAGCCGAACGTGAATCTCGCGTCCGTCGCGCTGGTCGACATGGGGCGCAACGACGTGCTCGTGATCTTCGACTTTCGCCGTTACCAGAAGGACAGCATCCGCTTCGCGCAGGCCGCGCACCGGCTCGGCGCGCGGATCCTGCTGGTCACCGACGAATGGCGCTCGCCGATCGCCGCGTTCGCGGAAATCGTGCTGCGGATCCAGGGGCGCCCGTTCGCGATGCTGCAGACCAACGTGCCGGCGCTGGCGCTCACCGAGGCGCTCGTGATCGCCGTGACGAACCGGCTGCCGGAGCTCGCGCGGCAGCGGATGGAAAAGATCGAGCGGCTCAATGCCGGCGGGATCGAGTGGGATACCAACCAGCGCGACCTGCCGGAGTGATCGCGTGTGGCCATTCGGGCTTGGGCATCAGCGCTCGGCCTCGTGGCGTGTGCAATTCGAATCCCGAACTGCAAATCCGCACATGTCACGCGTCGTGCCAACCACCGTCGCATTCCCTCGTTCAGGGCGCCAGCTCCATCCGGTTGCCCGTCACGACCAACTTGACGGGATCCGTCTTCTTCGACTGCGACTTCGGAATCACTCGTTGCCACTCGGCGCCACGCTGATCACGAAAGAACCCCACCACGCCCACGGCTTGCGTGTCGGCTGCCATCGGCGTGGACAGTTTCACCGTAGCACCATGCACGATCGTAGTCTCCATGCTGCCGAGCAGATCGGCCTTCAGTAGTCGCCCCTGAACAATTCGTTTTGCTCTGGGGAGAGCGTCACATCGCATCTAGGCAGCAGTCCCGCGCTCAATCAGTAGCGCAAGAATCAAGACGTAAAAAGCCGCAGCCTGCGAAGGATCATCTGCAGATTGTGGCCGGCGCCACACAGCACCGCATGAATCGCATCGCCCAACGCGCCCTTGAGCCAGTTTCGATCGAGCCTGCCGTCCGCTTTCATATGCCCAATGGCCGGCTCGATTGCACTGCGACGTCGGATCATCGCGCGCAGGCCGCGTGTGATGCCGCGTCGCAACCCGGGGTGATAGACCTTCACGCCGTCCACGGCGACGCCCTTGTAGCCGCGATCAACGACAGCGATCTCCGGTTGAACATCACTTAGGATCGCCGCCTGTTCCAACGCTTCGGCCAGCGTGCGCCCGTCGTATGGGTTCCTGGCATCGAGCGCGCCCCAACCACCAAGCCTTCCTTGTGCGTCGTCGTGGTCGACACCTTCACGCCGAACTCGTACGGTCTGCGGGCTTTGCCCTTCGAGATACTTCCATCACCGTTGTATCGACGATCACTCGTTTCAGGCTCGACGTCTTGATGACGTCGGCACGCTTGGCCGCCTCAATCGTCTCGGCCAACAGTTCCTCAACGCCAGCTTCGCCCAGCCGCTTGCTCCAGCGCGTCAGGCTCGACGGATCGATCGGCGGCCTCGTCTGCAAGTACGTCTCGCCGGTGAAGACCTGCCAATACGGGTTCTCTAGCCATTGCCAGACCACGTCTTCGTCCGATAGGTCGAACGCGTGCAGCAAGTACAGCAGCCCGCCAATCAGACGCGGCGAGCTCGCCGGCCGGCCCCGGTGCGACACGAAGCTCTCGCTCATCGTCTTGTTCAACCGATCCCAATCAATCAGATCAGCCAAGCGCACCAGCGGATGCTTCAAGTTGATCTGCTCGCGCAGCCGTTGGCGGAAGAAATCTCCCTCGGTCGTCGGCGTCTTCGGGCCCATCCAAACCTCGGCAGAATTTGCAGGAATCTCGCGTCAATATGCCTGCGCCTTGCAAATCTCACAACACCGGTTCAGCTATCGAGCCTTGCTGCACAAGCCTTTACGAATTGTTCAAGGCCGACTACTGATTTTCAGTCAACATTTGACGCCATCCCATCAATGATCCCGCACTAATTTTAAATAAATCAACAGCCAATCATTCCGATGCCACAGATTAAGGCACACTCGAATCGGGACCATACAGCAAGCATCACGCAAAAACTGTAACCAATCCATTTCTCTTTATTTTTTAAAGAGCCCAACACAGACATCATTCGCCATCACAACACGACGATTATTTTTTATATCCCATACCCCCGGATAAGATGTTTTAGAGCAATCCATTTCACCAGCTGGCGCCACATAGCGTCCATCGGGAGAAATAATCGATGCCCCGCCTCACCACTACTGTTAAAAGCCGTGCCCCTAAGCTCACCGATTTTTTTACCAGCAACATACGCCCCCTTCAGAGACACAATATTTTTTGAAGTCCCGACGCGAGCCACTGTAGCCAAATATAAAAATGGGCGTACATTAACAAAATCAAGCGCAACGTAAATTCCCTTCGAGATATTTATATCCGACAGCACACCAACGCGCGTCGGAATCGAAAGAACGTGAATCGCCACCCCAGGTTGGCACTGATCCAGCTGACGCTTATCGACATATGTTGTCTCGGAAAGCATGACAGCGGATTTATCGAAGCTCTCAATCGCGTAGCGCGCCTCCTTATCAAGCAAACAAATTTTTGAACCACCGATTTTCAATGATGTTCCAATCACCTCATAAGCGCCACCCGCATAGACACGAATAGCAGTAGATGCCAGCATTAGCGCAAACAAGCCCCTCCAAAATTTATACATATATTTTCCCATTACAAAATCACATTCTTTACAAAACGCGTGTACTCTAAACGTCGCTCCCAATCCGTATAGCCCCCGTTAATGGCATACGTAACATCGCGCGATATCGCCCGCTCCCTTTGTTGATCGGCTTCCGAAATTGCTACCCCCGAGGAATCGCGATCGATATTCCTAGCCACCTGTGGCCGCTCGAATCTCATGTAAAACCCTCCACTGTCCATACTGTTGTCAGGAAGAGCAACATCATGAGGTCTATCAATTACTGCAGGAATCTTCGTCATACCACCGCGATTTCGCGCACGAAATGCTGAGTCGATCCACCACGATTCGGTAAAGGACGAGTTCGAAATCCACCCCCTGAATACCCAGTAGCTGGCATAATTACTTCGCCCTGTCAATTGCTTGAAACCTCTCCCACGGAACTTCTGTGAATCGCCCCGATCACAGTTACCATTCCGCCAGTCGTACGAGCTCGCGATGCGTGCACCTTTGCTGTTAAATTTTTCCGACCGATACCAAGCATCATCCTCACCAGAACTCTGACCATACCAATGTCCCAATGTAGACTCCGGCACTTTCGATATCGGATTGATAACTTGACCGTAGAACTTTCCATCCTTAATTTTTCCGAGCATGCTTGTTTCCTGCATAGTTGCCAAGCAATTACTCTCAATAGCGCCTTGACCAATAAAATGGGATAACCTGATTGGCGATGTCAGCCCATACTTTCTAGTCGTCTTATTTAACGGCCCAAAATAATTATCACGCAATTGATTCGGAGCTGGCAGCTGATCACGACTATAGCGGCTATCTGGGTAGATATTTTTGAACTCATCCCTATCAATCCACCCACACTTCCTGAAATGCCGAATAAATTCAAGCGGATGAAAAAACCAAAGCTTCTGCCCCGCTGGAAGCCCCGTTTTGTCCCAAAACTGAACCTCCTTCAGATACGTCATGAAATCGTTGTAGCCTTTGTCATTTCCGTGATAGTAGCCACCCTCGTCAAGCAGGCTCGCATAGCGCTCCTCGTTGTTCGTGCTGTCCCATTCACTCGGTGCGTTGCAGATGAACCCGCGCAATTGCTTCCGTACCTGGGCGTTGCCTCGCACATACCCTGAAAGTGCTCTCGCCTTGTGAGCTTCCGGCGTTTCATCTTTCACGGCTGGTACCTCGTGCGGAGCGGCATCGTCCAGTATTTCCTTCAACGCTGCCACATCGCACATTCCGTCACTGTCGAACGGAGTGTTCCCTTCACTGATTTTCTGCCAGCCCATAAATGACAGGAAATCCGCATCGGAGAACTTCTGGATACTCGGGTCATTGATATCGATGTAGCCTGCCTTGTCCGCCGTCCATTTGACCTGCATCCACGTCGCGCGCGCCTCTGCCGCCAGTGTTTGAGTCGGCGACAGGATGCGACCGAAGCGCAGCAACTCGTAGCCGTCGCTCGGGCATGACGAATAAAGCGCCGTCGCACGCTTGTACAGGTCGTATTCGTAGTCCTTTTCCTCGACCGGTTGCGGCGTAAGCAACGTTCGGGTGCCGTCTTGCGCCATACTCCAAACATTGGTGTATTTCGAGCCGACGCTGAAGTAGGTCTCGACAAGCAACGGCAAGGTATTCGAGCCCTCGTGGCCCGGCTTGAATTCAATCCCGTGCAACTTGTTTCGAGCATCGGCCTTCTCAGGCAAACGGCGAAAGTTCCTGCCTGCCGGAATGACGAAATACGCGTGCCCCCACCAGTCGGTTCCATTCGGCGAAGTAGGCGTGCTGTTACCCAGCTGTGTGCTCCCGAAGTAGGCGTCAAAGTCTTCCAGCAACATGAAGATTTCGAAATGCAAATGCGGCATGCCCTCGTACTGGCCGAGCCATCCGAGCACATCTTTGCGCCGAACCTTGTTGCCCTCTCCCGAGACAGCCGGCGTCACCTGCCCCTTGCTCACCGGGCCAGTCGGCGTGCGCAGGAATTCCGGCAAACGCTCTTTGTCCGCACCGTGCTTCATATATTCCACCAGCGGCAGCAGATGCATATAAAGTGAGTAAAAGATCAGCGTACGACCTTCACCCGTCTCGGTCGTATGCTTGAGCAACACGAAGCCGATATGGCTCGCGCCGCTGTCAAACGCATGCTGGCAGACCCGATAGGCGACGACTTCTCCGTCGGCGATCGCGTACACCTCGCCCTTCTCAGTGGGCTGAAGATGCATGCCGCAATGCCAGCGCCGATCGAAGGCGATCGGATAGACGCCGTGATCGCATTCGAGCTCGTCTATAACGTCCATCATCGGATCGGGGCTCGTCCCCGTCGGGGCCGCAAGGCCGGCTTTGGGCAAAAAAGGCGGACTGATGATCATCTCGTTACCGTGTGTGGCCGTATCTTGAGCTGGGCGAGTAGTCGCTCACCGGCAGTTGCGGCAGGTTGACGGACGTATGGCGCGGCCCTTCGAACACGAATGAGGCGGCCCTGATGCGAAATTCACCCGGACAATTGAAGACGACATTGCCGTTCTCGATGGTCATCGACGCGCCGCCACACGCGACCATCGCCCTCGTCTTGGCGCTCACGAGCACATTCGCGCCAGCGCTCGACACGTGCAATTGCTCGTCGGAGAAGAGATCCATCGAAGCGCCTTGCGCCTGAAGCTCGATTTTTCCTTTCGAAAAAATCTTGATCCCGAGCTTGTGCGCACACAGCGAGATCAGGTCACCCGCCACCATGCGCAATCGCTTCACGATGCTCACGTCCATGTCCCGGCCTGCGGTGACGATCACGTTCTCGCCCGTCGATTGCTGCAGTGATTTCGCTGTCACGAATGCGATGCCGCCGGGAGCACTCGCAAGCAACCCCGCGTCGCGAAGCTGATCGAGGCCGTCGAGCAGCGCCGCCTGCGTCGTACGGTCCGCACGGTCGGCCCTGGCTTGTGTCGTCGCGGCCGCAAGGTCCGTTACGCGCTGCAATGCAGCCTTAAGTTGCGCGATAGCGGCGGGCATGTCGAGATGAGGCGTCTCGGATCCACCTGGTGCGTCTGCCGAAACGAAGAGCCCCTTTGGCGCGCGCAACGTGCCCCATTTCTGCGTGGTCAATTCGAAGCCCTGGCCGCGCTTGTTCTTGTCCCTGTCGACCAGATGGCCCATATTGAGCGACGACTGCCCGAACACCGTCGCCAACCGGATGCCCTCGTGGTCTCTGAGATCCTCGAAACGCAACTTGTTGCCGAGCAATGGCGAGCGAAACACGGCGCGGCTATACCAGCCCTCCTTGCCGTGGACGAGGTCGCGACGCGCATGGTCATGCAGGGCCCCTGCGATCAGCAGACGGTCGCAATTTCCCTGGGTCGCGACGACGCGTACTTCGGACCGCGGCAGCAAGGGGATGTGCAGGCCGCCCTGGTACGACGCGGATGTACGCAGCACGCGCAATGGCATGCTGTTCGTGCCACGCTTGCCGCTGTGCCGGGTGAACAGGAGCCTGACGCGATAGCGGCCATACTCGTCCACCCAAGCGTACGGCTCGTCATCGCCGGACTCGACCACACCGATCAGCATGCCGGCGATCCATCGCCAATGCTTTTCAGGAACGTATTCAGGCCGGTAGGTCTGATGTGCGGGGATCGCTTCGAAGGTGTTGACCACCGACTGGCTCCGGCTGCCGGTCGTGACGAGCTTCGTGATCACCATCCCGTGCGGCGCCTCCTGCACCTCGTCATTGGTGATCCGCACCACCATGCCAGGCGTCATGCCGATGACGTTACTCGTGCCCGTGAGCCGAATCTGCCGCGTGAGCAGTTCGTCACGCCGCGCGTCAGCCAGCGCCTGTCCTTCCTCGACCGAATGGAAGTGCTCGATGCTGCGGTTGACGCTCCCATAGACCGAGCGGTCGTCATGGGCCACGAGCGATTCGACTTGCAGCGGATCGTCGGGTATGCGGTAGTTGCGATCCCATTCGCGCACCGTCTGCGGCACCAGCGCGCGCGTGACTTCCAGCGTCAGCATCGCCTCGTGCCAGCTCGTCAGACCGAAATGCGGCATCAACGGCACCTCGAGCGCTCGCATATAGCCCCGCGGCGTATTGCCGAACACCAACGTGTCGCGTTGCGGGCCATCTTCCTTCTTCGCCTGCTTGAAGTAGTAATAGACACCCGCGCGCCGGCAGTGCCGGTCGATAAAGTTCGCGACCGTCTCTTCGTACATCACGGTTTGCTCGAGCTTCCCGTTGAGCCCTTCCAGCTCGAACTCGACGTCGAAGGATTGGAACAAGTCACGATCGACGATCATGTCGCTCAGCAACTCGCGAAACGACTTGTCCAGCAATACGGCCGAATCGTGCACCTCTTCAAGCAGCGCGAAACGCGGCTTCAGATGGACTTGGTAGGTCGCTTCGTCGCGAGACGTTTTGATGCGAGTCCATTGCGTTACGACGCCGTGCACGGTACGCACCGCATGCCGAACCGGATCGATCACGGCCGCCATCGACGGCACGGAAGCGTGTTCCTCGATCGTGAAGACTGCCGGCTGGCCCACAATCATCGCACCATCGATCCGCTTGTCCCGCGAGGTCACGATGATGTCCGCGAGGAATCGCGTATTCATTTCCTCGGTCAGAACGAATGACAGAACGGAGACCGGCACATCGAGCGCCGCGATCTCGATATGCAGTGGTTGGGTAACGACCGAATTGGGGTGTTTCAGTACATCCTGAATGGTTCGCATGGTTGCCGTTGAACGAGAGGTTTTACACCGGCACGTTCGCCCATTCACGCATTCAGGGACGCAGTGCCACAACGCTCTCGCCAGTGAAGCATGTGTTCACGAAGATGAACACATACCGGTCACATATCCGGCAATTCGGAATCTTTACATAATCCGCAAAATCACTTATTTATTTTATGAATTTTTATTTACTTTTAATACAATTTCTATTTTTCCTTATCTCTCATTGCCTCAAACAACGATCTCCACAAGCACTGCTAAAATCGAGCCAATGAAGAGGAAAGATAGACTTTCATGCTGCTACAACGAGGGCTTCCCGCCACCACCGGAGAAATCCGACCCTTTCGAAATTCAAGTATATTTTATACAGAACAATATCCAAAAAATCCCATGTGAATCCTCGACATGTCGAACGGCATCAATCCATTGACCTGATAAATAACCGAATTTTGAAATGTAGAAAATTGTCACGCCCCGACGTCGACGCGACATCGGTGACGGAGGAATGTCGCGCCCTACATCTACTTTCCGACTTTACGAGTCGACATCCTCGAGACTGAACGCTTCCGTCTTGTCGTTGTACGAAAAGACCTCCCCGTACCGCCGCCAGTCGATCACCGCATCGAGCGTTTCCTCCGCCGCTTCGTCGGACAGGAAATCCTCCAGCTCCTGTTCGAAGCGCAGGCGCGGCGCACGATGGCCCGGACGCTCGTTCAGCACCTTCCGGATCCGGGCAGCGAGCGGCACGTGCTTCAGCAAGTGATCCGGCGAACATCAGCTTGCGTTCCTGCGTGCCGAATTCCGCGAACACGCGCGCGGGCGGCGTCAGGAACACGTCGCCTTCGCGCACGTCCGCGAAACAGAGGTGCTGCAGCACTTCCGCGATCGGAAACAGTTCGTCGACTTCCAGATGCAGCGAGCCCGCGATTTCCGGCATGTCGGCGCGCCCGTGGTACGGCGCCATCGCGAGCGTCTCGATCAGGCCGGCCATCAGGTTCGTCGACACGCGCGGCATCCAGCTGCCAAGTTCGAGCCCCTTCTTCGTCGCCTCGCCGGTCTGACGCGCGGCCATCTTTGCGTAGATATCGTCGACCAGCTTGCGGAAATCGGTGTCGAGCCGGTTGCGCGGATGCCTGAACGGCACCTTGATCTCGGCGATCACGCGGCCCGGATTCGACGACAGCACGAGAATGCGGTCGCACATGAACACCGCTTCCTCGATGTTGTGCGTGACGATCAGCACCGACTTGATCGGCATGCGGCCTTGCGTCCACAGATCAAGCAGGTCGGTACGCAGCGTTTCGGCGCTCAGCACGTCGAGTGCGGAAAACGGCTCGTCCATCAGCAGGATCGTCGGATCGACGACGAGCGCACGCGCGAAACCGACGCGGTGTTCTCCATCCGGAACTTGTCGGCCCACGCGACGAGCGGGCGGAGCCGGAACTGGTCGTAGGCGAGGATCACGACCGACATCGCGACGATCACCCAGCCGACCGCGCCGAGATTCTTGTCGGAGATGGCCTGCGCGAGATACGCGCCGATGCCCGGCAGCGTGATCGTCTGGTTGCCGACGGTGATCGCCTCCGACGCGACGACGAAGAACCAGCCGCCCGACATCGACATCATCATGTTCCAGATCAGGCCCGGCATCGAGAACGGCACTTCGAGCTTCCAGAAGCGCTGCCACGGCGTCAGGTGAAAGCCGCGCGACACTTCGCTCAGGTCGCGCGGCACCGTGCGCAGCGACTGGTAGAAGCTGAACGTCATGTTCCATGCTTGGCTCGTGAAGATCGCGAAGATCGCGGCCAGCTCCGCACCAAGCACGCGGCCTGGAAACAGCGCGAGAAAGAACGTGACGGTAATCGAGATGTAGCCGAGCACCGGCACCGACTGCAGGATGTCGAGGATCGGGATCAGCACCATGCCCGCGCGGCGGCTTTTCGCGGCGAGCGTGCCGTAGACGAGCGTGAACGCGAGCGGCGCGATCATCGCGGCGAGCATCCGCAGCGTGGTACGCAACGCGTATTCGGGCAGGTTCGACGGATCGAGCAAGATCTTCTGCATCTGCAGCACGCCGATCGGCGCCATCGTCTGGTGAAAACCGACGATCGCCATCGCGAGTATGCCGATGATCAGCGGAAACGCGACCGCGTCCCAGCGGTTGGGCAGCACGCGCCACGCGGACGCGTTGGCGGTGCGATTCGGATCGAAGAAACCGATATCCATCGGTAGCGTCTTGTGTTGAATTGAAAATCGATGGGTCCGGCCGCATGCCGCGGAGCCAGGCGTCGCAGCCGCGGTGCGAATCAGGACAGCCCGTGCGGTGCGCGGTACGGGATGGCCGACGGCGCGATCGGCGGCACCGAGCCTTCCTTGACGAGACGGAGATCGGCATCGGGGCGGATGCCGACCGGGGCGATGCCCCCGGCAATGACCAGAAAAAACAGCGCGAGGCTGAGGGTGCGCAGGCGGTGACCGATCGCACCGTCCGTATCCGTTGCCGCGAGGTTCGGCATGAAGGGCTCCGGAGAGGTGATTCGGAGTGGGAGGCTATCGGGCAGTCGTGACGCAAATGTGACGTGTCACTTACAGGACATTGACACGTCATCCGGTGGGAGTCGCGCACCGTCCCGCCGGCCGCCAACCCGGATGTTCGACCTCGCAACGGCCGGGAATAAATCCGCCGCTTCGCCGGTATCGCATGCGAAGGCGCCGGCTTATTCCAGGACGATCCGGCCGTCCGGTTTCGTCACGCGAATGCGAGGCTCACATGGCTTCATCGACCCCCACCCGCCCGTCACGCCGCAAGGCCCTGCAATGCATGGCCTTCGGCGGCCTCGGCACGCTGTTCACGCTGTCGGGCGGCATCCTCACGCCGTTCGATCTCGCCCTCGCGCAGGCCGGCGACGCGCGCCCGGCCGCCGCGGGCCAGCCGCTGTTCGTGCAGATCAGCGATACGCACATCGGCTTCAACAAGGACGCGAATCCCGACGTGTCGGCCACGCTGAAGCAGACGATCGATCTCGTCAACGGGATGCCTGCGCTGCCCGCGCTGGCGATCCATACCGGCGACATCACGCATCTGTCGAAGCCCGAGGAATTCGACCACGCGTCGCAGTTGCTGTCCGCGCTGCGCGTGCCGGAACTGCACACGGTGCCCGGCGAGCACGACGTCACCGACCGTTCCGGCGCCGAATATTTCGGCCGGTTCGGCAACGCGTCGGACAACCGCGGCTATTACAGCTTCGACCACGCGGGCGTGCACTTCATCGGCCTCGTCAACGTGATGCACTTCAAGCCGAACGGGCTCGGCAGCTTCGGCGACGAGCAGCTCGCGTGGCTCGCGCAGGACCTGAAAGGCCGCTCGTCGAGCACGCCGATCGTCGTGTTCTCGCACATGCCGATGTGGACCATCTACGAACCGTGGGGCTGGGGCACCGGCGACGCGCCGCAGACGATGGCGCTGCTGCGCCGCTTCGGCTCGGTCACCGTGCTGAACGGGCACATCCACCAGATCGTGTCGAAGGTCGAGGGCAACGTGACGTTTCATACCGCCCGGTCCACCGCTTTCCCGCAGCCGACGGCCGGCAACGGCCCGGGCCCGGTGCCGCTCACGGTGCCGCACGACCGGCTGCCTTCGATGCTCGGCGTGACGACCGTCGAATTCGCCGGCCATCCGGTCGCGTCGTCGCTGCATGACACGACGCTTGCGTGACAAAAATAAGGAAACCGACATGATCCGCTTCAAGCCATCTCGAATCGTCGCGGTGCTGTTCCTGTGCGGCGCGGCCGCCGGCATGCCGCCCGCCGCGTTCGCGCAAGGCCCGACCGGCCCGCTCGTGACGATCCGCAATTTCATGTTCTCGCCGATGTCGACCACGATCAAGGCCGGCACGACGATCACGTGGAAGAACCTCGACGCGGAACCGCACACCGTCGTCAACGATGCCGGCATCTTTCATTCGAAGGCGCTCGACCAGGATGAGACGTATGCGTTCCGCTTCGACAAGCCGGGCGTCTACAAGGTGTTCTGCGGCATTCATCCGTACATGAAGGAAACGATCACCGTCGAATGACGATGCCGGCCGGTCGTCATCGGCGTATGCTCACCGCCCCGCCGAGCGCATGCCCGGCGCGGTACCGGCGACGACCGGGCACGACTGCGGCAGCGCCTGCCCGAACAGCACGGCCAGCCCGCAAGCGGACGTGAACATGCCGAGGCCGTCATGCCCGACGCCCGGCACTTCGACGACCTGCTGCGCGAGATCGTCCGGATGCCGCTTCTTCAGGTAATCGAAATACGCGAGCCCGCGCGCGAGCCGGTACGGCCCCTGCGCCATCGCCGCGCACGAACGGTCGATGAAATGCGTGGTGGGATTCGTGTCGGCCTGCCCAAGCAGGTACACGACATGGCGCGCGACATAGCGCGTTTCGAGATCGCGCACGTCCTGCGATGCAACGTAAGGCGGCGCCGACTTCAACCCGTACTTCCATTCGGTCGCGCGCGGGCAGGCGCCGCCTGCCATGGCCTCGGCATTCGGCCGTTCGTCGTCGAAATACAGGTAGCTCGACGGGTTCGCGACCACGTAGCGCACGGCAATGCCGGTACGCGCGAGCGCGTCGCCTTCGCGCCCGACCACCGCATAACGCTGCAGCAACTGTGCACCGGCCGAGTGGCCGATCACGACGACCGTCGACAACGACGGGTACCGGCCGCGGTCGGCGAAATGCGCGAGCAGCGCGTCGAGCGCCGCGAACGAGCTGATCGGGCCCGCCTGGCGGGCCGGTTCACCGTCCTTCCATCCTTCCTGCGTCCATGCGAGCGTCGGCGCGGGCAACGAAAACGCGCGCACGTCGGCGCGTGTCAGGAACTGCGGCGCGACGACCATCGTGCCCGTGCCGGCCGCACCGGCCTTCTCGACGACCTCGCGCCCCGATGCGTAGTACGCGTCGGCATTACGCAGCGTGCCGTGAATCACGATGAACACGCGCGTGACGTCGGGCGCGGCCTGGTCGAGCGGATGATCGGCGTAGACGGGCAACACCGCACGGCCCTGCGGCGTGTCGACGGTTATGCGCTGGTCGGCGACGGCCTTGACCGGCGCTTCGAGACGTTCGCGCTGTGTGGGCGTAATGGCTTCCGCCGGCCGCGCGCCGACCAGCATGCCGACGGCGGCACAGGCCAGCGCGAGCGGAACGGCATATGACAGGGCTCGAGCGGCCGGCAGCATGCGCGAGAGTCGGATGCGGGAAAAGGCAGCGGAAGTGACGGACATGGCGGCGGCTCGGGTGGCGGATATGACTTGAACGGCGATGGTCGCAGAATCCGTCGCGCGCCGCCGGTCCGTTGCGGAAAACGAATCAGCCCGCCGGTTGCGTATCGCGCTCCGCGCCGACGCGCGCTTCGCCCGATCTCGTACGGCGATAGCCGATTGCAGGCAAGGCGACCTGAAGCCGGCGGCCCTCATCGACGGCGGTTCACATCGCGCTCTATCCGACCCCGAGATTACAACGCCCTATCAACCCCATTGCCGGCAGTGCTTTCAAACATATCGCAAAAAGACGATATATGATTCGCCCATCGACGATACCCGTTTGCCCGACCGAAACACCCAGCCTTTCCATGCCGACCGAACTCGACATCGACGCGATCCTGAAAGCGCTCTCGAACCCCGTGCGCCGGGAAATCCTCGTCTGGCTGAAAACGCCCGACGAGCATTTTCCGCAGCAGACGCTGCCATACGAACACGGCGTCTGCGCGGGCCAGATCGACGCGCGCTGCGGGCTGTCGCAGTCGACCGTCTCCGCGCACCTCGCGACGCTGCAGCGCGCGGGGCTCGTGACGTCGACGCGGATCGGCCAGTGGGCGTTCTTCCGGCGCAACGAGGCCGTCATCGACGCATTTCACGACGCGCTGCGTCGCGAACTCTAGCCAACGGCCGAACCGGCCATGCGGGGCGCCGTCGTATCCGACCCGACGGCTTCTCCGCCTTTCATAAGAGGTTATTTGCCATGCCCACGCTGTTCGATCCCGTTACCCTCGGTGACCTGACCCTGCCGAACCGCATCGTGATGGCGCCGCTCACCCGCGCCCGTGCGGGCACGGCGCGCGTGCCGAACGCGCTGATGGCGCGCTACTACGCCGAGCGCGCATCGGCCGGCCTGATCATCACCGAAGCGACGTCGGTCACGCCGCAAGGCGTCGGCTATGCCGACACGCCCGGCATCTGGTCCGACGAGCAGGTCGAAGGCTGGAAGCAGATCACGCAGGCCGTGCACGCGGCCGGCGGGCGCATCGTGCTGCAACTCTGGCACGTCGGCCGGATCTCCGATCCGATGTTCCTGAACGGCGACCTGCCGGTCGCGCCGAGCGCGATCGCCGCGGGCGGCCACGTGAGCCTCGTGCGTCCGCCGCGTCCGTTCGTGACGCCGCGCGCACTCGAACTCGACGAGATTCCGGGCATCGTCGCCGCGTATCGCAAGGGCGCCGAGAACGCGAAGGCGGCGGGCTTCGACGGCGTGGAGATTCACGGCGCGAACGGCTACCTGCTCGACCAGTTCCTGCAGGACAGCACCAATCGCCGCACCGATGCGTACGGCGGCCCGATCGAGAATCGCGCGCGCCTGATGCTCGAAGTGGTCGACGCGGCGATCGACGTGTGGGGCGCGGGCCGGGTCGGTGTGCACCTTGCGCCGCGCGGCGACGCGCATACGATGGGCGATTCCGATCCTGCGGCAACCTTCGGTTATGTCGCGCGCGAACTCGGCCGCCGCAAGATCGCGTTCATCTTCACGCGCGAATCGTATTCGGGCGACCAGTTGAGCCCGCGCCTGAAGGAAGCGTTCGGCGGCCCGCTGATCGCGAACGAGCAGTTCACGCTCGACACCGCGCAGGCCGCGCTCGCGAACGGCACCGCCGACGCGATCGCGTGGGGCAAGCTGTTCATCGCGAACCCGGACCTGCCGCGCCGTCTCGAACTCGGCGCGCCGCTCAACCAGCCGGTGCCGGAGACGTTCTACGCGGAAGGCGAAACCGGCTACACCGACTACCCGGCGCTGAGCGACGCGGCCTGACGGCACAACGGCGCGGGTTCAGATGCGCACGTCCGCGCGCATGAACACGCGCCGTGTTTCGTCGAGACCGAGCGCGACGTGGTGCGCGCGTATCGCGCGCAGCGGGTTGTCGAGTGCTGCATCGTCGATGATCCGGAAACCGAGGCGCGCGTAGTACGGAGCATTCCACGGCGCGTCGCGGAACGTCGACAGCACGATCTCCGTGATCCCTTCCCGCGCCGTGCGCGCCGTCACCTGTTCGATCAGGCGCGCGCCGATACGCTGCCCCGCATGCGACGGCGCGACATCCAGTTCCTCCAGATACAACCGCCGCGCATCGAGCAGCCGGTAGAACGCGAACCCCACGCATGTGCGTTGCGGATCGACCGCGACGTACGCGCGGCCGTCGTCGATGCGCTCGAGCACGGCGGCCGCATCGGTCGGCTCGCCGTCGGCGATGTCGGCCATGCCGATCGCGCGAAACCGCTGCGCGGCGGCGACTTCCACGGCGGCCATCGCGGCCGCGTCTTCCCGCGTGGCGGGGCGAATCAGGATCGATACAGGCATCACGGCAATTCGGGCAGACGGTCTGGAACGGCCGTCACTATAGTCGAATCTTCACACGTATCGTGTCGAATGCCCGATCCAGGCGGTCGTCGTGGATCACGAGCGCGCCGTCCGGATGGTCGATCGTCAACGTCGCGTTGTCGGGCCATGCGGTCAGGTCGATGCCGAGCGCAGGCAGCGTGCCGCCGCCATGCCAGCGCAGACGCGGATGCCGTGCGCGATCCGGCTGCCCCGCCTTGCGGGACCATGTGTCGCGCACGCGCCCGACCTGCCCGGCCAGAGATTCCTAACCGGACCTTCCCGGCCGGACCTTCCCGGCCAGATCAGAAGTTCACGCGAATCCCGGCCATCACGGCCAGTTGCCGGCTCGAATTGCTGTTCGCGAGCACCGGAATCTGCGCATAGTTCGCCGCGTTGCCGTCCGCATCGGTGCCGAGCCCCGTGCCGCTCGCGATCTGGCCGATCGCGACCGCATACAGCGCGGTGCGCTTCGACAGGCTGTAGTTCGTGCCGACGTTTACCTGGTGGAACCGCGTCGTGCCGCGCCCGTCCGTATGCGCGGCGTTGAAGATGTACGCGACGCCGCCTTGCAGCGCCGGCGTGAACATGTACGTGACGTTCAGCTCGCCGACGTCGAACGTGAACGCCTGCGTGCGCGGCTGCGCAGCGCTCGAAAAATAGCGGCTCTCGCCGAGCCGCGTATGCGTATAGGTCAGCGCGAGCGTCGCCGCGCCGAGCGTGACCGACCCGCCCGCGCCGAACGCGCGCATCGAGCCCGCATCCTGCAGCAGGCAATACATCGCGCCCGGGTTGCCGCACGCGAAATCGCCGATATAGCCGCTCGCGCCGCCGAGCGCCGCGTCGAGCGGCTGGTGCAGGTCGAGGTAGCCGACCGAGAAGGCCACCGGCGAGCGCGTGTACGTCGCGGCCACCGCATAGCCGCGCTTCGCGGAAAAATCGCCGGCCTGCCCGCCGAAGCTGAACGTGCCACCGAACGTGAGGCCGTTGAAATCGGCACTGGTGAACTTTACCGCGTTGTTGAAGTTGAACGCGGCATTCAGGTTGTCGACGTCGCCGAGATGCGAGCCATACGGCGTCGCCCAGTTGTTGCTCGACACGTACGCGCCGAGCATGTCCGTGTACGAATCGTATTGGCGGCCGAGGCCGAGCGTGCCGATCGAATCCTGGCGCAGCCCGACCCACGCCTGCCGGCTGAACGCGGTGCCGCCCTGCAGCGCCTGCCCGCTCGCGGACAGGAACTGCTGCTCGAGCGTGAACACCGCACTCAGGCCGCCGCCGAGCGGCTCGGCGCCCTGGAAGCCGAAGCGGGACGGCACGAGGTTGCCGCCGCCCATCTGCCATGCATGGCCGCCGCCCGTGCTGCCGTCGGCGCGCGTGAATTGCTGGTTCGTCGAATAGATGATGCCGGTGTCCACGGTGCCGTACAGCGTCACGCTCCCCGAAGTCTGCGCGTGCGCGTGCAGGCAACCCAGCATGGCCGCGGCTGCGGTCAGTCGTCGTCCGTTCTTCATGTCCCGCCCCTCAATAGTCATCGATTCGCAGTACAAACCGATGGTGTTGTCGATATGGGTGGCAGGACTGTATCCAGCGAAAATTCCGGACCTCTATCCCAAATCAGCAAACGGTGATGAGGACGGGCGACACATGACGATACTCGGCGGCGCGGCCGCGGCGGGAAGGCGTCATTCGGGACGCAAGGTTTGCGACGGCAGCTCGCCGAACAGGTCGCGATACTCGCGCGCGAAATAGCCGAGATGCGTGAAGCCCCAGCTCGCCGCGGCTTCGCCGACGCCGAGTTGCCGCACCGACGTCGTGCGCAGCAGGCGACGCACCGCATTCAGCCGGATCGTGCGCAGGTAGCCGACCGGCGTGACGTCGGCCACGCGCTGGAAGCTCGTTTGCAGCGTACGACGGCTGCAACGCAGCGCGCGGCAGAGTTCGAGCACGGTGACGGGTTCCTCGGGCCGGTCGCGCAGATGCTTCTCGCAGCGGCTCACGATGTCGCTGTAGGTGGCGTGCGTGATGTCGCGGCGCTCGACGCCGATCCCCTGTTCGAGCGCGTCGAGGAACATGCCGAGCATCGCGTCGCGAAACATCTTGCGGGTGGCCGCGTATTCGAGGCAGCCCGGATTGCGCTGCGCGTCGTCGATCAGCGACGACAGCCGCACGCCGAGCGCGACGCCCTGCGCGTCGGACAGCCGCGTCACGTGCCGCAGCCGGCGCGCGCCGGCCGCGCCGAATTCGGCCTCGCACAGCTCGTCGACCATGTCGGACGCCGCGCTGATCCCGACGAGCCCCATCCCTTCCGGCGTGTGGAATTCGAAATCCTCGCCGGCGCGCAGCGCGAGCAGCGCATAGCCGTCGACCGGCTGGCCCTGGAACGTGCCCGCGAGCGGCACGGACAACGGCACCGCGAGCGACGTGCGCCCGGCCGGCGCGAGCCCGGTTTGCGCGACGCGCCGGTTGGTCGTTTCCCGGAAGAAGTGGAAATCGTCGTACAGCACCTGCGTGACGGTGCCCTTGAAACGGCCCGGCGTCATCTGACGGTACACCTGATGCCAGCCCGCGATCGCGAGCCCGTGATCGTGCACGTCTTCGTGTGAGCGTGACTGGAACAGCATCGGCACCTCCGGTAAAACCCTGATTTCTCGATGCGACCGCCGGGTTCACGCGGCACGCATCGCCACAGCTTACCCTCGCAAAATCCCGCGCAGTGCGGCTTCGAACGCAAGACAGGCCGCCGACAGCGCGGCGGCCTGCTCGTCGATCAGCCTGACATAGCGGCGAAACGACGGCATCCGGTTCACGACCTCGCTACCGCCGAACGGCACGATCGCGAGCGTCCAGCGGCCATCGCGCGCGGCGATCGCGCAGTCGGTCAGGTGCAGCCCGCGCAGCGCGTCGGCCAGCGACGGCCCGGCAAGCAGCGCGGCCAGCGTGTCGATGAAGACGGGGTCGCATCCGGGCGCGGGCACGGCTTCGATACCCGTACGGCGCAGCCAGCCGGTCTGCCGCACGCATGCGCTGCCCTGCGCGGCCGGGCCGTCGGCGGCGGCCGTCACCGTCACGCTGACCGTATGCATCAGGAACTGGCGCTCGACGCGCTCGTCGATGCCCACGCGCACGCCGTTCGGCAGCCGTGCCGAGACGCCGCCGACGCCACCGACCGCGTCGGCGTCGCGCACGGCCCGCAGGTCGGCGAGCACGCGCGCGGCGATCGCGCCGGGCCGATGGCCGGGCGGCGGCGCATCGAGCGCCGCACGCCGCGAGCCAAGCGCGGCCTTCACGACGCGACGTGCTCGTTGCGCAGCACGTCCTCGACCGGCACCGGCCTGAACGGATGCCGGCGCTGCACGACGAGCGTCCAGAACAGCGCATACAGCGCGGTGAGCCCGAGCATCGCGCCGAACGGCACGTAGATGTCGCGCGCGTTCATGCCGGGCGGCGTGATGTACCAGATCGCGAGCACGATGCCGACGCTCGACACGATCTGCGGCAGCGGGAACAGCGGCGAGCGGTACGGGCGCGGCAAGTCAGGCCGGCGGATGCGCAGCATCACGACCGACGCGGTGACGAGCAGGTACGCGGTGCCCCACGCGCAGGTGGCGGCGAGCACGAGGTGGAGGATGCTGTCGAGATTGCCGTTGATCAGCCACGCATGAACGATCGGCACGATCGCCGACGCGACGATGCCGACCACCGGCGTCTTGAAGCGCGGATGCAGGTACGCGAAGCAGCGCGGCAGCGCGCCGTCGATCGCCATCCCGTACAGGATGCGCGGCAGCCCGGCCATCAGCGTGTTGATCGTCGCGGCGCCCGCGCACAGGAACGCGATGCCGAACCACACGCGCCCGAACGGCCCGAGCACCTGCAGCGCGAACGCGGGGATCGCACCCGGCGTGTCGAGCAGGTGCGTGAGGCCGTCGGGGCTCACCGGCACGTTCGCGACCTGGCGGCGGATCGCCGCGCCGTACAGGAACATGCAGATCGCGACGCCGACGAGGCCGAGCGCCATCGCGCGCGGAATCGTGCGCCCCGGCGCCTTCATCTCCGGCGCGAGCGGCGTGACGAACTCGCAGCCGACGAACATGAACATCGCCATCCCGACCAGCGACAGCACGGACGGGATCGACGTACCGACTTCCGAGCCGCCGAACCAGCCGTCCAGATGCACGGCCGGCGCGGCCGCGAGCCCGAGAATCCCGAAGATCATCAGCGACAGCCACATGCCGGCCGTCAGCACGATCTCCAGCTTGCTGAACACCTTGATGCCGATGATGTTGGTGATCGCGAACGTGACCACGAGGCCGACGCCGACGAGCCACGAACTATTGTGCTTCTCGAACGCGGCGTTCAGCGATTCGAAGTTCACGAGCGCCATGATGCCGCTCAGGATCGTCTCCGCGGTGCCGGCGAACACGTGCACGAGGAAATACGCGGAAATCGTGCCGGTGATCGCCCAGAAGCGGCCGAGCCCGCACGACAGGTAATCGTAAACCGAGCCGGCCGTCGGCAGCATCGCGGCGGCTTCGGAGAAGGTCGTGGCCTGCGCCTGCATCATCACGAACGCGACGATCATCGCGACCGCGAACGCCCAGCCGCCCATCCCGAAGCCCGACGTCGCGGTGAGGATCACCGGGCTCGCCATGATGAGGCCGACCGCGCTCGCCAGCGCGGTCGGGAAACCGACCGCGCCGGCCTTCAATGCGGCGCCGCCGCCTGCTTCAGCCGGCGAGCCGGCGGACGTATCGCCCGCGGCGCCGGTCATTCCCGACCATCCCGACATCGTTGTCTCCTTCGTGGGTTGGCCCGAACCGGCGCTTCGTCAGCGGCCGGGGCCAGATGCTTTGCGGTCGGCCCCGGGCGGTGCGTCAGCGCGTCGATGCCCCGGGCCCCTGTCGATCACGGCGTGATCCGATGTCGAAAAAATACGCAGGCAAAATAATCCGGTCATAGCGCAAATCGGCAAACCCGCGATGGCGTTTACCCTCCGCCGCGGGTTTGCCGGTCACGCCGTCATGCGAACGGCACGGCCTCGAAGCCGGCCGCGAGCGCGTCGACGATCCGGTCGAGCTGTTCGCGCTGGATCACGAGCGGCGGCGACAGGATGATCTTCGTGCCGACCGGACGCACCAGCACGCCGTTCTCGCGCGCGACTTCCGCGACCGCGTTCGCGTAGCCGGACAGCGGATCGATCGGCTCGCGCGTGTCTTTGTTCGCGACGAGGTCGAGCGCGAGCATCAGCCCCTTGCCGCGCACCTCGCCGACCGCCGCGAAGCGTTCCGCGAACGGCCGCAGCGCCTCGAGCAGATACGCGCCCTGCTTCGCCGCATTCGCCGGCAGATCCTCCTTCACGACGATGTCGAGGCTCGCGATCGCGGCCGCGCACGCGACCGGGTGGCCGGCGTACGTGTAGCCGTGCATGATCGCGCCGCCGAAATCGGCGTTCGCGGCGAACGCGTCCTCGATCCGCGCGTTCACGACCGTCGCGCCGAGCGGCACGTAGCCCGACGAAATCCCCTTCGCGAGACACATGATGTCCGGGCGCACGCCCCACCCGCGGCTGCCGAACATACTGCCGCTGCGGCCGAAGCCCGTCACGACTTCGTCGGCGATCAGCAGCACGCCGTAGCGGTCGCACACCTCGCGCACGAGCGGCCAGTAGTTGGCCGGCGGCACGATCACGCCGCCCGCGCCCTGGATCGGCTCCGCGATGAACGCGGCGATGGTGTCCGGGCTCTGGAACTCGATCTCGCGCGCCAGCATTTCCGCGCAGATCCTGCCGAGTTCCTCCGGGTCCTGCGTAAACGGATTGCGGTACAGCCACGGCGTCTCGACGTGGAAGCAGCCGGGCAAATTCGGCTCGTAGTTGCGGCGGAACACCGTGTTGCCGTTCACCGACGCGCCACCGAAATGCGTGCCGTGATAACCCTGCTTCAGCGAGATGAACTTCGTGCGATCGGCCTGGCCGCGCACCTTCCAGTACTGGCGCGCGATCTTCAGCACGGTCTCGATCGAATCGGAGCCGCCCGAGCTGTACAGCACGCGGCGCATCCCTTCCGGTTCGAGCATGTCGATCACCTTCTTCGACAGCTCCTCGGCGCGCGGATGCGAGATGCCGTCGAACAGCTGGAAGTATTCGAGCTCGTCGAGCTGGCGCACGATCGCGTCCTTCACTTCCTGGCGGTTGTGGCCGACGTTCACGTTCCACAGACCCGCGACGCCGTCGACGAGCTTGCGCCCCTGTTCGTCGAACACGTAACAGCCGTCGCCGCGCACGATGCGGATCGGCTTGCGCTGTTTCATTTCGTTCGGGTGCAGCATCGGGTGCCAGAACTTCGCTTCGTTGTAGCTCATTGCAGTCTCCACTTTCGGATCGGTTGTTGCGGTTTTTGCGGTTTTTGCGGTGGTCGGATCGGCCCGCGCGTCAGTGCGCGATGCACACGGATTTGGTTTCGGTGAAGCCTTCGATCGCGTACTGCCCGAATTCGCGGCCGATGCCCGATTGCTTGTAGCCGCCGAACGGCATCGACGGATCGAGCGGGATATGGCAGTTCACCCACACGGTGCCGGCCTCGATTCGCGGCACGAGATTCATCACGCGCTTCAGGTCGTTGCTCCAGATGCTCGCGGCGAGGCCGTACGGCGACGCGTTCGCGAGGCGTATCGCGTCGGCCGCGTCGTCGAACGGCACGACGACGATCACCGGGCCGAACACCTCGTCGCGCACGATCGCGCTGTCCGGATGCGGATCGGCGATCACGGCCGGCTTCACGTAGTAGCCGGGCAGATCGTCGGCCGGCGTGCCGCCCGCGAGGAACGTGAGGCCCGCGCGGCGCGCGCCTTCGATGTGCTGGACGACCTTGTCGCGATGGTGAGCGGATACGAGCGGGTTGATCTGTGCGGTGGTGTCAAGGCCAGCGCCGAGCTTCATCGCCTGCGCGACGCCGGCGAGGCCGTCGGCCAGTTGCGCGAACTTGCTGCGATGCACATAGAGGCGCGACGCGGCCGCGCACACTTGCCCCTGGTTGAAGAACGCGCCGGCGGCGACGCCGTCGAGCGCCTGCGCGACGTCGACGTCGTCGAGCATCACGATGGGGTTCTTGCCGCCGAGCTCCAGCGAGAAGCGCGTCATGTTCTGCACGGCCGCCGCGCCGACCAGCTTGCCGGTCGCGGTCGAGCCGGTGAACGAGATCTTCGCGATCGACGGGTGGCTCGCGAGCGCCGCGCCGCAAACGCGCCCGCCCGTGACGACGTTGAACACGCCGGGCGGCACGCCGGCTTCGCGTGCGAGCTCGGCCAAGCGCAGCGCGGTGAGCGGCGTTTCCGGCGACGGCTTCAGCACGATCGTGCAGCCGGCCGCGAGCGCCGGAATCAGTTTCCACACCGCGATCATCAGCGGGAAATTCCACGGCACGATCGCGGCGACCACGCCGACGGGCTCCTTGCGCGTATAGGCCGTATAGCGCGCGCCGGGCGGGAACGGAATCGACACGTCGAGCGTCTGGCCGGTGATCTTGGTCGCCCAGCCGGCCATGTAGCGCACGTATTCGACGCTCGCGCCGACCTCGATCGCGCGCGACACGTGAATCGACTTGCCCTGGTTCAGCGTTTCGAGCTGCGCGAGCGTTTCGGCGTCGGCTTCGATCAGGTCCGCGAGTTTCAGCAGGATGCGTTCGCGGTCGGCCGGCCGCAGCCCGCTCCACACGCGCGCGTCGAACGCGTGTTTCGCGCTGGCGACGGCGCGGTCGACGTCGTGTGCGTCGGCGTCCGCGACGGTGGCGAGCCGCTCGCCCGTGGCCGGGTTGTACACGTCGAGGCGTGCCGCCGCATGCGCGGGCTGCATGGCGCCGTCGACGAAGAGGCCGAAATCGCGCGCGACGAAGGTGCGCACGGTGTCGCTGACGGCGACGAAGTTCGTGTTGCTCATGGGCGTCTCGTTGATTGTCGTGGCTGGACCGCGTACCGGTGAGGCACGCGGGCGTCGGACCACTGTATCGACGAGGGATAGCGCCCGGTGAGCGCAAATTGGCAGCGCGTCATCGGCAAGACGATCGCGCATCGAATTGCACGATCTCGCGGGCCGGCCGGCAGCGCGATTACAGGAACAATGCGCCGACCAGCTCCGTGCGATTCGACACGCCGAGCTTGCGGTACATGCGCATCAGGTGGGTCTTGATCGTCGGTTGCGCGAGCGCGAGATCGCGCGCGATCTCCTTGTTCGAGCGGCCGTCGCGCACGAGCCGTGCGATCTGCTCCTCGCGGTAGGTCAGCCGTTCCTCGCAACCGATCCGGTGGATTCCGCGCCGTGCACGCAGCAGCGGGCTCAGCGCGGCTTCGGCGACGGGTTGCAGCCGCGCGAGCGCGTCGATCTCGCCGGGTGCGAACCGTCCTGCCGTGCCGTTGCCGTTCGCGTCGCCCATGCCGAAGCGCAGCAGCGAGAACGCGCCGACCGTGCGGCCCGCGTCGCGCAGCCAGATCTCGACGACGTCGGCCACGTCGTGCCGCCGCAGAAACCGGGTCCAGTACGCGGACGCGGCACGTCGTTCATCAGGCAGTTGGGACGCGAGCGTGACGACCGCGCAATCGCCCGACGCGCAGCGCGACGGATGCAGCGGATCGAGCATCCGGTAGCGGGCGACATAGGTGCGATGCATCGATTCCGGCATCCCGAACAGCTCGAAATCGGCCGGCTCGCCGCTGTGGTCGAGCCGATAGAACACGATCGCCGACGGGCTCGCGAATGCGTCGAACGCGTCCACGCACGCGCGCAGCGTGCGTCGCCAGTCGGCGGCGTCGTGGTCGGCGGAAACGAATGAGGTCGGCATCGGGAATCGGCTGGCGGATGGACGACAACGAATGTCGACGTCCGGGCCAGCCTACCGGCGCCGAAAAAGCGCCGGTGAGCACAAATCGGCAAATCGTCCCGGGCCGGCCAGCGGCCAGTGGCCGGTTCAGCCGAGACGATATCGGCGCGCGACGGTGCGCGCGCCTCGTTTCAGCGGGCGTTCGCGGCGAACGTGTCGCAGGCGCTCACCTCGCCCGACTCCATCCCCCGCCGCAGCCAGTACACGCGCTGTTCGCTGGTGCCGTGCGTGAAGCTTTCGGGCACGACGTAGCCCTGCCCTTGCTGCTGCAGACGGTCGTCGCCGATCGCGGCAGCGGCCTTCAGCCCCTGCTCGAAATCGCCGGGCTCCATCAGCCGCTGGTTCGCGCGCTGCGCGTTGTTCGCCCACACGCCGGCGAAGCAGTCGGCCTGCAGCTCCATCCGCACCGACAGCGCATTCGCGCGCGCCTGGCTCGACCGCCGGCGCGCGGCATCGACCTTGTCGGCGATGCCGAGCAGGTTCTGCACGTGATGGCCGACTTCGTGCGCGATCACGTAGGCCTGCGCGAAATCGCCGCCCGCGCCGAAGCGCTTGCGCAGCTCGTCGTAGAAGCCGAGATCGATGTACACGTTGCGGTCGCCCGGGCAGTAGAACGGCCCCATCGCGGTCTGGCCGGTGCCGCACGCGGTCGGCGTCGAGTTCGTGAACATCACGAGCTTCGGCGGTTCGTACTGCGCGTGCAATTGCGTGTTGAACACGCCCGTCCACGTGCGTTCGATATTGCCGAGCACCTTGCGCGTGAACACCGCGCCGGGATCGTTCGCCGGCGCACCCTGGTGCTGGGTCGGCGCGGGTTGCGCCTGCTGCTGTCGGCCCTGCAGCGCCGACGCGCCCTCGAGCACGACGCGCGGGTCGATCCCGAAGAAATACGATGCGGCCAGCGCGACCACGATCGTGCCGATGCCGATCGTCGCGCCGCGCCCGCCGCCGAAACCGCCGGCGCCGCGTCGATCCTCGACGTTGGCGCTTTCTCTTTCGTCGTCCAGCCTCATTGCCGGCCCCTCCCTGTTCTTGTCGATGGTCCGGCCGCGCCAGCGCGCGACCGGGCGATACGCCGTGGCGACACGATCCGTCGGCGGACGCGATACCTGCGCATCGGATGTCCGCTCGCGCCGATCCCGCCTGCCGCGCATTTGCCGGCCGCGCCTTCGCCGGCCGCGCCCTTGCGGGTCGCACCATTCGTACGACGGAATCGGACGGCCGACGCGCCGCGCGCCGCTGCGCGCCCGCCCACGCTATTTTGCCGGGCTTTCGTGGCTTATCGCAAAAATGTGGAGGATAGAGCGATTCGGCGCCGGACATCGTCAGCCTTTGCAAAATGGGCCCCGGCCGCCGCGCTTGGCCATCCGGACGGCCCGCGTTCATCCTTTCGGCGGATACCGGCGCGCGCCGGCGCCGCCTAAAGTGGCCGGAACACCCCTTTCCGGAGAACGACATGACGCACCCGCCACCCCGCACGATCGCGATCACCGGCGCAGGCACGGGCATCGGCGCTGCGTGCGCGCGCCGCTTCGCCCGTCGCGGCGACCGCGTCGTGCTGATCGGGCGCCGCCCGGCGCCGCTCGCTGCACTCGCGGCCGAAACGGGCGGCCTCGCGCTTGCCGGCGACGCCGCCAGCGCAGCCGACTGGGCCGCTTTCCTGCCGCGCATCGCCGAACGCTTCGGCCGCGTCGACGCACTCGTCGCGTGCGCGGGCGGCCACGGCGTCGGCCGCGCGGACGAAACCGGCGACGCGCAATGGCGCGACGCGATGCACGCGAACCTCGATACCGCGTTCGTCAGTGCGCGCGCATGCCTGCCCGACCTGATCGCGCAGCGCGGCAATATCGTGCTGGTCGCGTCGATCGCGGCGCTCGCGGCGGGGCCCGGCGTATGCGGCTACACGGTCGGCAAGCACGCGCTGCTCGGGCTGGCGCGATCGCTCGCACGCGACTACGGCCCACACGGCGTGCGGGCAAACGCCGTCTGCCCGGGCTGGGTCCGCACGCCGATGGCCGATGCGGAAATGGCACCGCTGATGGCCGCGCACGGCGATTCGCTCGACGCCGCGTACACCCGCGTGAGCGCCGACGTGCCGCTGCGGCGCGCGGCCGATCCCGACGAGATCGCGGCCGTCTGCGCGTTCCTGGCGTCGCCCGACGCGTCGTTCGTGACCGGCGCGACGCTCGTCGCGGACGGCGGCGCGATGGCCGTCGACGTGCCGACGCTCGCGTTCGACCGGCTTTGACGCCCACAAGAAGGCGTCGCGCGTGCCCGCCCGCTGCCGAATCCGTTAACATCGTCCCGATCCGCCGCCTGGGCGCGGCACCGCCTCACCGTTCGGAACGCGATGAACATCCGGTTTCTGGAAACCTTCGTCTGGCTCGCGAAGCTGGAAAACTTCCGGCTCACGGCCGAGAAACTGCACACCACGCAGGCCGCCGTGTCGAGCCGCATCGCATCGCTCGAGGAAGCGTTCGACGTGCGCCTGTTCGACCGCAACACGCGCTCGGCCACGCTCACGCCCGCGGGCCGGCGCATGCTGGCCTACGCGGAGCGGATCGTGCGGCTCGACGGAGAAATGCGGCGCGACATCGACGCGGCGAGCGATGCGGGCCTGATCCGGATCGGCGTGATCGAATCGATCGTGCACAGCTGGTTTCCCGCGCTGATGGCGCAACTGCGCGAGCGCTACCCGCGCCTCGACGTCGAGATCACCAGCGACACGACGCTGCATCTGACGCGCCTGCTCAGCACCGACGGCGTCGACCTGATCCTGCAGACCGATCCGGTGCCGGGACCGGACTTCACGAACCTGCCGCTGTGCGAATTTCCGGTGCGCTGGGCCGCGAGCCCGCGCCTCGGGCTCGGCGGCCAGCCGCTCGACGTCGCGCGCCTGGCCGGGTTTCCGATCATCAGCTTCTCGCGCCATTCGGGGCCGCACGCGACGATCGAGCGGCTGTTCGCTGCCGTCGAACGGCCGGCCAGCATCAACTGCATCACGTCGGTCGCCGCGATGATCCGCCTCGTCGCCGACGGCTTCGGCGTGGCCGCGCTGCCGCCTGCCATCATCGGGCGCGAGCTGCACGAAGGCACGCTCGAACTGCTCGACGTCGAGCCCGAATTCCCGGCGCTGCCGCTCGTCGCGACGTACCGCAGCCAGGGGCTGCCGGTGGCCGCGCGCATCGCGGAACTCGCGAGCGAAGTGGCGCGTGCGACGGGGGCCGCCGATCGCGTCGACGCAACGGCCGCCGACTCAATGCCCACCCGCAACGCGACCGCGACAACGACGCGCGCCCCGGCGAAAGCGAAGCGCACGACGAAAGCCGCGTCGCCTGCCGCGCCCACCGCCAAACGCCGCCCGCGCCGCTCATAAGAAAACCTGTTCACCGCGAATTTGTTTTCTTGTTGGACTGGCGCGGCCGGTCTTCGGGACACTGAGGTTCCTGACATCCCCGTCACGAGGAACCCCGCGATGACCCGCTTTTCCCTTCCGCACGGCCAGCTTTGCGTCTGGACGGATATCGACCCCGCGCACGAGGCCGATTTCAACGCGTGGTACGACCGCGAGCACATGCAGGAGCGTGTCGCGATTCCCGGCTTCACGCATGCGCGGCGGTTTCGCGCGACCGACGGCGGCCCGCGCCGATACCTCGCGCTGTACGTGACGGATTCGCTCGACGTGTTCCGCGGCGACGCGTACCGGCAGGCGTTCACGCAGCAGACCGCATGGTCGCTCGCGAACTTCGCGCGCATGACGGGTACGCAGCGGCGTGTCGGCGAGCTGACGATCGAGGCCGGCGACGGCGAAGGCGCGCATCTCGCGCTGTTCGTGCTGCCGCCCGACCGCATCGATGTGCCCCGCCTGCGCGAGCGCTTCGACACGGCCCTGCAAGAACCGGGCATCCACGCCGCGCGACTCTTCCGCACGTCGCCGGACCTGTCCGCGCCGATCGGCGCCGCCACGGCCGCCTGCCCGGCCGCCGATGCACTGGTGCTGATCGAAGGCAGCGACGCAGCGGCCACGCGCCGCGCGGCCGCCTCGCTCGCCGGACACGACGACGTGCGCACCTTCGGCCTGCTGTGGCGCGCCGCTTCGCCGCTGCCTGCCCGGCGCCGCGACGCCGAAACGGAACCGGCCGCCGCTGCCGCGCTGTCTGCCTGAAACGCCCGACGCCGACGCCAACACCGACCCCACGCTTCATCCCGTCACCCGTCACGATCTGCCCAATACCATGAACACGCTCGCCCAGCCCGCCGCCCACGCGCCCCGCCGTGTCCGCAACAGCCGACTCGCGACCGCGAGCATGATCGGCACGTCGCTCGAGTGGTATGACTTCACGATCTACAACACGCTCGCCGCGCTCGTTTTCAACCATCTGTTCTTCCCGTCGGTCGATCCGCTGGCCGGCACGATCCTCGCGTTCTCGACCTATGCGGTCGGCTACGTGTCACGCCCGCTCGGCGGCTTCGTGTTCGGCAACCTCGGCGACCGCATCGGCCGCCGCGCGGTGCTGATGCTCACGCTCGTGCTGATGGGCGTGACGACCGCGTTGATGGGCGCGCTGCCGACCTACGCGCAGGCCGGCATCCTGAGCCCGATCCTGCTCGTCGCGCTGCGTTTCGTGCAGGGCGTCGCGCTCGGCGGCGAATGGGCCGGCGCGGTGCTGCTGTCGGTCGAGCATGGCGACCAGAAGCGGCGCGGGCTGTCCGCGTCGTGGACGCAGATCGGCCCGTCGTTCGGCACGCTGCTCGGCACCGGCTGCATCGCGCTCGTCACGCTGTCGACCACCTCGGAGAACTTCCTGTCGTGGGGCTGGCGCGTGCCGTTCGCGGCCAGCGCGCTGCTCGTCGCGTTCGGCTTCTGGGTGCGGCGCGGCGTCGACGAAACGCCGCAGTTCGAGCAACTCGCCGAATCGCACGCGACCGCCGAAGTGCCCGTCGCCGACGTGCTGAAGTACCACTGGAAGCGCCTGCTGATCGCGGGCGGCTCGCGAATCGGCTCGGACGTGCTGTACGCGCTGATCGTCGTATTCACGCTGACCTACGTGACGACCGTGCTGCACCTGTCGCGCCCCGTCGCGCTGACGGCCGTGATGATCGGCACGGCCTGCAACGCGCTCGCGGTGCCGTTCTTCGGCGCGCTGTCGGACCGTTTCGGCCGTCGGCCCGTGTATCTCGCCGGCGCAATGGCCGGCATCGTATGGGCGTTCGTGTTCTTCGCGCTGCTCGATTCGGCGCGCCCCGCGGCGATCGTCGCGGCCGTCGCGATCGGCCTCGTGATCCATGCGGTGATGTATGGCCCGCAGGGCGCGTTCGTGACCGAGCAATTCCCGACGCGCGTGCGCTATGCGGGCTCGTCGCTTGCGTACACGCTCGCCGGCATCGTCGGCGGCGGCTTCGCGCCGCTCGTGATCGCCGCGCTGTTCCGGCAAACGGGCACGACGACGGCCGTGTCGCTGTACGTCACCGCCGCGCTCGTCGTCACGTCGATCGCGCTCGTCGCCGCGCGCGAGACCGCGCACCGGCCGCTCGAGGGCTGAGCGTCGCCGCCGGCCGAATCATTCCTTCGCACTTCAAACGGATAGCCGCATGCCAACCCTGTCGTTCAACGTGATTTCCCTGCAACACGCGCCGGCCGCCGTCGACGTCGACATCGAGCGCGTCGTGATCGCCGGCTGGGCCGGCCGCGACCCGGCCGCGATCCACGCGCATATCGACGAACTCGCGGCGCTCGGCGTCGCGCCGCCGTCGACCACGCCGTGCTTCTATCGCGTGTCGGCCGCGCTGCTTACGCAGGCACCGTCGATCGGCGTGCTCGGCGCGCGCTCGGGCGGCGAGATCGAATGCGTGCTGGTCGACAGTCCGGCCGGCACGCTTGTCACGGTCGGCTCCGATCACACGGATCGCGAAGTGGAGGCGTACGGCGTGGCCGTGTCGAAGCAGGTGTGCGCGAAGCCGCTCGGCCGCGACGCGTGGCGTCATGCGGATGTCGCCGATCACTGGGATGCGCTCGAGATGCGTTCGTGGCTGATCGCGCGCGACGGCGAGCGGACGGCGTACCAGCACGGCGCGGTCAGCGGCCTGCTCGCGCCCGACGTGCTGTGGCAGCGGTTCGACGGTTGCCGCACGATGCCCGCGCGCTGCGCGATGTATGGCGGGACGGTCGCCGTACATGGCGCGATCGCGGCAATGGGCGACGGCGATGCGTTCGAAATGGAACTGCACGATCCGGTGCTCGGGCGCAGTCTCACGCATCGCTATGCAGTCGAGGTGTTGCCGGTCGTCGCGTAACGGCAAGCCGTGACGGCAAGCGGAAAACCGCACGGGGCACGGGCACGACGGCATTCAGGCGTCGCGCCTGTTCCTACCTGTACGACTCAAAGCAGTGGTAGTCCGGAAAGTTGAACTGCGAGTTGCCGCAATACAGCACGCCGGCCAGGTTCGTACATCCACTCAATGTGAACATGATTGCTCCCGCAACCGACATTTTCCACCCGAAGTACCCCATCGCGCCCCCGTTTTCGCGTTATCGGCATTGCCCGACATGATGCGCATCGGACGCGCGCGGGTATGTGGAGAATTGTGGCCCCGCGGCTTCTTCGGTTCGGCATGGCGCGTTTCCGTGCGGGGGCGCAGCCTTTACTGCCTGCCGTTGCTCACCCGAGACAACCGAGCCCCGCCAGCGTCGCCTCCACCGCCGTATCGAGCGGCGTCACCGGCTCGCGGCCGAGCACCGCGGTCACGCGCGCGTTGTCCATCCGGATCGGTTCGCGCCACAGGTAGCGCATCTCGAGCAATTCGCGCAGCGTCGTCACGAATGGCGCGGCAACCCACACGAGCCACCACGGAAAATCGCGCAGCGCCGGCCGCATGCCGTGCCGCTGCGCGACGCGTTGCACGGCCCGCGCCATCTGCATGCCGTCCTCATCCCAATGCCCGCCCAGATGGAAACGCGCGAACGGCTCCAGCGTCTCGCGCCGCTCGATCAGCTCGACCATCGTGCGGGCCACGTCCGGCACATACGCCCATTGATGGCCAACGCCGCGGCTCGGCACGCTGATGGCCGCGACGGGCCGCCCCGGCTTGACCAGCCCCTGCGAGAACCAGCTGTTGCCGAGTTGCGGCCCGAAGAAATCGCCGGCGCGCACGACGATCGTCCGCACGCCGTGCGCGCTGGCGTCCTGCAGCCGCCGCTCCAGTTCGACGCGGATCGCGCCCTTGCGGGTCGCCGGATGCTGCGGCGCATCTTCCCGCAGCACCGGAAATGCATCGGCGCCGAAGTTGTAGACCGTGCCCGGCAGCACGACGGTCGCCTGCGCGGCCCGCGCCGCCGCGATCGTGTTGTCGATCATCGGCAGCACCTGCGTGGCCCAGTTCCGGTATCCGGGCGGGTTCACCGCATGCACGATCACGCTGCAGCCGCGGGCGGCGCGCACCACTGCATCGCGATCCAGCGCGTCTCCGCGCACCCAGGCGATGCCGTCGCGCTCCACGCCCTCGGCATCGAGCCCGCGCTTGAGCGCACGCACCTGCCAGCCCGCATCGCGCAACTGCCGCGCGACTTCCCCGCCGATCCCGCCGCTCGCGCCGAGCACGAGCGCCTGCCGTTGCATCCCGCCTGCGTTTGCCGTCATTGCCGCTCTCCTTGAATGAAACCATCACGACACGCATTCTGAGGCGCCGCCTGCTATCAAGGAATTGCCGAACCCAGTCGATCAGCTATACATTTATGCATGACCACCGATCTGAACTGGGAACGCTACCGCACCTTCCTCGCGGTGCTGACGGAAGGCTCGCTGTCCGGCGCGGCCCGCGCGCTCGGCATCACGCAGCCGACGGCCGGCCGCCATGTCGCGGCGCTCGAAGCCGCGTTCGGCCAGACGCTGTTCACGCGGTCACCGTCGGGCCTGCTGCCGACCGAGGCGGCGCTCGCGCTGCGCGGCCATGCGGAGGCGCTGCGCAGCGCGGCGGCCGCGTTCGAGCGCGCGGCGGCCAGCCACGGCGCCGGCGTGCGCGGCATCGTGCGGATCTCGGCCAGCGACGTGATCGCCGTCGAGGTGCTGCCGCCGATGCTCGCGCAATTGCGGCGCGACCATCCGGGGCTCGTGATCGAACTGGTGGCGACCGACCGCATCCAGGACGTGCTCAAGCGCGAGGCCGACATCGCGGTCCGGATGGCGCCGCCCGCGCAGGACGCGCTCGTCGCGCGGCGTGTCGGCGAAATCGAGGTCGGACTGTATGCGCGCGACGATTACCTGGCGCACCACGGCGCGCCGGCGACGATCGACGCGCTCGCCCATCACGCGCTGATCGGCTTCGATACGGTCACGCCGTTCATCCGCTCGGCGGGGCGCGGCATGCCGCAGTGGCAGCGCGACGCGTTCGCGCTGCGCACCGACAGCAACCTCGCGCAGCTTGCGCTGATCCGCGCCGGCTACGGGATCGGCTTCTGCCAGACGGCGCTCGCGAAACGCGACGCGCGGCTCGTGCGCGTGCTGCCCGACGGGCCCGCGATGCGGCTGGAAACCTGGGTCGTGATGCACGAGGATCTGCGGACGAGCCCGCGCTGCCGGGCCGTGTTCGATGCACTGGCCAACGGGCTGCGTACGTATGCGGACGGTGAGCTCGCCGAGTAGAAAGCGGCGTGCGTGAATCGCGCGGGCCGCGCCATTCGTGGATTTTTCCCGGCGAACAGGATGTCCGCGATGCACGCGGCACGGTTTTACATCAGCAATTGACGCGACAGCACCTCGCGCGCCTGGGTGACGGTCTCGCGCTCGCCCGGCAGCGGCGGTGTCAGCGAAAACACCGCGTCGGGCAGCGGCGGCAGCCGGTATTTCGTGCCGAGCCGCATCAGGCCGTCGCCGATCGCCGACGCACACAGGCAGCCGACCCCGAGCCCCGCCGCGAGCATCGACTGCAACCCCGCGACGCCCGACGCGCTGTGCACGAGCACGTACGGCGTGTGCCGCTCGTCGAGCGAGCGCACCGCGACCTGATGCATCATGCAGTCGTCCGGCAGCAATACGAGCGGCAGCGGTTCGGGCAACTGCTCGGCGAGCGCGGGCGACGCGACCCACGACAGCGGTTCGCGCCGCAGCACCCAGCGCGTATCGGCCGACACCGGCCGGAACGGCCCGCTCGACATGTTCATCACGACGCCCAGATCGATCTGCCCGCGCGCATGCGCCGCTTCGATATCCGCGCTCTTCATCGCGCTCACGTGCAGGCTCAGCTGCGGATAGCACTCACGCAGCCGCGCCAGCATGCCCGCCACTTCGTTCGTGCGGTAGTAGTCGGTGATCGCGACGCGCAACTCGCCCTTGATCGCCTGCCCACGCAGTTCGTCGAACGCGGCCTCGTTCAGCGCGACGATGCGCCGCGCGTGCTGCAACAGCCGCGAGCCGGCCGGCGTCGGCTCGACACCGCGCTTGCTGCGCACGAACAACGGCACGCCCGCGCGCGATTCGAGCTTGCGCACCTGCTCGCTGACCGTCGATTGCGACAGGTGCAGCAGCGGCGCGGCGGCCGTCAGGCTGCCGGCGTCCGCGACCGCGGCGAACGTGCGCAACTGATCCAGATCGAAACCGCGCATCGCCTTCCTCCATCCATCGAATAACCCGATGGATGCTACCACTCTTTCCCGCTTTTCCGAACCATGAGCGATGACCAGAATATGGGGTCAACGGCCTGCTCGCGTCCATCGCTTATCGGGCCCTCTTTTTTCGGATCTGCTTTCATGACGAACAACACCCTTGCCCCCTGCGCGTCGGCCGGCGCGGCTGCCGCGGCGACGCCCCGCAGCCATCACGGCTGGGCGCTCGTGGTCCTGCTGGTCGGCGCCATTCTGCCGCCGCTCGACTACTTCATCGTGAATCTCGCGCTGCCGGCCATTCGCGACGGCATCGGCGCGCGCCAGGCCGAGTTGCAGCTCGTCGTGTCGGCCTATGCATGCGCGAACGCGGTCGCCCAGATCACCGGCGGGCGGCTCGGCGACCTGTACGGACGCAAACGCATGTTCATGGTCGGCATGGCGGGCTTCGTGCTCGCGTCGACGCTGTGCGGGCTCGCCGACAACGGCACCGTGCTCGTCGGCGGGCGCGTGCTGCAAGGCCTGTTCGCCGCGATCCTCGCGCCGCAGGTGCTCGCGACGATCCGCAGCGTGTTCAGCCCGCACGAACAGGTGCGCGTGATGGGCTTTTACGGGTTCGCGTTCGGCCTGGCGGCCGTGATCGGCCAGCTCGGCGGCGGCGCGCTGATCAGCCTGCATCCGTTCGGGCTCGGCTGGCGCGCGATCTTCCTCGTCAATCTGCCGATCGGCATCCTGGCGCTGATCGGCAGCTGGCGCTTCATCCCGGAAAACCGTCCGCCGCGCGGCCAGCGCATCGACGTGCCGGGCACGGTGCTGCTGTCGCTGTTCCTGCTGATGCTCGTGTATCCGCTCACGCACGGCCGCGAGGCCGGCTGGCCGCTATGGATGATCGCGTGCGGCGTCGGCGCGCTGCCGATGCTCGGCGCGCTGCTGACGGTCGAATCGCGCCGGCTCGCGCGCGGCCGCGATCCGCTGCTCGACGTGCGCCTGTTCCGCAACCCGGTCGTCGCGCTCGGGCTCCTGCTCGCGTTCCTGTTCTACATGCTGAGCGCGTTCTTCCTGAGCTACGGGATTTATCTGCAGGGCTGCCTGAATTGGTCGCCGCTCGCGTCCGGGTTCGCGATCCTGCCACTCGGGCTCGGTTTTCTCGCGAGCCCACTGCTGATGCCGCGCCTCGTCGCCCGGTTCGGCGCGTATCGCGTGCTCACACTCGGCTTCGCGATGCTCGCGGCCGGCGTCGCGACCGCCGCCACGCTCGCCCGCGACGGCGCGCCCGGGCCCGGCTTCTATGCGGGCATCGCGGCGATCGGCATCGGGCACGGGCTCGTGCTGCCGTCGGTCGTGCGGATCGTGCTGGCGGAAGTCGACGCGGCCCGCGCGGGCGTGGCGTCGGGAATGGTCAGCGCGATGCTGCAGATTGGCGCGGCGGTCGGCGCCGCGACGATCGGCGGCGTGTTCTTCGCGCGGCTCGGCGTGCATCCGGCCGCGCTCGATTACGTGCAGGGGTTCAGGGTGTCGATGTTCACGCTGACGGCTGTGTTGCTCGGCTGCATCGCGCTGTCGATGGCGCTCGGGCCGCTGCATCGGCGGCTGCATGCGGATACGTGACGCCTGACGCGCGACGGAAATGGCCTCGTCAGTCCAACGCCGGCAACCGATGCGGTGCATGCAACGCATGGCCGCTCGCAGGCATCCGGCTTATTTTCGATGCTCGCGCTGCGCTTGCCGCGCCTCCCATTCGGCCAGCTCGACGCGATAGCGCGCGAGCGCTTCGTCGTACAGGTCGAAGACGCACGGCGAGCAGCCGCTGTTGCAGCAGTCTTCCAGTTCGGGTTGGATAGGCGGGATCGGACGGGGATCGTCGATGGACGGATCTCCGGAAGCTTGGTTCGGCACGGCGTGGTCCGGTAATGTGGAGAAGCGAGTATAGGGCGATCCGGGCCGCCGCCGCTTTCGGCAGGGCTGGCCGTCGACGATGAACGCGTCCACGTTCATCATGGCGCGATCGCCGAACGCGGCACGCCGCTGCGTTACCCCATTTCCGCCCCCACAGGAGCTGCGCGATGGCCGAAGCCGTGAATCCGCCGGAAGTCTGGGCGCCGTTCGGCGCATTCTCGATGGCCGTGATCCAGGGCGACGGCCGAATCGTGCATCTGAAGGGTCAGGTCGCGCTCGACCGCGCCGGGCAGGTCGTCGGCGCCGGCGACATGCGCGCCCAGGTCCGGCAAACGCTCGACAACATCCGCGACGTGCTGGCCGCACTGGGCGGGCAAATGCGCGACGTGATCTCGCTCGTCCATTACGCCATCGACATCGACGCATTCATGCACGCCGGCGACATCCGCAACGCTTATTTCGCCGAACCCTACCCGGTGACGACGACCGTCCAGGTCGAGCGTCTCTACCGTCCCGACCTGCTGATCGAGATCGCGACCATCGCCGAGATTCCGCTGGCGCGGTTTCGTCGCCCCGGGACGGCCGCATGAAGGGCATCCTGCCCGCCTGAAACCGCGCACCGGTCGCGGCATTCCCGACCGGCGCGCACTTGCTCGCACCCGCTCGCCTACTTCGCGGGCGTGCCCGGCTTCACCACGTCCGGCTTGTCGGCCAGCGGCTGCCACGCGGCGCCGAGCGAATACCAGTCGACGCGGCGCGTGAGCGTCATGATGCCGGCGAGGATCGCGAACAGCAGCAGCGAGCCGAGCATCAGCGCATTGTCTTCCGACAGCAGCAGCCCGTAGAGCGCCGCGTACAGCATCGCGAGCAGCGCCGTGAACGTCGCGCCGCGCTTCACGCTGTGCAGCACGAACGACAGGTAGAAGCCGAGCAGCCCGATGCATGCGCCGCTCGCCACGAGATACGCATAGCCGAACGCAATGTGTTCGGACAGGCTCAGCAGCAGCAGGAAGAACAGCGCGAGCGACAGGCCGACCAGCGTGTACTGGATCGGGTGAATGCGCAACCGCTTCACGAGTTCGTACATGAAGAAGCTCGCGAACGTGAGCATCACGAACAGCGCACCGTATTTCGTCGCGCGTTCGGCCTGCAGATAGACGTTCACGGGTTCGATCACCGACACCGATGCCCTCTCGATCCCACCGTCGCCGTTGCCGTTGCCGGACGCCACTTGCTCGCGCGCCTTCGTGTTGAACGACGTCACGCGCCAGTTGCTGACGAAGCCGCGCGCATCGACCGTGCGCTCGGCCGGCAGGAATTCGCCGCCGAAGCTCGGGTGCGGCCACGTCGATTTCAGCGAGAAGTCGTTCTGGTCGCCCACCGGCGCGAACGCGACCGACTCCGCACCGGCCAGCGGCAGCGCGATGCTGAACGGCACGACCGCCGCCCCCGCGTTTGCGTCCGCCAGCGCCGCGAGATCGACGTTCGCATGCACGCCCTGGCGCAGGCTGTCGAGCCGCGTGCCCTGCTCCACGTCGATCCGCGTGCCGCCGATGCGCAGGTCGGGCTGCGCCTTCAGCCCGCGAAGATCGCCGATGCCGAGCGCGACGTACGCGCCGTCGACCTTGAAGCTCACGTGGCCGTCGGCCTGCGGCAGCTTCTTCAGGTCCGGCAGCGGCAGCGTGCCGGTCATCCGGCTGTCGAGCGCGTACACGAGCGCCTTGTGAATGCCGCGATAGCGCGTGCTGACCGACAGCGTGCCGTCGACGTTCAACGTCTTCGGGAACACGAGCAGCCGTTTCGCCTCGCTTTTCAGGCTGGTTTTCGCCTTGCCGCCGGCCCGCACGTCGTCGCTCACGCGCGTGACTTCCGTGTAACGGACGACGAGCACCGGCCCCGTCACCGTCTGCGGCCCCGCATAGCTCGCCCAGATGCTTTCCAGCGCACTTTGCCGATAGTCGGCGCGTTCCCGCACGATGCTCTGGACCATCTGCAGCGGGATCAGGATCGCCAGCGCGAGAAACGCGGTAATCATGGACTTGAACAACAGGACTCGATTCATTGCTGACAGGTACGGGAGTGGAAGGTACGGTCAGCATGAGCGGCCCCGGTGAAGGGCGATTGAAGCCGATGTGAAGCGAATGTGTGGCGGGCGTGAAGCGCGCGATCAGCCGGCCGACGGCAGCGTGAGCGTCGCGCATGCGCCACCTTCCGCGCGGTTCGCGAGCGCGACCTGGCCGCGGTGCAGCATCGCGACCTCGCGGACGAAACACAGCCCGAGGCCCGTGCTGCGATCCTGCCCGTCGGGCCTCGGCAGCGAATAGAAGCGTTCGAACACGCGCGACAATGCGTAGTCGGGCACGCCGGGGCCGTCGTCCGCGACGCGCACGACCGCGACGTGCGCCCTGCCCGCCGGCTGCCGCTCGAGCGCGATGCGTATCGTGCTGCCCGGCGGCGCGAAATCCAGCGCGTTGTCGAGCAGGTTGCCGAGCGCCTGCCGCAGCAGGAACGGATCGCCGTCGACGACCACCGCATCGGCTCCATCGGCCGCATCCGCCGCACCATTCGCGTCGATCCGCAAGCTCACGCCGCGCTGCCGCGCGCGCGGCTCGATATCGTCGACGAGCTGTTCGAGCACCGGCCGCAGCGCGACCGGTTCGTGCACCGACAGGCGCTGCTTCTGCTCGACCTCGGCCAGCGCGAGCAGCTTGCGGATCATCTGTTCCAAGCGGCCGGCCTGGCGGCGGATGTTCTCGGTGAAGCGCCGGCGGTTCGCGACCGGCATGTCCTCCTGCAACAGCTCGGCCGCGCCGCTGATCGCGGCCAGCGGGCTCTTCATCTCGTGCGTGAGCGTGTGGATGTAGGTTTCGACGTATTGCCGGTCTTCCAGCCGCTGATGCATGCTTTCCACCGCGCGCCCGAGCTCGGCCAGCTCGTTCGCGCCCTGCAGCGGCATCGACGCGCGCTCGCCGGCCGCGATCGCGCGCGCATAGCGCTGCAGGCGCCGCAGCCCGAGCACCAGCCACCCCGTGCACGCGACGCCGATCAGCATCGCGCCACCCATCAGCAACGCACCGTACAGCATGATCTTGCGCTGGCTGCGCGCGATGAACGGCGCGACCGTCTGGTTCGGTTTCGCGATCGTCAGCACGCCGATGATCTCGTCGCCGCGCCGGATCGGCGCCGCCACGTGCATCACGGTGCTGCCGTCGTCGTTCGGATCGCTGCGCGTGCTGCGCGCGCCGTATTCGCCGCGCAGCGTCCGGTACACGTCGTTCCAGCGCGAATAGTCCTGCCCGACCGCGCTGCCGGACGAGTCGTAGCGCACGATGCCGTGCGCGTCGGTGATGTAGAGGCGGTAGCCGATCGCGTTCTTCTGGATGCCCCACACGTTCGCGCTGACCGGGCGCTCGTGCAGTTTCCCGAGCTGCCGCGCGAACGCGCCGTCGGCGATATGCCCGTTCGCCATGTCGTCGGCGGCCAGCGTCGCCAGCACCTGCGCGGTGTCGACGAGCGTGTCCTCCATCGCTTCGCGCACGCCGGGCTTCACCTCCTGCACGAACACGCGCAGCGTGATCAGCGCGGCCAGGCCGACGATCAGGAAAAAGCCGAAGAAGATGCGCAGGCCGATATGCATGGGCGGAGCCGATCGTTACGGTTGCAGCGAATAACCCATCCCGCGATGCGTGCGGATCGGGTCGCGCTCGGGATCGATCGCGCGCAGCTTGGCGCGCAGCGTCTTGATGTGCGTGTCGACCGTGCGGTCGGCCGAATCGAGCGCTTCGTGCCACACGAGATCCATCAGTTGCTCGCGCGAGTAGATGCGCCCCGGATGCCGGACCAGCAGCGCGAGCAGCCCGAATTCGTAGCGCGTGAGGTCCAGCGCGTGGCCGAGCCACGACACGCGCGCGCCGTCGATGTCGAGCGTGAAGCCGGAGGCAACCGGTGCGCACGCATCGGCCGGCACGGGCGCGGGCACCGGTTCCGGCGTGGCCGCCCGGCGGAAGCGGCGCAGGATCACGCGCACCCGCGCCGCCAGCTCGCGCGGCGAAAACGGCTTGACGACGTAATCGTCGGCGCCGATCTCGAGCCCGACGATCCGGTCGATCTCGTCGTGCCGCGCGGTCAGGAAAATCACCGGAATATCGGTGAACGTGCGCAGCCGCCGGCATACCTCGAAGCCGCTGAGGTCCGGCAGGCCGACGTCGAGCACCACGAGATCGACACGCGTAGCGCGCAGCTGATCGAGCGCCGCCTGTCCGAGCGTGCAGTGCATGGTCTGCATGCCGTCGGTGCCGAGGGCATAGACGATCGTGTCCGCGATCGCCTGTTCGTCTTCGACGATCAGGATGGTGGGCTGGGTCATGGCCTCGGATTCGGGTCTCGTATTCGGTCTCGTATTCGGTCTCGTATTCGGTCTCGGATTCGGTCTCGGATTCGGGTCTCGGATTCGGGTCTCGGGTTCGGGTCGCGCGATCCGGTGCGACATTGTACGCACGGCCGGACCCGGCGAGCCCTCCCCGGCGCACTACGCGACGCGCCCGCTCACCGGAATCGACGCACCGGTGATCGCCTGCGCGTCGGGCGACAGCAGGAATCCGATCGTCGCCGCGAGCTGTTCCGGGCGGACCCAGCGCGAGAAGTCGGCGTCGGGCATGTCCTTGCGGTTCGGCGGCGTGTCGATGATGCTCGGCAACAGCGCGTTCACGGTCACGCCGCGATCGAGCAGCTCCGCCGCGAGCGCCTCGGTGAGCCGCGCGACACCCGCCTTCGCGGCCGCATACGCGCCCATCCCCGCGCCGGCCTTGAACGCCGCGCCCGCGCCGATGTTGACGATGCGGCCGGCCTGGCTCGCCACCAGGTATGGCAGCGCGGCCTTCGACGCATTCAGCGCCGTCTTCACGTTCAGTTCGTACATGCGGTCCCACGTGGCGGCATCGCCGTCGGCGATCGTCTGCCACACGAATGCGCCGGCGATGTTCAGCAGCGCGTCGACCCGGCCGAATTCGCGATTGACCGTTTCGAGCGCCTGCACGGCGGCCCGCGGATCGACGAGATCGATGCCGCCGATGCGCAACGCATCGGCCGGCACGCCGGGCAGCGCCTGCGCCGCCGGAGCCGCGCCGCGGCCGATCAGCGCGACGCGGGCGCCGCGCTCGCCGAGCCACATAGCCGTCGCGACGCCCAGATGACCGAAGCCGCCGGTGATCGCGACTGCCTTGCCTTTCAGGTGGTATTCCATCGATGTGTTCTCCTGGACCGAGGGTGATGGGTTGAAATGCCGACAGCGTAGCGCCGTTCACGCGTTCGTGCGCACGGCGATGAGGGTGCGGCAGCGCGGCGTCCCTGTCGTTTCGCCGCGGTCGCGGGCCCAAGCGCGGCCGGCGGCATCGCGAGACGGATCGCGGCTCATGCGTCGCGAGACGGCGCGACGTGGCTCGACAAGCGCGCAGTCGAACGGCCGGGCATAATGCGCGATGCCCGCCAGGCGCGGCGCGCGGCACGACAACCAAGCCCGCCTGCCCGACGGCACGTACCACCGCCGACTCGCCTCCCCAATCTCAACCGTCAATCCCATGCAAGTACTCGTCATCGGAACCGGCAAGCTCGCCAACGAGTTGCTCGGCTCGCACACGCTCGACCCGGCCGCCTGCCACGTGATGCCGTGGCCGGACAGCGCGCGAACCGACGCCCGACGTAGCGACGCCCGAACGATCGTCGTCCATGCCGGCTCGGGCCGCGAACTCCCCGACGCGATCGCATTCTGCCAGGCCACCGCGTCGCCGCTCGTCGAGTTGTCGACCGGCTCCGACCTCGAAACGGGGACGTACGGTTTTCCGGTCGTGCTGTGCCCGAACACGAACATCCTGATGCTGAAGTTCATGTGCATGCTCGAAGCCAGCGGCCACCTGTTTCGCGACTGCGAGATCGGTGTGACGGAGTCGCATCAGGCCGGCAAGACGTCCGTCCCCGGCACGGCCGTCGGTATCGCCCAATCGCTCGGCGTACGGCCGGAAGACATCCGCTCCGTGCGCGACCCGGCCGTGCAGCGCAGCGAATTCGGCATCCCTGACGATCGGCTCGGCCGCCATGCGGTTCACCGGATACGCATCGACGACGGCGCATGCAGCCTGCAGTTCGAATCGCGCGTATCCGGCGCGACACCCTATGCGGATGGCGTATCGCGCATCGTCGAAGCCGTCCGGCAGCACGATCTCGAGCATCGCCGCTATTCGATCGTCGAGTTCATCCGCAACGGCTGGCTGTAGTCGCGGCACGGCGTGCGGCACGTGCCCTCATGATACGGGCCGTCCGCAGATGCCCGCACGGCCTCGCCGAAACCGATGCCCGCGCTGGCTCACCGCTACCCGTTGCCCAGCACCGCCCCGCTCTCCGGCAAGGTCGCGCCGCCGTCGACGACGATCGTCTGCCCGGTGATGTACGCCGCGTCGGCCGATGCGAGAAACAGCATCGCGTTCGCGATGTCCTCGGGCTCGCCCATCCGCGCGAGCGGAATGTCGCGCGCGATCTGCGCGGCGACGGACGCGTCGCCGAGATTGCCGGCCGCCGGCGTGCGGATCATCCCCGGTTCGACGCCGTTGACCGTCACGTTGCGGCGCGCCAACTCCAGCGCCGCCGCGCGAATGAAGCCGTTCACGCCGGCCTTCGACGCCGCGTAATGCGCGAGCCCCGGATAGACGACGCGCGGCCCCGTCACCGAAGACGTGACGAGCAGCCGCCCGGCCCCCCGCGCGCTCGAAGGCCGGCAACGCGGCCTGCGCAAGCCAGAACAGCGCCGACAGGTTGACCGACAGCGTGCGCTCGAGCGTCGGCTCGTCGATTCGCGTGAACGGCGTCAATGGAAAATACGCGGCATTGTGAACGACGACATCGAGCCGGCCGCCGTCGCGCTCGACCGCCGCGACGAGCGCATCCAGTTCGTCCCGGCTCGCGGCATCGACCCGATACGCGCGCGCTTCGCCGCCCGCGCTCGCCAGCGCGCCGGCCTGCACGGCCGCCGCGTCGCCGTTCAGGTCGGCCACGGCGACGAATGCGCCGGATTCCGCGAAACGGCGCGCGATCGCCGCGCCGATTCCTTGCGCGGCGCCCGTGACGAGCACGACGCGCCCGCTGAAATCCGCATGCAGGCGGCCGCTGCCCCGCACGGCAGTCATCGCTGCGCCTCGTCGCCGAGCGGATGCACGGTTTCGTTCAGTACCTGCGCGTAAGCGCCGACCGGGAAATTCGACAGCGTGCCGAAATCGCCGCCCTGATAGCCGAAGATCTTGCCGTCGGTCTTGCGTTGCGCGAGGTCGATCAGCACGACGCCGAGCGTCGGCACCACCTTTTCGCGCCACACGAACAGATACAGCGCGTCCGCAATCTTGAAGTAATGACAGCGGTCGACATCGGCCAGCCCGCCTTCGACGCCCTGCAGGCACTGCCATGCGTAGAAATTCTCGTTCAGGTAGATGTGCTCGTAGCATTCGGTCGGGCTGTAGCGGTACATCGTCCGTTTGCCGATCAGTTCGCGCGTGGGCGCGTGAAGCGGGCCCGGCTCGGCGTGGCCGCCGAGCGTGCCGTGCCGGAATTGCGCGTCGACGGCCGTCAGCGGCAGCCCGCGCGCGACGCGCGTGAACGCATCGATGCGCGTGTCGGCTTCCGTCGGCAACGTACCGACGACCGACGTCCACACGCCGTTGTCGAGATCGATCACGAGGCTGACCGATGTCGCCCGAGCGGTGGCATCGATGTAGTCGACGAAGTACAGCCCGTCGCGCAGCCGCGTCACGCGGCATGGCGCGCGGCCGCCCGTATCGGCGACCGCGCCGCGCCACTGCAGCGCACCCGGCTCGAACGTATGGACGCGCCACGCGCCCGATGCGTCGACGAGCGTCAGCGTCCGCCCGACGAGCGCGTCGACGGATGCGAGGATGTTCGCCTCGGGCGCGAAGCCGTCCGCGAGCGCACCCACCTGAATGAATACCGGATCCTGTCGTTCCACCTGCCGCCTCCCGCGCAGCCTCAGGCCCGGCGGGCCGTGTACGCTGCTCATGCGCACATGGTGCGGGCTGCGCGCGCCGCGCGGTATCGGCCAAAAGGATGAAGGGCGCGCGGCGCCGGAACACGCTAAAGTGCACGTGATCCGCGCCGCCCCCGGCGCGAGGAGCGCACATGCACCGTGTCATCCATTACCGACGCACCGGCGAAGGCATCGAGGCAATCAGCCTCGAGTCCGACCGCGCGTTTCCGCGCCACGCGCACGACGAATTCGGGGTCGGCGTGATCGTCAGCGGTGCGCACCGGTCGTGGAGCGGCCGCGGTCAGGTCGACGCGCTCGCAGGCGACGCAATCATGGTCAACCCGGGCGAGGTGCACGACGGCTCGCCGCTCGAGGCCGGCACCGGGCGGCGCTGGCGGATGCTCTATCTCGCCCCCGCGCTGGTCGCGGGCGTCGCGGCGGAAGAAGGCCTCGGCGGCGTCGAGCTTGCGCATCCGGCCGTGCGCGACACGCGGCTTGCGGCCGCCGTCGGCAGGCTGCATGCGCGCATCGTGGCAGGCGAAACCCAGCCGCTGGCCCGCGACGAAGCGCTCGTCATGCTCGTCGCCGGGTTGCTCGCCCGGCACGCAAGCCACACGCTGCCTGCGGCCGGCGTCGCGCCGGCGGTCCGCGTCGCGCGGGAGCGGCTCGACGCGGCGCCGGCCGCACCCGTGTCGCTCGCCGAGCTGGCCGAGCTGAGCGGCGTCAGCCGCTTCCAGTTGCTGCGCGGCTTTGCGCGCGAGCTCGGCATCACGCCGCATGCATACCTGGTTCAGTCGCGCACGCGGCTGGCGCGCGCGCTGCTGGCCAGCGGCCTGCCGATCGCCGATGCTGCGGCCGAAGCCGGCTTCGCCGATCAGAGCCACCTGACTCGCGCATTCGCGCGCCAGTTCGGCATCACGCCGGGGCGGTTCACGCACGCGGGTTGAGTAACGCCGTCGGCCGCGCAGCGCCGCGGGCGCCGGGCGCACTGCGTTCGAAAGCGACTACCCCCTCGAAGGCCGCCGCAACCTGTTGCGTCAGCGCAAGCGGACGGCTCACCACCGTCAGTCCAGTCCCTGGCTGCAATTTCGTTCAAGACGCACGTTGCCGCCATACACGACGATGCAGCGCATGAAGACACGACTGATCGGCTATCTCTATCTCGCCGCCGCGATGGCGGGCGTCGGCAGCACCGTCATCGCGAGCCGTCTCGCGGCCGGCGGCCTGCCGCCGTTCGCGGCCACCGCGCTGCGCTTCCTGATCGCGACCCCGTTGCTGTTCGCGATGATGCGCGCGCAGCGCATGCGCTGGCCACGCATTTGCGCACGCGATGCCGTGCTGCTCGTCATTCAGGCGGCGGCGGGCGGCGTCGGCTATACGGTGCTGCTGATCAGCGGCACGAAACTGTCGTCGCCGCTCGATGCCGGCGTGATGCTCGGCACGTTGCCGGCCATGTCGACGCTGATCGCGGCCGTCGTGCTGCGCGAGCGGCAGACGCCGCGCGACTGGCTGGCCGCCGCGCTCGCCACGGCCGGCGTGCTGTTCGTCGCGTTCGCGCCGGGCCATGCGATGCCGTCGCTGCAAACGCTCGTTGGCGATGCGCTGGTGCTGGCGGCCGTCGCATGCGAAGCGGTCTTCATCCTGCTCAACCGTCGGCTTGCCGCGCCGTTGCCGCCGCTTGCGCTATCCACCGCGATGTCGGGCCTCGGCTTCGTGCTCGCACTCGTGCCGGCCGCGTTCGAATGGCATGCGGTGGCGAGCGGCTGGACCGTCGGCGCCGTGTCGGCGATCGTCTACTACGCATTGATTCCGACCGTGCTGGGTTACCTGTGCTGGTATGCGGGCTCGGCACGCACGAGCGGCACCGAGGCGGCCCTGTTCACCGCGGTCGCGCCGGTTTCGGCCGTGCTGTTCGCGGTCGCGCTGTTCGGCGAAACGCTGACCGGCACACGTGTCGCCGGCATCGCGCTCGTCGTCGCCGGCATGCTCGTCGGCGCGACGCGACGGCGGGAGCCGCCCGTCGAACTGCGCGCCGCGCTCTCCGCGCAGGCCGCCGCCGACTGACTCGCGTTCGTCGCGTCCCCGCGGAGACGGCGGCGCCTCCGTCGACGTCGCAGCGCTCGTCGATCCAGCCTTTCCGTCACACGGTCGACCGACTGTAGGAATGTGTCCGCGCACCGCAAAACCGTTGCGCACGACTGCGCAAGATGCAATATTCGCGTGGCCGGCCCCTTTGACCACCATCGAACAACACTCCGCCACGCAATGAACAGGAAGGAAGCCAAAACAAGAATCGCGGTGCTGCTGTCCGCGGGAACGAGGAAGGCCGACGCGCTGGCCGAGCTATCCGGGCAAGGGCTCAAGGATCGCGTGCTCGCGCACCTGATCGCGTCGCGCCCCGACCCTGAACGCTGCCGCAAGAACAAGATACACGTCCGGATCCTGATCGCGCTCGGCATCGCGCAGTTGGTCATCAGCCTGATGCTTGCGTACTACTTCCTCGCGTCCGGCGCCGGCGGCGTCCTGGTCACCGCCTTCCTGGCGTTGACCGTGCCGCTGTCGCTGCTGTTCATCTGGGGCTTCGCGACCCATCGTGTCGGCGCATATCACGCGTTCATCCTGCTGTCGCTGCTGCAGATGCCGAAGACCGTCGCCGATCTCGGGCGGGATCCGTCCGCCGCGCTGCCGAGCCTCGCGATCACGGTCGCGCTGGTCGGTTATGTCTGGTTCGTCCGCAACCGGTTGTTCCCCGACTACGGCTGGTTCACGCCGCGCAAGGTCGAGGGCCGCACGCGTTCGTGGAACGCGCCTGACGCCGGCGGCATCGATTCGTACGCAAAAAAGGCGCCGGGCCGCCCCGCCATCGCGGGAAGGCCCGGCGCCTTCTGCATGCCGGAACCGGTCGGCTTACTTGGCCTTTTCAGCCGAATCGCTGATCGCCTGGCCGCCCTTCGAAATGTCCTGGCCCACGCCGGCGACGGTATTGCAACCGGCGAGCGCGGCGGTCACCACCAGCAGCATTGCAGCAATCGTACGCGTCATTCTCATTCTCCTTCGAATCAACAAGCCCGACCGGGCGAATCGTGTGCGGCGCGGCGCCCGGCACGCTGCCGGACACGGGGCCTGACCTGATTATACGGAGACGCGCGCCGCGCGCCAGTACGGCCCCGCGAGTGTCATACGCGCCACCCCTGCGCGCACAGATTTTTCTTGACTTCATCGCGGCAGAAACTAATATACGCACCGCGTATATTTTCCGCCCAGGAGCCGCCGATGACCGTTCCCCAGCAAGCCTTCCTCCGCGACGCGATGCGCCGCCTCAACATGACCCGCGAGGCATTCGCGAATCGCATCGGCGTCAGCCGCCGCGCGCTGGATACGTGGCTGCTTCCGGACGATTCGCAGGAATCGCGCGGGATGCCCGAGATCGTCGAGCGCTTCGTGTCGGAAATCGTCGAGCGTTCGGCGCCGGATGGCGAGAACTATACGCAAAGCGTAGACAAGCAAGGGCTCGCGAAGCAATTCCTGTTCGAAGGCAAGCCGCAGTTGATCTCGGTCGACCAGTTTTCGCGGGATTCGGTCGAGGCGCTGTTCCGCGTGGCCGACGTCATGCAGCCGATCGCGCGGCGTCACAAGATTTCACGCGTGCTCGAAGGCGCCGTGCTCGGCAACCTGTTCTTCGAGGCCAGCACGCGCACGCGCGTGTCGTTCGGCGCGGCCTTCTGCCGGCTCGGCGGCTCGGTGTGCGACACGACGGGCTTCACGTTCTCGTCGATGGCGAAGGGCGAATCGATCTACGACACGAGCCGCGTGATGGCCGGCTACGTCGACGCGCTCGTGATCCGCCATCCGGAAAAAGGCTCGGTGGCCGAATTCGCACGGGCGACCAACCTGCCGGTGATCAACGGCGGCGACGGCCCCGGCGAGCACCCGAGCCAGGCGCTGCTCGACCTCTACACGATCCAGCGCGAGTTTTCGCGGCTCGGCAAGATCGTCGACGGCGCGCACATCGCGCTGGTCGGCGACCTGAAGTACGGCCGCACCGTGCACTCGCTCGTCAAGCTGCTCGCGCTGTACCGCGGGCTGAAGTTCACGCTCGTGTCGCCGCCGACGCTCGAGATGCCGGCGTACATCGTCGACCAGATCTCGACGAACGGCCATGCGGTCGAGCAGACGAACGATCTCGCGGCGGGCTTGCGCGGGGCGGACGTGGTCTACGCGACGCGGATCCAGAAGGAGCGCTTCACCGACGAATCGTTCGAGGGCTATACGCCGGATTTCCAGATCAACCAGGCGCTCGTCGACTCGGTATGCAAGCCCGACACGCTGATCATGCACCCGCTGCCGCGCGACAGCCGGCCCGGCGCGAACGACCTGTCGGTCGACCTGAACCGCGACCCGCGTCTCGCGATCTTCCGGCAGACCGACAACGGCATTCCGGTGCGGATGGCGATCTTCGCGGTGCTGCTGGGCGTCGAGAATCTCGTCCAGCATTCGATGCGCGACGCGACGTGGCGCCCGCCGGCATACCTGGGGCCGGAGGATGCGGTGTTTCACGGAATCGACTGATCTGCGGCCGGTGTCGCGCGCCCGAACGGGAATTTGCTGCAGTTCAAGGGCCGCGCGCAGACGTAACGCATTCAACGCGCCGACTTGCACGGCGCGTTGTCATTTTCGGCGCCGGTGACGTGACGGCCGCCGACCCGGCGCCGGCGGAACCAAGAGTCGATCACACGCAGGCCTGCTGCTTCGAACGGCGCGACGTCGCGCGTGGCCACGATCGAACCGTTCGAGGCGGCGATTGCAGCGACGAAGCCATCGGCAGACGCCATTGCGTTGCCTGTCGCCCCCCGGCCACGAGCCTTCGACCCCTCCGCAACATTCGTCAACAATTCCCCGACAAATGAGAACAAGAACGCTTCTCATTCGTAAAGAAATTACATAGAATGCCGCCTGAAAACAAATCGTAATAATCCCCGCCGGCATGCACATTTCCGCAGCGCACTGCCCCGGGAGCCACACCGCGAGGTCGAAGCGCACCATGAAGTCCCGTCCCGACGAGCTGAAGCTCGGCAAGTTCACCACCCTCTGCAGCGTGCTGGCCGCGAGCCCCGCGTTCGCCGACGGCACGCCGCCCGCGGCGCCCGCCGGCACCGAAGGCCATCTCGCGCCGATCGAGATCCAGGGCAAGACCGAGCACAGCTACAAGGCCGACTTTTCCGCTTCCGCGAAATTCACCGCGCCGCTCGTCGACACGCCGAAATCCGTCACCGTGATCCCGCAGGAACTGATCCAGAACAGCGGCGCGACCACGCTGACCGAAGCGCTGCGTACCGTGCCCGGCATCACGTTCGGCGCCGGCGAGGGCGGCAACCCGCTCGGCGACCGTCCGTTCATCCGCGGCTACGACACGCAGGGCAGCATGTTCGTCGACGGCATGCGCGACACGGGCGCCACCACGCGCGAGATCTTCAACACCGAGCGCGTCGAGATCACCAAGGGTTCCGACGGCGCGTACGGCGGCCGCGGCGGCGCGGGCGGCAGCATCAACCTGATCACGAAGGCCCCGCACCTCGGCACGACGGCCGCCGCGAGCGCGGGCCTCGGCACCGACCGCTATCGCCGCTTCACCGCCGACGGCAACTGGCAGTTCGCCGATCACGCCGCGTTCCGCCTGAACCTGATGAGCCACAACAACGACGTGGCCGGCCGCGACGCCGTCAACAACGAGCGCTGGGGCGTCGCGCCGTCGATCGCGTTCGGTCTCGGCACGCCGACGCGCGTGACCGCGAGCTACTACCACCTGCAGACGGACGACATGCCCGACGGCGGCATCCCGTACTTCTATACGACGTCGAACAAGCCCGCGAACGTCGGCACGATCTATCCGGCGCCCGTCGATCGCCACAACTTCTACGGCCTGATCGACCGCGACTTCCGCAAGACCACGTCGGACATCAGCACGATCAGGATCGAGCACGACATCACGCCGAACCTCACGGTGCGCAACACCGCGCGCTACACGGAATCGACGCAGGACTACATCTGGACGCAGCCGGACGACAGCCAGGGCAACGTGGTGAACGGCAAGGTCTGGCGCCGCAACAACAACCGCAACAGCGCGATCAACAGCCTCGCGAACCTGACCGAGCTGTTCGGCGAATTCCGCACGGGCCCGTTCAAGCACAGCTTCAACACCGGCATCGAGCTGTCGCGCGAATGGGGCAAGCGCGACTCGTACACGGTCGCGACCGACACCGGCAAGATCTGCCAGAAAGGCATCGGCGCCGCGTCCGGCTACAACTGCACGAGCCTGTGGTCGCCGAACCCGAGCGATCCGTGGGCCGGCTCGATCTCGCGCAACAACGACTACGCGCATGCGCGCACCACCACGAAATCGATCTACGGCTTCGACACGATCGAGATCACGCCGCGCTGGCAGGTCAACGCCGGCGTGCGCGTCGACGACTACTCGACCCGCTTCACCGATACCAAGGCGAATGGCGGCAAGACCTACACGCGCGACGACACGCTGTTCAACTGGCAGGCCGGCCTCGTGTTCAAGCCCGCGCGGAACGGCAGCATCTATGCGTCGTATGCGACGTCGTCGACGCCCGCCGGCATGCTGCTCGGCGAAGGCAGCGAAACGCAGTCGCTCACGCCGGGCCGCGGCGGCGTCGGCCCGAATGCCGATCAGCTTTCTCCGGAAAAGAACCGCAGCATCGAACTCGGCACGAAATGGAACGTGCTGAACGACAAGCTGTCGCTGACGGCCGCGCTGTTCCAGATCGACACGACGAACGCGCGCGTGACGCTGCCGAACAACCAGTACGCGATGGTCGGCAACAAGCGCGTGCAAGGCCTCGAGCTCGGCGTCGCGGGCCAGATCACGAAGCAGTGGCAGGTGTTCGGCGGCTACACGTACATGAAGAGCGAACTGCGCGACAACGGCAAGGACACCGCGAACAACGGCAACCGCTTCCCGAACACGCCGAAGCACAGCCTCACGATGTGGTCGAACTACGACATCACGCCGAAGTTCACGGTCGGCGGCGGCGCGTTCTACATGTCGGAAGTGTTCGGCGATCCCGCGAACCTGCGCGCCGTGCCGTCGTACTGGCGCTTCGACGCGATGGCGCAGTACCGGATCAACAAGAAGCTCGATCTGCAACTGAACGTGAACAACCTGTTCAACCGCACCTACTTCGATCAGGCGTATCCGGCGCACTATGCGTCGATCGCGCCGGGCCGCTCGGCGTTCGTCACGCTGAACGCGCGCTACTGATCGATGGAGGCCGTGTCGCTGAAGGCGCTCGCGTCGGTCTCGCCGCGCGAGTTCGCCGACATCCTGGCCGGGCCGCCCGAGCGCGCCGCCGCGTGGGTCGCGGCGGCGGCCGAGCACGGCATCGTCGATGCACAGGCCGTGTACGGGCAGTACCTGCTCGACGGCCACGGCGTGCCGCGCGATCCCGCGGCCGCGCTCACGTGGTTCCGGCATGCCGCGCAGGCGAATCATCCGATGGCGATGAACATGCTCGGCCGCTGCTACGAGTTCGGCTGGGGCACGGCCGCGTGCGCGCCGGTCGCCGTGTACTGGTACCGGCTCGCCGCGCAGGCGGGCCTCGACTGGGGCATGTACAACTACGCGACCGCACTCGCCCTCGGCAACGGCGTCGACGAGAACCGCGCCGACGCGCTCGAGTGGCTCCGCCGCGCGGCCGCGCTCGGCCATGCGAAATCGATCAACCTGATCGGCGGCTTCTACGAGGACGGCTGGGTCGTACCGGTCGATATCGACGCCGCGTTCGACCACTATCGCCGTGCCGCCGTTGCCGGCGATTTTCGCGGCCAGTTCAACTACGCGCGGCTGCTCGCCGAGCGCGGGCGCGTCGACGAAGCGCTCGTGTGGCTCGCGCGGGTGCCGGCCACCGCGACACCCGCGTTCATCGCGAAGATGCGCGCGTATCTCGTGTCGTCGCCGCTCGACGCGTTTCGGTCGGCGGCGATGCAACTGGCGCCGCACGCAATGGAATCCGTATCATGATGCTTCACATCCCCGGCGTACTGACGAAAGCGCAGGTCGCGCAATGCCGCGAACTTCTCGATCGCGCCGAATGGATCGACGGCAACGCGACGTCCGGCGCGCAGTCGGCGCTCGCGAAACGCAACCGGCAATTGCCGGAAGGCTCGCCGGCCGCAGGCGCGGTGGGCGACGCGATCCAGGATGCGCTCGCCCGCCATCCGCTGTTCTTTTCCGCGGCGCTGCCGCTCAAGGTGTTTCCGCCGCTGTTCAATCGCTATGCAGGCGGCGAGACGTTCGGCACGCACGTCGACAACGCGATCCGGCTGCTGCGCGGCACGGATTTCCGCGTGCGCAGCGACCTGTCGGCGACGCTGTTCCTCGAGGAACCCGATGCGTACGAGGGCGGCGAGCTGTGCGTCGAGGATACGTACGGCGTGCATCGCGCGAAGCTGCCGGCGGGCGACCTCGTGCTGTATCCGGCATCGAGCCTGCATCACGTGACACCGGTGACGCGCGGCGAGCGCGTGGCGTCGTTCTTCTGGATTCAGAGCATGGTGCGCGACGATGGCGACCGCACGCTGCTGTTCCAGCTCGATACGCAGATTCAGGCGCTTTCCGCGGAGAAAGGCGCGAAGGATCCGATGGTCATTTCATTGACCGGGATTTATCACAATCTTTTGAGGAAGTGGGCAGATGCGTAGCGCGAGCCGGTCATGCCCCACGGCGCTTGCGCCGCATCGAAATGCGAGGCTAAAATGACCATAGTCCGATGACCATGAACATATCATGATGCCGCACGCTCCCGTATCGAAATCCGAATTCAAGGCTCGCGCGCTCGAATACTTCCGGCTCGTCGAGGCGTCGGGCGAAAGCCTGATCGTCACCGACCACGGCAAACCGACGCTCGAGATCCGCCCGTATCGCTCGCGCGAAGCCCAGCCGTTGGACATATTGCGCGGGTCGGTCATGCGCTACGACAATCCTCTCGATCCGATTGCGGAAGATGATTGGGAGGCGTCGAGGTGATCGTGCTGGATACGCATGCATTGGTGTGGTGGGTAGCGGGCGACCCCGCGCTCAGCAAGAAGGCGCGCAGCGCGATCGATCGCGCGCGGAGCGAAGGCGCGCTCGCCGCATCCGCGATCTCCGCGTGGGAAATCGCGATGCTGGTGCGCAACGATCGCCTCGCCCTGACGATGGATGTCGACGCGTGGCTCGCCACCGTCGCGCAGATCGACGGCATGCGTTTCGTGCCTGTCGATGCCGACATCGCCGCGAAATCCACCGACCTGCCCGGCACGTTCCACAAGGATCCGGCCGATCGCATGATCGTCGCGACCGCGCGGCGTCTCGGCGCGCCGCTCGTCACGCGCGACGAAAAAATCCGCGCGTACGCGCACGTCAAGACGCTCTGGTAAGCGTCGCCCGCGCTCGCATCAAATCGCGGCGCATTCTCCACGAGACTCTGGCATATCGGCGATTCGTCTGACCAAAACGACCGTGGCCGCCCTACTCGACATCGGCCAGGGGCCCGCAAACGTTCTCGCCATCATGAACGCCACCGACCAGGAATCGTCCGGCACGTGCTACACGCACAACGCGTTCATCAGCCGCGCGGCCGCGCGAAACCGCCAAATCCTCATCGACGCGCTGACCCGCGCCGGCTTCACGAATTACCCGTCCGAATGGTGGCACTGGTCGTTCGGCGATCGCTATTGGGCCGTGATCCAGAACGAATCGCACGCAATTTACGGTCCTGTCGACGAAAGCATGCTGGACGAAGCGGCGCGATGACAGTTTTCCCGATCCGGCAGGCGTGATTCGGTAACATCCTCACTTGCCGATCCCCGTGTGCTCCCGCACAATCGCAGCACCTGCCTCACTCCCCTCGCGCCGATGTCCTATGCGTCACTCGCCACCGGCGTCCTGCTCGCCGGCGGCCTTGGTCAACGCTTCGACCCGAGCGGCCTGCACAGCAAGCTGCTCGCCCGGCTCCCCGACGGCACGCCGGTTGCGGTGGCCGCCGCCCGCCGTCTCGCGGCAGCCACCGCCGACGTGATCGCCGTCGTGCGTCCCGGCGCCGAAACGCTTGCAATTCTGCTGAACGAAGCCGGCTGTCAGGTCGTCTATGCCCCCGACGCGTTGCGGGGCATGGGCGCGAGCCTCGCGGCCGGCGTCCGGACGACGCCCGACGCGAGCGGCTGGCTCGTCGCGCTCGGCGACATGCCGTGGATCGCCGCTTCCACCTACGAAACGGTCGCACGCGCGCTCGAAGCCGACAACGCATCGATCGTCGCGCCCGCACATCGCGGCGTGCGCGGGCATCCAGTCGGTTTCGCCGCGCACCACTTCGAAGCACTGGCCGCCCTCGACGGCGACACGGGCGCCCGCGCGCTGTTCGCCAGCGCGCCGGTGCAACTGCTCGACATCGACGATCCCGGCATCCTGCGCGACGTCGATACACCGGCGGACTTGCGCTGACTTCGATTGCGCGACCTCGCGAGATTCCGCACGAACACCGTCAATAGGCGGATTTCGCCGACGATCGGCAGCCTGCCGCAAGAACCCGCTGCAAACGCGCGCCCGATTGGCTATAACCAAGACGAGGCGCGTCCACCGCGCCACCGCCGTCACGCACCGCACGAGTTCTCCATGAGCGACCACACGACCCCGACGCCCGAGCCACCGGCCGACCCGAACCGCGACCCGGAAGACGATCCGTTCTCGTCGCCGCCCGGCCATCACGACAACCCGCAGCAGCCGGATGGACCGCCGAGCAAGGATCCCGTCTAGCCGCGCGCCGGCCGCGCCGCGAACTCGACCGCGACTTACGTGACGGGCTCTAGCGCGCGGTATATCCCCCGTCGATCGGCAACGACACACCGCTGATCATCGACGCCGCATCGCTCAGCAAAAACAGGATCGGCTCGACCACTTCGTCCGGGTGCGCGAACCGGCCGAGCGGAATCGCGGCGAGCATCGGTTCGCGCTTGTCCGGTTCGCTCCACGCGAACTGCGCCATCGGCGTGAGCGTGACGGTGGGATTCACGCTGTTCACACGAATGCCGTGCGGGCCGAGCTCGATGCACAGCACGCGCGTGATCGCGTCCATCGCCGCCTTCGACGCGCAATAGCTCAGATGCGCGGGCAGCCCGACGAGCGACGCCTGGCTCGACACGTTGACGATGCTGCCCCGCGCGTGCGCGTCACCGCGTCCGTCGCGCTCGATCATCCTTCGCGCCACGGCCCGCGCGACGAGCGCCGCACCGCGCGCATTGACGGCCATCACGCGATCGAAATGCGCGGCTTCGACGTCGAGCGCAGGCTCGAGCGACGCGATCCCCGCGCAATTGACGAGGCCGTCGAACGCATCGTACGCGGCGAGTGCGGCATCGATCGCGTGTTCGTCGCCGCCGACATCCATGCGCAACGTCTCGCACGCAATCTCCGCGGCGAGCGTGTCGAGCGCGGCCATGTCGCGCGCCGCCGCGACGACGCGCGCGCCTGCATGCGCCAGTGCGACCGCGCACGCACGGCCGATTCCGCTCGAGGCGCCCGTGACGAGCACCGTCGACCCACTGAAATCGAATCGTGTGTTCATGATGATGTCCCGAGCCTGTGCATGATCGGCTTGAGTGCCGGATACAGCGCCGTATAGAGCGAAAAACGCGCGTCGTACGTTTTCGCGCGGTCGGCGTCGGGCCGTGCGCGCTCGACGAGCGTGACCCAGCCGCCCTGTGCGTCGTCGCGCGACACGAGCCCCGCGCCGACGCCCGCGAGCAGCGCGGCGCCCATTGCAGCTTCGACGTCCTGCTCGATCGTCCACACCGGAAAACCCGTCACGTCGGCGATGATCTGCATCCACAGCGCCGAATGCGCGGCGCCGCCGACGACGATCAATCGATCGTCCAGCGCCGCCGCGCCACGGCGGCCGGCCTCGATGTTGTGGCGCAACGCGAACGCGACGCCTTCGAGTACCGCACGATAAAGATGCGCACGCGTATGCGCGAGACTCAGCCCGACGAACGCGCCGCTCGCCTTCGCATCCCACACCGGGCTGCGCTCGCCCATCAGGTACGGCAGAAACAGCACGCCGTCGGCGCCGGCCGGCACGCGCTCGGCCGCCTCCTCGAGCAACATGTGCGGATCGCCGTGCGGCAGCAGGCGCGCCGCGTCGATTTCCGCGTGACAGAACTGGTCGCGAAACCATGCGACCGATGCGCCGGCCGTGATCGCTCCGCCGAACACGTACAGGTCGCGCTGCCCGTCGAACACGTGCGGCATGCTGACGAGACCGTGGCGCGCATCGACGTGCCGGTTCACGTAGCCCCAGCACATGCTCGTGCCGATCATCGCGACGTGCTGCCCGGTGCGCGTGGCACCGGCCGCGAAGGTCGCCACCGCCGCATCGACGCCGCCTGCCACGACGGGCGCGCCGGCCGGCAGGCCGAGCTGCGCGGTCCATTGCGACAGCAGGCCGCCGACGACGTCCGTCGAATCGACCAGCCGCTCGGGCATCATCGTCGCCGGAATGCCGAGCATGTCGAGCGCGTCGTCCGACCACTCGCGGCGCGCGACGTCGTACACGCCGCCGATATTGCCGGCCGAACTGTGGTCGACCGCGACTTCGCCGGTCAGCAGATAGATCACGTACGCGTTCGGCGGCAGGAAATAGCGCACGTTCGCCCACACGTCCGGCCGCTGGTCGCGCAGCCACAGCATCTTGGTGAACCCGTAGTAGCTGTCGACGCCGTTGCCGGTGATCACGCGCAGCCGCTCGACGTTCACGTGCTCGTTGACCCAGTCGACTTGCGCGGTCGCACGCCGATCCATCCAGATCAGGCACGGATGCAGCGGCCGCATGTCGATGTCGACCGGGATGCCCGAGCCGCCGTACAGGCTGCTCACGCATACCGCGCGGATCGCATCGGCCGGCACGCCCTGCGCGCGCGCGTCGCTCACGCAGCCCGCGATGCAGTCGAGCACCGCGTCGAACCACACCTTCGGCCACTGCTCGGCCCACAGCGGGCGCGGCGTATCGGGCTGGTAGCCGGCCGAGCGCCGCGCGACGATCGTGCCGTGCCGGTCGACGAGCAGCGCCTTGGTGCTCTGCGTGCCGATGTCGACGCCTATGACGTATTCCATGATATCTCCGGTGAGGCGCGCGCCGGCCGTCAGCGGGCCGGCTTCAGCAGCACCTTGATCGATTCGGGCGATTTCGCGACGCGGATCGCGTCGTCCCATTCCTCGAGCGCGAAACCGTGCGTGACGATGCCCTTCGACGTGACGAGCCCGCGCGCGAGCAGGTCGATCGCGACCGGATAGCAGTATGGCCCGAGGTGCGCGCCGCGTACGTCGAGCTCCTTGCGGTCGCCGATGATCGACCAGTCGACGGTCGCGTCCTCGCCGAACACGCTGAATTCGACGAAGCGGCCGAGCTTGCGGATCAGGTCGAGCCCCTGGTTCACGCCGACCGGCGCACCGGTCGTCTCGATGTACACGTCACAGCCATAGCCGTCGGTGAGCGCACGGACGATCTCGCGCGCGTCGTCGCGCTTCGGATTGATCGTCACGTCGGCGCCGTACTGCCGCGCGAGTTCGAGCCGTTCGTCGATCAGGTCGATCACGACGAGTTTCTTCGGCGTCTTCAGGTGCGCGACCTGCGTCATCATCAGCCCGAGCGGGCCCGCGCCCGCGATCACGACGACGTCGTCGAGCTGGACGTCGCCGCGGTTCACCGTGTGGATCGCGCACGACAGCGGCTCGATGATCGCGGCATCCTCGAGCGATATGCCGAGCGGGATCTTGTGGACGATCGCGGTCGGCGGAATGCGCATGTATTCGGCCATCCCGCCGTCGGCGACCTCGCGCTGGAAGCCGAAAATGTTGTGCACCTCGCACATCCAGTACTGGCCCGACCTGCAATAGCGGCACTTCCCGCACGGCACGATCTGCTCGGCGATCACGCGCTCGCCCAGCGCGACGCCGAAATGCTCGGCCGCGCCGTCGCCGAGCGCTTCGACATAGCCGAAGAATTCGTGGCCGGGAATCACCGGCGCCTTCACCCATGGGCTCGGGCCGCCCCAGAACATCTTGGCGCCGGTGTAGCACTTGCAGTCGCTCGCGCAGATGCCACACGCGGCGATGCGGATCACGAGCTCGTTCGTACCGGGGCGCGGCATCGCGACCTGTTCGACGCGATAGTCCTCGGGGCCGTGGCAGACGACCGCGGTCATGCGCGGTTTGGCTTCGGGTGTCGTCATGAGTTGTCTCTTCTCTGAATGATTCGGATAACCGATATTTCCGTCGTTACCGCGATCGCTCGCGGCTGATGTAGATCGCGAGCAGGATGATTCCGCCCTTGATCACGTTCTGCACATACGGGTTCACGCCGATCATGTTGAGCCCGTTGTTGAGCACGCCGAGCAACAGTGCGCCCACCAGCGTGCCGAGAATCGCGCCGCGCCCGCCGGAGATCGACGTGCCGCCCATCACGACGGCCGCGATCGCGTCGAGCTCGAAGCCCACGCCCGCGTTCGGCTGCCCGCTCATCAGGCGCCCGGTCAGCACGATCGCGGCAAGCGCGGACGTGAGCCCGGCCAGCGTGTAGACGATCAGCTTCACGCGCGCGACGCGCACGCCGGTGAGCCGCGTCGCCTGCTCGTTGCCGCCGATCGCATACACGTAGCGGCCGAACGGCATCCGGTCGAGCAGCAGCCACGCGATCGCATAGACCACCAGCATGATCAGCACCGGCGCCTGGATGCCGAGCACCTTGCCGCTGCCGAAGAACGCGACCCAGTCGGGCAGCCCATCGATCGGATAACCGCCCGTGTAGATCAGCGCGAGGCCGCGCGCGATGCCCATCGTCGCGAGCGTGACGATGATCGGCGGCATTCCCGCGAACGCGACGAACACACCGTTCAGGACACCGAAGCCGAGGCCGACCGCGATGCCGATCGCCAGCGCGGCGACCGCGTTGACGCCCGCGACCATCAGCCCGGCCGCGAGCGTGCCCGACAGCGCCATCACCGAGCCGACCGACAGGTCGATTCCGCCCGTCAGGATCACGCAGGTCATGCCGACCGCGATGATCGCGTTGATCGACACCTGGCGCAGCACGTTCTCGAGGTTCGCGGCGGACAGGAAGCTCGGGCTCGCGATCATCATCGCGATGCAGACCACGACGAGGCCGACGAGCGGATAGAACAGCGTCGAGCGGCGCAGTTGCGCCCACATCGCGCGCGGCGGCGGCGCGTCGCCGTTTCCGGCCGTGGCCGCAAGCGTCGTCGAACGCGTGGAAGAAGAATCAGGCAGGTTCATGGGTCGCTCCTCGCGTGCCGGCCGTGGCATAGGTCATGACCGTGTCGGGATCGATCTCGTCGCCGGCGAGCGTCGCCTCGATGCGGCCTTGCCGGAACACGGCGACGCGATCGCACATGCCGACGATTTCCGGCAATTCGGACGAGATCATGATGATGGCGTAGCCGCGCGCGGTGAGTTCGCGCATCAGCCCGTAGATTTCGGCTTTCGCGCCGACGTCGATGCCGCGCGTCGGCTCGTCGAAGATCAGCACCGACGTGTGATGGTTCAGCCAGCGCGCGATCACGACCTTCTGCTGGTTGCCGCCGGACAGCATCGCGACCTCGGTGTGGATCGACGGCGCCTTGACACCGACGCGCCGCATCACGTCGTGCGTGGTGCGTGCCTCGCTTCGCCGGTCGATCAGCCAGCGCATCGACCGGTACTTGCCGAGGTTGTTCAGCGAGATGTTGTCGCGAATCGAGAACGACGTGACGAGCCCTTCCGTCTTGCGGCTTTCCGGCAGGATGCCGATGCCCGCGCGCAGCGCGTCGGCCGGATCGGCCAGCTTCGCCGCCGCGCCGCGCACGCGCACCTCCTTGCGATGAGCACGCGTCGCGCCGATCACCGCGAGCGCGGTCTCGGTACGCCCCGAGCCGACCAGCCCCGCGAAACCGAGGATCTCGCCTTCATGCAGCGCAAAGCGGTTCACCGGGCCGTCGCGCTCGATCTGCAGCGCATCGACCTCGAGCACGGCCGGCGCGTCGGCCGGCCGCGCCGGCTTCGGCGGAAAGCTGCTTTCGATCCGGCGGCCGACCATCATGCGCACCAGTTGCTCGACGTCGGTGCGCGCGACCTCGGTCGTCGCGACGTACTGGCCGTCGCGCAGCACCGTGATGCGGTCGCACACCGCGAAGATCTCGTCGAGATGATGCGAGATGAAGATCATCGCGACGCCCTGCCGCTTCAGCTCGCGCATGATCGCGAACAGGTGCTCGGCCTCGGCCGGCGTGAGCGTGGCGGTCGGCTCGTCCAGGATCAGGATGCGCGCGTCGAGCGACAGCGCCTTGCCGATCTCGACGAACTGCTGCTGCGCGACCGACAGCGCGCGGATCGGCGCATCGAGATCGATCGCCACGCCCAGGCGCGCGAAGATGGCGGCCGCCGCGGCGCGCATCCGCTTGCGGTCGCGCGCGCCCCAGCGGTTGCGCAGCTCGCGGCCGAGGAACAGGTTGTCGACGGCATCGAGGTGCGGAATCAGGCTGAATTCCTGGAACACGATGCCGACGCCGGCCGCGACCGCGTCGTGATAGTCGGCGAAATGGCGTGCGCTGCCGTCGATCTCGATCGTGCCCGCATCCGGCTGGTGGATGCCGCACAGGATCTTCATCAGCGTCGACTTGCCCGCGCCGTTCTCGCCGAGCAGCGCATGAATCTCGCCGCGCGCGATCTCCAGATGAATGTCGGACAGCGCCTTCACGCCGGGAAAGCTTTTCGTGATGTGGCTGAGCCTGAGTATCGTGTCCATCGGCTTCTCCGTGCGAAGGGCGTCGGCGGCGCCGCCGCCCTTCGCGTCGCGTCGCACGTCGTTCACCAGCTGAAACCCTTCGCGTTGCCGCGATCGACGACCTTCACGTCGACGGGAATCGCCTTGGGCACCGTCGCGCCCCACTTGCGCGCGATCGCGATGCCGAGCGCGATGCGCACCTGGTCGGCCGGGAACTGCGCGGTCGTCTCGATGAACTTCGAGTTCGGCTTCTGGATCGCGGCGATCGCCTCGGGCGCGCCGTCGACGCTCGTCAGCTTGATGTCCTTGCCGGAGCCCTCGATCGCGGCGAGCGCGCCCATCGAGCCGCCGTCGTTCACGCTGAAGATGCCCTTCAGGTTCGGATGCGCGGAGATCATGTTCTCGGTCACCGACAGCGCGGCGGCGCGCTCCTGCTTGCCGTTCTGCGTATCGACGAGCTTCACGTTCGGGAATTTCGCGAGCCCGGCCTTGCAGCCGCGCACGCGTTCGAGAATCGGCACGACCGGAATGCCGTCGAGGATCGCGACCTCGCCGCTGCCGCCGATCGCCTTCGCGAGGTATTCGCACGACATCACGCCCGCGTCGTAATTCTTCGAGCCGACGAACGAATCGACCGGCCCGTTCGCGTTCGCATCGACGGCCACGACGACCGCGCCGGCCTTCTTCGCCTGCGTGATCGCCGACTGGATGCCGGTCGAATCGGTCGGGTTCACGAGCAGGATGTCGATCTTCTTCTGCAGCATGTCCTCGACGTCGCTCACCTGCTTGCTGACGTCGTGATGCGCGTCGGTGACGACGACCTGCGCGCCGATCGACGCGGCCGCGTCGTTCAGCGCCTTTTGCATCGTCACGAAATACGGGTTGTTCAGTTCCTGGAACGTCATGCCGATCCGCAGCGGCGCGGCGTGCGCGGCGGCGGCGGGCAACAGGGCCGCGGCAGCGAGCGCGGCAACGGCCGCCAGGCGGGCGGCGCGACGGGAAGAAGAAGCGGGCGATGCGTGCGTCATGACGGTGTCTCCAGATTGTGTGCGGCTTTTTCGTGGGTGAATGCGCCCCTCGCGACGCAAGCGACGCGATTCGGCTGGGTGAAACGGTTGGGAAAGCTCGGGCGGGCGGCGGCCCGACGATCATCCGGGCTGCGGCACGAGTTCGGGCGCGCCGGGCGTCAGCACGCGCGGCGGCAGCGGGTTACCGGTGGGCGCCGCATGCAGCGCCAGCTCGCGGCTGCGCGCGTTCAGGCGCTGCAGCGCGCGGAATTCGGACGGCGCCATCCCCTTCACCGCGCGGAACTGGCGGTTGAAGTTCGACACGTTGTTGAAGCCGGCCTGGAAACAGATGTCGGTGATGCTCGCGTCGTCGGCGAGCAGCATCTGGCACGCGGATTCGATCCGCAGACGATTCACGTACTGGACGAACGGCATGCCCGTATGGCGATGGAACGCGCGCGAGAACGCGCTGACGCTCTGCCCGGTCAGTTGCGCGAGATCGGATTCGCGCAGCTCGGACGCGAGGTTCTTGCCGATATACGACAGCGCGTGGCTGAGCCGCGTCGGCGTGATGTCGGCCTGATCGTAGGCGGGGCTTGCGAGCAGCGTGCGTTCGGCCGCGTCGCACAGCCGTTCGAGAATCGTCATGAACAGCGCGATGCGGCGCATCCCGCGCGCGGTCAGCAGCTCGTCGAACAACGGCGCGATCGCGGCGCTCGTCGCGGCGTCGAAGCCGACCCCGCGCCGCGCATCGTCGAGCAGCGCCTGCGCGTCGCGGCATTCGGGGAATGCGTCCATGCAGCGCCGCACGAACGACGGATCGAACTGGATCACGAGATTGCGGCGCTCGACGGTTTCGCCTGCGGCCATGTCGCTGACCCAGTTGTGCGGCAGGTTCGGCCCGAGCAGCACGAGATGGCCGGGGCCGAACGAGCCGATGTGATCGCCGACGAAATACTTGCCGTGCGTCGCGACGATCAGGTGCAGCTCGAATTCGGGATGGAAATGCCAGCGGATCGTGCGATACGGATAGCCGTGCGACCAGACCTTGAACGACTCGTCGCGTCGCACGTCGACCACTTCGAGATCGGGGTGCATCATGTTGGCGTCTCCATTCCCTTGGTTCGCTGGCCGGCCTGTTCGGCTGTGCGCGCGTGCGCCGCGTGTCTCGCGCGGCGCCGCGACCGGTCGCATGGGAAGCAATGTAGGTCGATCGCGCGCGCGGCTCCACCAACTTTACGCCTGATTTTCGATACTTTTTTGCCGCCTGCGGGCGGAAATGGCGCCAGAAGGCAAATTTGTTGCAGCGCGGAATGGTGCGGCGGCCGTCCGCGCCGATCGCCCGCGCCGGCTTACGCCGCCGCGTGCTCGCGCGCCGTGCGCGCCTCGTACGCCTTCAGGTGGTTGTACGCGATCCGCAGCAGCGACAGCGTATCGGCCGCCTGCGGGTCGCGCCGCGCGAGCAGGTCGCCGATCACGTGATCGGCCTCGACGCGCGCATGGTTCTCGACGTCGCGCAGCATCGACGCGGTCAGCGGCGACGGCGTCAGCACCATCCGCTGCATCCGCTCGCCGGCCGCCGGGTCGGGCCGATGGCCGTTGTATTCGGCGATCGCGCTGCATTCGGCGAGCATCGTCTCGAGCAGGCGGCGGCCGTCCGGCGCGGCGAGAATGTCGCCGATCGACCCGCGAAACAGCGACGTGCTCGCGGCGAGCGTTGCCAGAAACACCCACTTGTCCCACATCCGCGCGGCGATGTCGTCGCTGAGCGTCGCGTCGAAGCCCGCGCCGCCGAGCACGTCGGCCACCGCGCGCACGCGCGGCGATTCGCCGCCGGCCAGTTCGCCGAACGACACGCCGTGCGTGTCGTTCAGATGCACGATGCGCTGCTCGCGATCGAGCGTCGCCGCGATCACGCACAGGCCGCCGAGCACCTGCGCGGCGCCGAAGCGCTCGCGCAGCACGTCGAGGTGGCGCATCCCGTTGAGCATCGGCAGGATCAGCGTCCGCGGCCCGACGAACGGTGCGAACGACGCAATCGCGTCGTCGAGGCTGTACGCCTTGCAGCTCAGCAGCACGAGATCGAACGGCGCGACGCCGGCGCCCGCGTCGCCCGCGCGCACGGTCTGCACGTTCGCGAGCGTCAGGTCGCCGCGCGGGCTGCGGATCAGCAGCCCGTCGCGCGCGAGCGCGGCGGCGCGGCCCTCGCGCACCAGGAACGTCACGTCGCGCCCCGCCGCGGCCAGCCGGCCGCCGAAGTATCCGCCGACCGCGCCGGCCCCTACCACCAGAATCCGCATCGTTGCCTCCTTTCGTTTCGTTCGGTGTCCGCGCGCTGCCCGTGCGTGGGCAACGCAGACCGTCGCCCGACAGTATAGCGGCCGCTGTTATGCATATGCATAGATGCCCGCGCCCGCGTCGCGGACATCGGGAAATGACCGCTTCTAAGGGATTTCCCGTCTACGGCGACACGCATGGCGCGCCGTCAAGAGACTTATCCCGTCACGCCGTTCCGGCAAGCGTTCTCGACTGACCAACCTCACACCATGCGCAATCTTTCCCTGAATCAAAAACTCGCGTCGATGATCGTCATCCTGTGGCTCGGCCTGCTCGTGATCGCCGGGCTCGGCGCATGGCAGACCCGCGCGTCGATGATCGCGGACCGCCGCGACCAGCTTGCATCGCTGGTCGCGCAGGCCGCGAGCGTGACCGATCACTACTACAAGCTGTCGCAGCAGAACGCGCTGCCGGAAGCCGATGCGAAGCAGAAGGCGCTCGAGGCGATCGCCGCGATGCGCCATGGCGTCGACGGCTATATCTCGGTCAACGATTCGAAGCCGGTGATCGTGATGCATCCGATCAAGGCCGAGCTCAACGGCAAGGACGTGTCGAATTTCACCGATCCGAACGGCCAGCACCTGTTCGTCGAGATCGTGAAGGCCGGCAACGCGGAAGGCGGCAAGGGCTTCGTCGAATATCTGTGGCCGAAGCCGGGCGCGGACAAGCCGCAGGAGAAGACCAGCGCCGTGCAGCGCTTCGCGCCGTGGGACTGGTATCTGGTGACCGGCATGTACATGGACGACGTGCGCACGGCGGTGCTCGCAAGCGTCGGCCGCTGGTTCGCGATGACGGCCGTGCTCGGCGCGATCGCGACCGCCGTGATGGTGCTGGTGCTGAAAAGCGTGCGCGCGAACCTCGGCGGCGAGCTCGAAGTGGCGCTCGACGCCGCGCAACGCATCGCGCAGGGCGACCTGACCGCGCGCGTGGCCGTGAAGCAGGACGATCGCGGCAGCCTGCTGCATGCGCTGCACACGATGCAGGGCGGGCTGATCGACATGGTGTCGCGCGTCCGCACCGGCACCGAGAACATCAACGTCGGCGCGAGCGAGATCGCCTCCGGCAACACGGACCTGTCGCAGCGCACCGAGGAACAGGCGGCCGCGCTCGTGCAGACCGCGTCGAGCATGGACCAGATGACCGCGAACGTGAAGCAGAACGCGGACAGCGCCGCGCAGGCCGCGTCGCTTGCCGGCCAGGCCGCGCAGGTCGCGACGCGCGGCAGCGCGGTGGTCGACGACGTCGTGCGCACGATGAACGAGATCACCGACCGTTCGCACAAGATCGGCGACATCATCGGCGTGATCGACGGGATCGCGTTCCAGACCAACATCCTCGCGCTGAACGCGGCCGTCGAAGCGGCGCGGGCGGGCGAACAGGGCCGCGGCTTCGCGGTGGTCGCGGCCGAAGTGCGCTCGCTCGCGCAACGCTCGGCGACGGCGGCCAAGGAAATCAAGTCGCTGATCGTGTCGTCGAACGAGACGGTCCAGCACGGCGCGACGCTCGTCACGCACGCGGGCGAGACGATGGCCGAGATCGTGCAATCGGTGCGGCGCGTGAACGAGATCCTCGACGAAATCAGCCACGCATCGCGCGAGCAGAGCGCCGGGATCGAGCAGGTCAACCGCGCGGTGGGTGAGATGGATCAGGTCACGCAGCAGAACGCAGCGCTCGTCGAGCAGGCCGCGGCGGCCGCGCATTCGCTGCGCGATCAGGCCGAGGCGCTGCGCGACGCGGTGACGCGGTTCGCGTTGCCGGCCTGACGGTGCCCCACCCTGCGCTCACGCCGCGCTGCCCGCCCGCCGCGCGGCCTCGGCGCTGCCGAGCCCCAGCCCCGCCGCCCGCTGGATCAGCTCGACGTCGTTGTTCGCGCCGAGCTTCTTCATCGCGCTGATCTTCTGCGCACTGACCGTCTGCTTGCCCTTGCTCAGGCGCTGCGCGATCGTCTTGATCGGTACGCCCGCCAGATACAGGCGAATGACCTCGATCTCGCGCGCCGACAGCTTCACGGGCGCGTCGCCGCGCGTGCCGAGCGCATCGACCGCGCGCCGCACGGACGGCGACAGGTAGGCGCCGCCGCTGTAGCTCGAATGGATCGCCGTGACGATGTGGCCGACCTCGTCGAGCTTGCTGACGATGCTCACGCCGCCGTTCGCGAGGATCGACCGGAAGATCAGCGGGTTCTCGTTCGCGACCAGCGCGACGATGCCGACGTTCGGCCGCGTGCGGCGCAGCCAGTCGAACAGCGCGAGGCCGTCCATCTGCTCGTCGCCGCGAATCGCATAGTCGACCAGCACGATGTCGCAATCGACGCCGCCGAGCGACGCGACCAGTTCGGCCGCGCTCCGGTAGACCGCGACGAGCTCGATCGCGCAGCTGCTGTCTGCGATCTGCTCGATACCGGCCAGCGTCAGCGGCCAGTCGTATGCGACGACGATGCGAACGTTGAATTTCCTCATGCGCAGTTCCTGGTGGTTCACCGGCCCCGCCACGCGAAGCGCACGCGACCGGTTGGGCGTTGAAATGACGTTCAGGCTATTTTTAGCCCGAATGCCGATTCTATGAATGTCCGCCCGGGCGCGATATCGGACGGCGTACGAATTGGCCGCCGAAAACGTAATACAGGTTTGATATTTGCGGCGTTCGACGCGCGACGACCGGCAGATGGGCCGCCGCGGGATCGGCCGGATGGCCGACCGCACGCACCGCGCGGCCGGCCAGCGGGTAAAATTGCGCGTTTGCATGCCACCCCGGCCCGCCGGCGGCGAGCGACGCGCCGTCACCGGCCGCGCGCGCCCGCGCCTTCGCCGGCTTGCCCGTACTGCCCGCTTTCCTCATGACCGATTCCGACCTGCAATCCGACGACACCTCCATCCACGAAGACGGCCTCTGGCGCGACAACGGCTGGACGGCCCGCATCATCAAGAACGAAGACGACGACGGCTGGGCCGTCGAAATGGTCAAGGACGGCGAGTCCGAGCCCGCGCTCGTCGGGCCGTGGACCATGGGCCGCGACAAGAAGAACCCGAAACCGATGGACGCGAACGCGTTCCGCACGCTCGTGAAGACCGCGACCGAAGTGCTGATGCGCCACGAACAGCAGCGGCGCGCGATGCTGCACAAGGAAGTGACGGTGCAGGACGAAGCCGGGCAGGATGTGTCGGTGACGCTCGACATCGTGCCGGACGAGTTCGAACCGTATGCGCAGCTCAAGGCATGCGATCCGTATGGCGAACTGCTGGCCGAAGCGAAGGTGTCGGCCGGGTTCAAGCTCAACAAGGCCAGCGCCGAACGCTGGGTCGCATCGGGTTTCGACCGGCCGGCCTGAGCGCGCGCGGCGCGCCGAAGCGCGCGGTCAGGCGCCAGCGCCCCGCTGCGCGCGTGCGAGCCGGCGGGCGGCCAGCTTGCGCCGCACCAGTTCCTCGAATTGCGGCGTCGCGGCCTCCGGGTCGCGCGCGGCCAGGCCGAGCACGTTGCGTGCGAGCTGGATCGGCGTCAGCACGATGCCCCACGGCAGCCCCCACCAGCCGAGCGCGGCCGACGCGAGCAGCGCGAGCGCCTGCTTCCTGCGGCCGCAGCGGCGGCAGCACACGTGGCGCCGCGTCGCCCAGCGCGTCACGAACACGAGCGACACGACGCGATGCGACGCGTGAATATCGACCGGCTGCCCTTCGCGCAGGCAGATCGGGCATGGCCCGTAGCGCCAGTCGTCCACATACTGCCGAACCTTCGCGTCGGGCACCCGTTCGGCCTCGACGACGACCGGATGCGCCTGCGCGCATGCCGGGCCGCAATAGCGGCGGCCGTCGATCGACTGCCCGCCGACCAGGAACGTCCTGCCGCACTGACTGCACTCTGCCACGATGACCTCGGATAAGCGTGATGCGCCGCGTGCCGGTTGCGCGCCCATCGATGCGCGTTCCGGCCGGGCCGTTTCCTGTTTTAACGGCTGCCGCCGCGCGGTCTTGAGCGCCGCCGCCGCGGCGCGTCAGCCATGCAGCCCGTGCGCGGTCATCAGACGGTACAGCGTCGCCCGCGAGATTCCCAGCTCCGACGCGGCGTTCGCATGCTGCTGCCGGTGACGCAGCAGCGTTTCCTCGATCGCGTGCCGCTCGGCCTGCCGGCGCGCCTGCGCGAGCGTCGGCGGGCGCAGCGACGTGTACGCGTGCAGTTCGAGATCGGCGGCGGAGATCAGCGGGCCGTTCGTCATCACGACGGCGAAGCGGATCCGGTTGATCAGCTCGCGCACGTTGCCGGGCCACGGATAGTTGTGGATCGCCTCGATCGCGCACGGCGTGAAGCCGCGAATCCGGTACGAGCCGTCGCCGCGATAGCGCCGCAGCACGTCGTCGGCCAGCAGCATGATGTCGCGGCCGCGCATGCGCAGCGGCGGCTCGTCGATCCGCAGCACGCACAGGCGGTAGTACAAGTCGGCGCGGAACCGCCCGGCCCGCATCGCGGCTTCGAGATCGACGTGGGTCGCCGACACGATCCGCACGTCGACCGGAATCGACGCATGCCCGCCGAGCCGCTCGATCTTCCCTTCCTGCAGGAACCGCAGCAGGCTCGCCTGGCTCTCGAACGGCATGTCGCCGATTTCGTCGAGAAACAGCGTGCCGCCGTGCGCGGCCTCGATGCGGCCGATCTTGCGCTGGTGCGCGCCCGTGAACGCGCCGCGCTCGTGCCCGAACAGTTCGGCCTGCAGCAGCGACGTCGGGATGGCCGCGCAGTTCACGGCGACGAACGGTGCGTCGGCGCGCGACGACTGCCGGTGGATCGCCGCAGCCGTCAGCTCCTTGCCGGTGCCGGATTCGCCGGCGATGAACACGGTCGCGTCGGTGTTCGCGACCTTGCGGATCGTCGCGAACAGCCGGCGCATCGCGCCGCACGCGCCGATCATCTCGCCGCCGGGCGGCGGCGCCTCCGCGGCCGGGTCGCCGTCCGCGAGCTTCAGCATCCCGTATGCATGGCCGACGAGATAGCCGATCGTCGTGTACGCCGCCGGGTTGCGCACGTAGTCGAAGCAGCAGCGGCGGATCAGGCGCGCGATCGCGAGGTTGCGCAACCGCTCGCCGCCGGCGAACGCGAGCCAGCCGACACGCGGGTCGCGCAGCAGCGCCTCGAACGACGCGACGTCCGGCGACGCGAAACTGTCGAAATCGACGATGCCCGCATGCGGACGGTTCGCCCTGACGAGATTCAGCGCATCGGCCACGGTTTTGGCGCGCCGCACGTCCCAGCCGCGCGACGCGAGCATATCGACGAGCGCGGCATCGTGTCGCTGCGACAGGTAAACGAGCGGGCGCGACGGCGCGACGGGGTCGTGCCGGACCGCGATGAACGGCAGCGCGCTCATCTGCCGTTCGACCTCTCGCGGGCCTGACATGCTCGGTTGACAACAATGGTTCACGATCGCCTCGCCGCATAAGGGTGGGTATCGGAGCGGCCGTTGCCCGATCGCGCCGGCGGGGCCCGCGGCCCTGCGGCGCGGCGCCGCTCCGTCCTCGAATCGATGCCGTGTCATCGGCAGAACACGACGCGCTGCGTGTAGACCTGCGGCTCGACGACGGGCTTCGCCGATCCGTTGAGATCGTCGCGATAGGCGCGGTAGGTCTTGCCGTTTACCGTCACGTCCGACGCGCGGGCCGTTTCGATCCGGTCGAGCCCGGTGTGCCGCCATGCGTTCACCCGGTCCGCCGCCGTCACGGCCGGCTCGCCCGCGATCTTCTGCGTGAGCGCGCTGCCGTCGCTCCACGGTTGCGTCCGCATGTCCTCGGCGTGCTGCATCGCGCCGACCGTCTTGCCGGTCGGCCTCGGCCCGCTCTGTGCGTCGAACGGCGCGCCTCGGCCGTACACCGGCGATTGCCACGATGGCGCGTGGCCCGCTTCCGGCATCATGTAGATCATCTGCGGATCGCCGATCATCATCATCGGCGCGCATGCCGCGTTGTCGGGACGGCCGAGGGTCGACAGCGCCTGCTGCACGCTCGCGGCGTTCGCAAGCGTCTGCTCGCTCAGGATGACGAAGACCGCGGGATTCTGGAAAACCGACTGCGCAGCGGCTTGCACGCTGGCCAGCAGCAAAGCGACCAAAAAGATCCTCATGATTGAGGCCTCCTTGCATCCTCGTCACGCAAAAGAGGTGTTGACCTCGGGGATCGGAACAACACCCGTCAAACAGGAAACGACCATCGGGCATCGGGTCGAACGCCTGCCGTGCGGCCGGCGCGCCGGTCGCACGGCAAACCGGTCCGCATGCTTACGACGAGGTACTCGTCGAGATGACGGTCGGCGCCGGCGCGACCGGCGCAGCAGGTGCGGCCTGCTGGTCGACCGTGGCCGGCGACAACGCTTGCGCCGGATCGGTCAACGCCGATGCGGCGGCGGGCGGCGCGGCGGCGGCTACTGCGGGTTCGACCGCGTCCGGCACTTTCGCGACGGGGGCCGGCATGTCGGCCGGTGCCGCGGCGACCGCCGGCGGCGCGGCCTCCGGGGCAGGCGGTTCGGCCGATGCCTGCGGCGCCGGTTCGACAGCCTTCGCATCGGCAGCCTTCGCATCGGCTGCCGGCGCCGCGACGACGGCAGCCGCCGGCATCGGTTCGGCCACCATCTCGCCCGCAGCCCGCGCCGTGTCGGTCGCGGCCGGCATCGGCTCCGGTACGTTGTCGGCGACGGGCTGTGCTGGCTCGGGAGCCGTGTCGGCGGCGGCCGGAGCAGGCCCGGGCGTCTTGTCGGCAATCGCCGGCGCGGGTTCGGAGGCTTTGTCGGCGACCGGCTGCGCGGGCTCCGGCGCCTTCGTATCGGCCACCGGTGCGGCCGGCGCTGGCGTGGCCTTGTCGGCCGCGACCGGTGCGGCAATGACCGCTGCAGCCGGCACGGCGGCCATTGCGGCGGCCGGTACGACCGACGCAGCGGGCGCGGCGACGGCCGCAGGCGCGGCTGTCGCCACGGGTGCCGCGGCCGAGGGGACTGCCGCTGCAACGGCCGGCGCGGCTGCGGCAACGGACGGCGTCGCGACGGCAGGCGCGGCGGCGACGGGCGCCATCGTCGGGACAGGAACCGGCACCGGCATCGAAACAGGCGCGGCGCGCATCGACGCCGTCTCGATCGGGCGCGTCGCCGCGGGCGCCGGCACGGTCGAGCCGAGCGGCGGCAGGCCCATCCGGTCGCGCACGATCGGATCGCGATACTTGATGTCGTCCGCGACGGTCGCTTCGACGCTGGGCGCCACGTTCGAACGCGCGAGCGGCGCGGTCGTGCCCGGACACAGGTGCCCGGTCGCCTCCACCGCGCGCCGGTTCGCATCGCTCTGGCACAGCAGCGCGAGCGCCACGTCGGTCAACCCCATCGCACGGAATTCGCGCGCATCGAGACGCCGCACGCAGGCCTGGTCGACCAGCGTCGTGCCGCCCGTCGCGCCGAACCCCGGGAACGACACGCCGACGCTCACCGAGCCCATGCAGGTATCGGACAGCGTGGTCGTGAGGCCGGGCGCCTGGATCGACGGATTCGTCTTGATCGTCTGCGTACCCGAGTAATTGACGTTTTCCGTCGCCTGCGTGTTGTACGGGCTGGAGCCCGGCGCGCCGGTCGCGAGTGCGTTCGTGCTCTGCGGCGCCACGTTGCCGCCGGCCGTAGTGGACGGCATCGTCACGTTCACGTTCACGCTCGAATTGCCGCTGCCGCGTACCCCGCTGCTGCTCGTGGCATTGCCGCCGCGCGAACTCGTGGTGTTCGTGTTCATGCTCGAACCACCGCCCTGGCTGATCGCGGTCGACGACGTCGTCGACTGCGCACTCGACGTCGAATCGGCGGTTTGCGCCTGGGCGCCGATCGTGGTCATCGCGAACATCGCCGCGCATGCCACCTTGATCCTGTTGCTGTTCATTTCACTCTCCGGACGAGGTTGGACCTCCGACCCAGGCAACCGTACTAATTCCCCTGAATGACTTCAGATTTCTCTGCTTCCCCGAACTGCTTCCAGCCGCTGCCCAGCTGGGACCACGAGCCGGCCGACATGCCCTGCCATTGCCGGGTGTCAGGTCCGCCGATCGCGCTGCCCGACGAAAGCGTTTGTTGTTCTGACGGTTTGGTTGTCTGGTCACGGTTGTTTGACGTCTGCATAGTCGATTGCCCGCCATCGGCGGCACGGTCGGCGCCATACGCCGTCAGCGACGCGAGCATCAGCGCGGCGGCAATCAGGTTCTGCTTCATGCCAACTCCTTACGTGACAACAAGGTGGAAAAGAGACCAGCGTCGCTGGGAAACTGGCCCCCCCACACCTGACTAATGACTGCTCCCGGTCGCGCTCGAGTCGGCCTGGCTTCCGCCCGATGCGGACGGCGAACCGGCCGGACCGGTACTCCACGCGGTCGACGCGTTGGTGTGATTCGAGCCCGCGATCGCGCCCGACCCGCCCATGCCCGTCCAACCCGCGGCGCCGGCGTTGGCCATGCCGTGGTCGTTCGCGCCCGTGGCCGTGTAGTGGTTCGCGCCGAGTACGATCGTGGCGGTCACCCCTCCCGAAAGCGCATTCGCGTTCTCGTTCGTGCTGCCGTTTCCGGCGAACGAGCCTGCGGCACCGATACCGCCGCCTGCCGCGAACGCGCCCCCGTTCGTGCCCCAACCGCTGGCCGTCGAAGTCGAGTTGTGATACGCGGACGCCGTGCCGGCGGAGCCGGCCGGTGTCACGGTACTGCCTGCATTCGCGCCGGCCGTCGAAGTCGAATTGCTGGTATAGCTGCCGGAGCCGACCAGCACCGAACCGGAAACACCCGCCGCAACGGATTGCGTCTGGTTGGTCGTGGACGATCCGGCCGCCAATGCAGCGGACGAAATGACGGTGAGCGCGGTCGCTAAAATGACTTTGGCTTTCATAGCAATCCCTTGCCGTGAGGAAGTTCGACGGTGGCGGAGCCGAGCCTGCCCGCACGCGGCAAGGCCCGGCCTCCGCACCGCCAGCCAATGACGAACGCTACGCGTCGCGGCTTAGTGGTGATACGTCCAGCCGGTCGAGCCCGCATTCGCGCCGCTGCTGCCGCCTGCTTGTGCGCCGCCGAAGCCGAAGCCGCCGACCGTCGACGTTTGCGTGTGGTTCGTGTACGAGATCGAGCCGCTGCCGCCGTAGCCCGCCGTTGCACCGGCTGCGCCGAGGGCGGAGCCGGAATCGGTCGCGGTGAAGTGGCCGAACCCGGTGACCCCTGCCATCGTCTGGCCACCGCTCGTCGAAGTGGTGCTCGACACCGTGCCGCTGCCGGCAAACGCTGCACCCGAAACCACCAGAACTGCTGCTGCAATCAGAAGCTTCTTCATGGTCGACTCCATAACGGCGTGGAGAGAATGAGCATGGAAGATCGCACGCCATCGATCCTCCTGCCTCGAGCAATCCTCAAAAAATAAGGATTGCTATCAAATCGGGAAATAATTATCGAATTGCAAACCTTCTCATTTATTTTTGGCCAGCCGAAGTCTAGTTTTATGTTTTCAATTTTTCCAAAATTTATGCGTAGGTGTTTTCTATTATTTTTATGAGCATTGATACGCTCTTGAAACACCCATGATTACATCAACCGGAACGACGCGCGCATCCTTCCGGCTCGCGATTTTCAATACCCCATCCAAAAGTGACGCGCAAACCAGGCACCCGCTTTCCGAATTGAAAATTCGCGAATGTATTTAATACTGCAAAATGCGGCACGCGTTCCGCATATGCCCTTTAGCCGGGCGATAACGGGCATGCATTGCAGCCAGACGACATGTCTGCTCCCTGAGCTGACGGAGAAAGGCCTTCCGGATAATCCGGCCGACGCGCGTTCGATCTAGTCCGGCCGGCGCCGGCACTGGCCCGGCGCGATCGAAACGGCTCTGCACGGTTGAAGTGGAATCGGCGCGCTGTCCGGCATGAACAGCGTGGCCCATCCGGGAACGCTCGATGAAGTCGAGCATCGCTGTCGCCGGGTTGCGGCGCGCAACGGCAACCGCTCCAGCACGCGGCGCGCGCGGAGGGCGCGAAATCGGCAAGGCGCGACCGGCGACGCTGGCACTGCGTCGCAAGCGCTACCCCGATCAATCGGACTACCCCTATGGTGCGCAAGAAACGCGCGGATCAAGCCACTGCTTATAGTGTTCATCGCCGCTTCCCCGACTGGCTTATGACGAACTGGCCGCCCCCACATCGTTGTTGCATCGTGTCGACCGCTCGCCGGTGCGTCCTGTGTCGCAAACCGCATGCCATGCGATATTCCACCGAGCATTGCGCGCCGAAAACAGCCGCCAGGCCTGATCATTTCGCCGGAAACGGCATTTTTTGTTTCACGAATGTATCGCGATAACGGGACGTTCGCGGCAGTGATCCTCGAACAATGCGACGCAATGCGCTGATTTGGCGGACGAATTCGGCGCGCCGAGGCACGCCGGACACCCCTGCGAACGGTTGTTTCATAGTTGAGAAGCGTTTCGCGACAGGGCCGCTGGTTCACGCGCTTGCGCCGGCAAACCGCGTGTTGCAGCATGCCGGCAAACCTTCCATGACGCCGGACAACGCGGATTCAGTCGCTCGATGCTCGACGCCGAATGGCCGCCGATACGGCCGGAACACCGAGTCGCTCCGAAATGGGAAACGGATTTGATTCATCCGTGAGAATAGCCACACGATCATGCAGCGAGAATGCTGCCGTCCGGTGCGTTGCGGACATAAAAATTTAAAAGGAAAAACATGCGATCCTGGCAAAAACGGGCGCATCATTTTTTCGTTTCCATTCGATTCGCCTTTCATCCATGGCGCACCGACGGGTCATTCATTGAAGCGACATATTCGATCCACCATCCGCTTGATTCTCATCACTGAAACATGCCGATTCAAAACGGTGCTCACGTCGCCAATCTCGCGACAGCCTGGTTTATCGCGCATCTCGTCGTATCGGACCGCATCGATCCTGCGACCGACACGGACGCGTCACTGCCCCACCATGCACGCGCGAAACACGAACGTACATACCGAACGGTCAATGCGCGGTAGCGGCCGCACGCCAATCGGCGTGTCGGTGAAAAGGCGATGAAGGTCGCCACCGATCGATGCTTGCGTCGTTCAGGCATCGACGGGGTCGTCAGTGAAACCGGAGCGCCGCGCCGGCATTCCGCCAGGCAACGGTCGACGCGAATTGATGAGCGGCAACGGGCCGGCCGCCCGTCAGCCGAGCAGCTCCTTCTTCCGCAGATGCGCGACGTCGCGCATCGGCGGCGCGCCGAACAGCCGGCTATATTCGCGGCTGAACTGCGACGCGCTTTCGTAGCCGACGACGGCCGCCACCGACCCGACGTCGCCGCCCTGCCGCAGCAGCAGCCGCCGCGCCTCGTGCAGCCGCAGCTGCTTCTGGTACTGCAGCGGGCTCAGCGTCGTCACGTGCTTGAAATGATGGTGCAGCGACGACACGCTCATGTTGACCGCCTGCGCGAGCGACTCGACGCGCATCGGCTCCGCGAAGTGATCGCGGATCCATTCGATCGCACGCGCGATCCGGTGCGTCTGGCTGCCGGCGATCGCCATGTGCCGCAGCCGCGTGCCCTGCCCGCTCGTCATCAGCCGGTACAGCACTTCCTTCTCGATCAGCGGCGCGACGACCGCGATGTCGGCCGGCGTATCGAGCAGCCGCAGCAGTCTCAACGCCGCATCGAGCAGCGGCGGCGTCAGCTCGGCGAGCGCGATCCCCTCGCCTTCCGGGCCGGCTTCGGGCTCGGGCAGCCGCATCTCGGCCGCGAGCTCGACGATGCGCTGCGGATCGAGCGTCAGCGACAGGCACAGGTACGGCGCCTCCGGCGTTGCACGCGTCACGCGCGACAGGATCGGCAAGTCGATCGACGTAATCAGGCAATTCTGGGTGTCGTATTCGTATGCCTGGCCGGCCACGATCACGCGCTTCGCGCCCTGCGCGGCGATCACCAGCGCGGCGCGCGACACGCCGCAGCCGAGGTCGACCGGCCGCGTGTGCCGATGCAGCATCAGGCCCGGCACGGCCGTCGAATGCGAGCCGTCGGCCGGCGCGAAGCGGCCGATCAGCGACGCCAGTTCGCGCCGGCCGGACTCGCGCGACGCGACGATATCGGTCATGTCCATGACGCATCCTCGAATGATTTCCCGTGTCGCGCGAGCATAGCGAAACGGCTCGCGGCGTGGCGGGGATTTGCAGGATTGTTCAATAAATTTGCAGGATTGGGTAGACGCAAAAAGCGGCTGCTCGCGCACACTCCCGGCTAACCTGTCCGTAAGGCGGGTTTTCCCCATGGAGACATAAAAATGCCTACCTCGTTTGTCCTGAACGGCAAGAACGTCACGCTCGACGCCGATCCGTCGATGCCCGTCCTCTGGGCGATTCGCGAACACGCGGGACTGACCGGCACGAAATTCGGCTGCGGCATGGCGCAGTGCGGCGCATGCACGGTGCATCTCGAAGGCCAGGCCGTCCGCTCGTGCGTGCTGCCGCTCGCCGGCATCGCGGGCAAGCACGTCACGACGATCGAAGGCCTGCAAAGCAAGCCCGCGCAGGCCGTGCAGGCCGCGTGGGTCAAGCTCCAGGTGCCGCAGTGCGGCTATTGCCAGTCCGGCCAGATCATGTCGGCCACCGCCTTGCTCGAACAGAACCCGAAGCCGACCGACGCGGACATCGACGCCGCGATGAACGGCAACCTCTGCCGCTGTGCGACCTACGCCCGCATCCGGGCCGCGATCCACGACGCGGCCGCGACGCTGGGAGCCTGACCATGACGATCGAACTCGACAATACCGGTTCGGTGCGCCCGTCGCGCCGCACGTTCCTGAAAGCCGCGGGGGCAACCGCCGCCGTCAGCCTGACGATCGGCTTCGACTGGGCCGGCCTCGGCCGCCGCGCGCTCGCCGCCACCGCCCCCGCCGGCGAATTCGCGCCGAATGCGTTCCTGCGCATCACGCCCGACGGCGCCGTCACGGTCATCGCGAAGCACGTCGAAATGGGCCAGGGCGCGTATACAGGCATCGCGACGATCGTCGCCGAGGAGCTCGACGCCGACTGGTCGAGCGTGCGCGTCGAAAGCGCGCCGGCCGATGCGAAGCGCTATGCGAACCTCGCGTTCGGCACGATGCAGGGCACGGGCGGCAGCTCGGCCATGGCGAACTCGTGGCAGCAACTGCGCGAAGCGGGCGGCAAGGCACGCGCGATGCTCGTGTCGGCCGCGGCGGCCCGCTGGAAGGTGCCGGCCGGCGAGCTGACCACCGCCAACGGCGTCGTCACGCACGCGAAGAGCGGCAAGACGGCCACGTACGGCGCGCTCGTCGCCGATGCGTCGAAGCTGCCCGTGCCGGACAAGGTCACGCTGAAGCAGCCGGCCGATTTCAAGCTGATCGGCCATCGCATTCCGCGCGTCGACGGGTCGGCCAAATCGAACGGCACCGCGCAATTCACGCTCGACACGACATTCCCCGGCATGCGCGTCGCGCTGCTGCAGCGGCCGCCGCGCTTCGGCGCGACGGTGAAATCGTTCGACGCGACAGCCGCGAAGGCCGTGCCGGGCGTCGTCTCGGTCGTGCAGGTGCCGGGCGGCGTCGCGGTCGTCGCGACGGGCTTCTGGGCCGCGAAACAAGGCCGCGACGCGCTGAAGGTCGAATGGGACGAAACGAAGGCGGAAAAGCGCGGCTCGGACGAGATCATGCGCGAATACCGGCAACTCGCGGAGAAGCCGGGCGCGTCCGCGCGCAAGGACGGCGATGCCGATGCGGCGATCGCCGGCGCGGCGCGCAAGATCAGCGCGACGTACGAATTCCCGTATCTCGCGCACGCGCCGATGGAGCCGCTCGATGCGGTCGTCAAGCTGACGGCGAACAGTTGCGAGATCTGGGCCGGCGACCAGTTCCAGACGGTCGACCAGGGCAACGCGGCCAAGGTCGCCGGACTGAAGCCCGAGCAGGTGAAGATCCACACGCTGTATGCGGGCGGCAGCTTCGGCCGGCGCGCGAACGCGTGGTCGGATTACGTGGTCGAGGCCGTGTCGATCGCGAAGGCGCTCGGCGCGGACGGCAAGCCCGTCAAGCTGCAATGGACGCGCGAGGACGACATCCAGGGCGGCTTCTACCGGCCGATGTACTTCCACAAGCTCGACGCGGGCCTGACCGCGGACGGCCGGCTGGTGGGCTGGCGTCACCGGATCGTCGGCCAGTCGATCCTCGCCGGCACGCCGTTCGAGGCGTTCATGGTCAAGAACGGGATCGACGCGACGTCGGTCGAGGGCGCGGCGAACCTGCCGTACGCGGTGCCGAACGTGTCGGTCGAACTCACCACCGCGAAGACGGGCGTGCCCGTGCTGTGGTGGCGCGTGGTCGGCAGCTCGCACACGGCCTACGCGGTCGAGGCGTTCATCGACGAAGCCGCGCACGCGGCCGGCAAGGATCCGTACGCGTTCCGCCGCGACCTGCTCGCGAAGGAGCCGCGCATGCGCGCGGTGCTGGAGCTGGCCGCGCAGAAGGCCGGCTGGGATCCGGCCAAGCCGCTGCCGAAGGGGCGCGGGCGCGGGATCGCGGTGGCCGAGGCGTTCAAGAGCTATGTCGCGCAGGTGGCCGAGGTGTCGGTCGACGCGGACGGCAAGGTGAAGGTCGAGCGCGTGGTGTGCGCGGTCGACTGCGGAATCGCGATCAATCCCGACATCGTCGCCGCGCAGATGGAAGGCGGCATCGGGTTCGGACTCGGCGCGGCGATGCACAGCGCGATCACGCTGAAGGACGGCCAGGTCGAGCAGCGCAACTTCGACGGCTACCACGTGCTGCGGATGGCCGAGATGCCGAAGGTCGAGGTGCATATCGTGCCGTCGGCCGAGGCGCCCACCGGGGTCGGCGAGCCGGGCGTCGCGCCGGTCGGGCCGGCCGTCGCGAACGCGATCTTCGCGGCGACGGGCAAGCGGCATTACGTGCTGCCGTTCGATTCGGCGGATGGCGCGAAGGCTTGATCCCGATGCGATAGCGCGCCGGCCACGGGGCATGCCCCGTGGCCGGCGTTTCGCCGCTGTCGATGTAGGGTTCGATGTCGGCGGGAATTTCATACAACCCATTGATTTAAAAATAAAATAAGGCAAACCCGGTAGAGTTCGATGTAGGGTTCGCTATCTGGCTGAACCATCATCCAGCCCGTCCCCGTAAACCATCCCCTCTCCCACGTTACGTCAGACGTAACGCCCGTAACGTCGGCGCGCCGATGCTACGTAACAATCCTTCACCGTCGATCCGGCCCTTTCACCGCCTGCCCGACGCTTCCCGTTAAAAATTCTTTTGAATTCAAGGCTGCCGGACCCTCTGCGCCGCTCCGCGCGGCCGCCACCACGTGACGATCCCGCCCCTGGCCCGGAAGTTGCAGCACAGGACCCGCAAACACTCCTTCTAGGACATGCGAGGGCCACCATGGATTGCAAATACCTGTACATCGACAACATAAAAATCAACTTCGTCCGCCGCACGATCGAAATCGACGACAAGGTCGTCGACGTGACGCCGCGCGAATTCGACGTCGTCGAATTCCTGCTCGACAACATGAACAAGATCGTGCCGCGGCAGGCAATCCAGGAAGCCGTGTGGGGCCGCGAGCTCGGCGTGTCGTCGCGCACGCTCGACACCCATATCTCGCGGATCCGTTCGAAACTGCAGCTCGAACACGACAAGAACCTGCGGATCATCCCGATCTACGCGGTCGGTTATCGCCTCGTGCTGTTCGGTGCGGCGATGACGCACGTCGAGCGCCACGACGCGGCGCCGATCGTACGCGCGGCGCCTCAACCCGCGATGGCCGCCGACTACGCGTAACGCTTCACCCGCGCGCCGCGCGTTCGCGGCACGCCGGCAACGCTTCCCTCACCGCGCTGCGCGGATTCACATTACCTCGCGGCTTGCCAGCCGGCCGCGGCCTGCACCCCGCCCGGCCCACCAGCCAGTCGCGCCCCGACCGCCGCCTCCGGGCGGCGGTTGCCTTTGATCGCCGGCCGTCGCGTCGCCTCTTCACCGCCCTCCGCCGCACTTCGTCACGCTTCGTAGCGTCCTGCTCCCGCCGTCTCCGCGCGACGGTCGCGACTACGGATTTCGGCGCGGCACGCGGCCATCGCCGTCCCTACAATCGACGCAGCAGCCGCGCGCCCCTCGGCGCCGCCGGCCCCAGAACAACCCGTCGAACCAACGCCGAATCCGCCCCGATCCCGCCGTGCCTGCGCTGTTCCTGACGAATGCCGACGCCGGCGACGCCGCGACCCGGGCCATGCCCGCCGCCTCCGAACCGCCCGCGGCCGCCGCGCCGGCCGCGGTCGCGCTCGACGCGTCGCCCTACCTGCCGCGCCTGTCCGCCGCCGCCGCGCGCGGGCTGTCGCACGCGTACTGCGCGACCGGCGCCGTTCCGGTCACGCTCGGCGAGCACGCGTACGAGGTGCGCTGGCGCGTCGACGCCGAGCCGGCCGCCGATGCGCACGCGTACCGCTTCATCGTCGGCCCGGCCGCCGGCACGCTATGGATCGACCCCGTCGCGGAAACCGAATGGCTCGGCGAGGCGGCCGACCCGGCCGTACCGGCCGTGATCCGCGCGGCGCTGCTCGCCGACCTCGCCGCGCCGCTCACGGCCGTACTGCAGGCGGCGACGCGGCAGCGCGTGGAACTGCTGCCGCCGGCCGATCACGCACCGGCCTGGCACGCGTCGCCGGCCGCGCTGCGCTTCGAGCTGCGGCGCGCCGACGCCGCGTGGCGCTGCCACGGCGCGCTGCTGTTCGATGCGCCGGATGCGCTGGCCGTGTTCTTCGCGGCCGCGCCCGCCGCGCGCACGTCGGCGAGCGCGGCCTACGCGAACCTGCCCGTGCCGCTCGTGTTCGAGATCGGCCGCACCGAGCTGACGACGGCCGAGCTGGCCGACGTCGTCGGCGGCGACATCATCGCGATCGAGCGCTGGCACGCGCACGAGCAGAACCTGCTGTGCGTCGCGCGGCTGCCGGCCGCGCCGGCGTGGGAAATCACCGGACGGCCGTCGGGCAACCGGCTGACCGTCGAACGAATCAGGGAGATGCCTTTGGAACCGACCCGCACCGACTCCGCGCCGCCGACGACGCACGACGCGCCGCCCGCCGACGCGCCGCGCTCGCTCGACGGCCTCGCGGTCGACCTGCGCTTCGAGCTGCCGCCCACGTCGATGCCGCTCGGCGAGCTGAGCGCGCTGCAGCCGGGCGCCGTGATCGAACTGCAGCAAGGGATCAACCAGAGCGTGATCCATCTCGTCGCGAACGGGATGCTGATCGGCACCGGCCATCTGATCGCGGTCGGCCAGAAGCTCGGCGTGCGCGTGGTCACGCTGACGCAGCCCGCGCCGCGCGAGCGCTGAGCGATGGGCAACCTGCCGAATCCGGTCGCGCTGATCGCGGTGATCGCCGCGCTCGGCATCGCGCCGTTCGCGGCGCTGATGGTGACGAGCTACACGAAGCTGGTGGTCGTGCTCGGCCTGCTGCGCTCCGCGCTCGGCATCCAACAGGTGCCGCCGAACCTCGTGCTGAACGGCATCGCGCTGATCCTGTCGCTGTTCATCATGGCGCCCGTCGGGATGTCGATCCGCGACGCGCTGCAGGCGCGCCACTTCGATGCGTCGGGACAGTTGTCGACTTCGGACATCGGCGCGCTCGCCGATGCCGCGCTGCCGCCGATCAAGGATTTCCTCGTGTCGCATACACGGCAGCGCGACCGCGAATTCTTCGTGCGCACGGCCACCTCGGTATGGCCGAAGCACCGCGCGGACGGCATCAAGGACGACGACCTGCTCGTGCTGGTGCCGAGCTTCACGCTCGCCGAGCTGACGAAGGCGTTCCAGATCGGCTTCGTGATCTATATCGTGTTCATCGTCGTCGACCTGCTGGTCGCGAACATCCTGCTCGCGCTCGGGATGCAGATGATCTCGCCGACGACGATCTCGGTGCCGTTCAAGCTGCTCTTGTTCGTCGCGCTCGACGGCTGGTCGCTGCTCGTGCACGGGCTCGTGCTGTCGTATCGGGTCGCCGGAGCCGGATGATGCGCGCACGCGCCCTGCGAACCGCCGCCGCATGCGTTTGCGTGTTGATCGCGCTCGCGTGCGGGCAGCACGGCGTCGCGCATGCGGCCGGCAGCGCCGCCGGCTTCGCGCAACTGGCGCGCGCGTGCGCGCCGAACGTCGACCCCGATACGCTCGCCGCGCTGGTGCGCACCGAGTCGGGCTTCAATCCGTATGCGATCGGTGTGGTCGGCGGCCACCTGGCGCGCCAGCCGGCGTCGCTCGACGAGGCGCGCGCGACCGCGCGTGAACTCGCGGCGCGCGGCTTCAGCTACAGCGTCGGGCTCGCGCAGGTGAACGAGCGCAATTTCGCGAAATACGGGCTCGATGAAACGACGATGTTCGAGCCGTGCCGCAACCTGCGGGCCGGCGGCGCGATCCTGACCGAATGCTTCGCGCGCTCGTCGAATACCGGCCGCCCGGCCCAGGCCGCATTGCGCGCGGCGCTGTCGTGCTACTACAGCGGCAACTTCACGACCGGTTTCTCGAGCGGCTACGTGAGCCGCGTCGTCGCGAGCGCGCAGCGCAACGCGCACGAAGGCGGCGTCGAACCGATCCCGGTCGTGCGCGACGTGCCGCCGCCGGCACGGCAGCGGCGCATGGACGCGGCCGCGACCACGCCGCCCGAACGCGCGCGCAGGCTGCCGTTGCCGGCCGCGTCCGCCGATGCGCCGTCGTGCCATGCGCGCCCGGTCGTGATGATGTGCCGCGGCTTGCCGGCGAGCCAGGCGAAGCGGCTGTGCGTGCGGTGTCTCGACCCGTGATCGCTTGATCGCGCGCGGCACCGTGCGCTCGCACCCGCGCCGCTTTCAGGGGTCCGAACGACGGTGCGCGGCATGGCGGCCGCACGCCGGGCCGGCCTCGTAGTCCACCTCGTAGTCGACCTCGTAGCCCGCGCGGCGCCCAGGCGCCGGCCGCTTCCTGCCGCTACGAAACTGCGGTGTTCCCGCTGCCGGGTGCGTCCGTACACTCGAACGATCACGTCGCGGCGTGCAGGGCGCCGCGCGTGCCGCGCGTCGCGCGGCTCAACGGAGACGAGCATGCTGTTGATCGACGGATTGGGACTGGGTGTGAACTGGCAGCGCTTCCTGTCGGAAACGCTGAATCCGGTCGTGGCGCCGCCGCCCCCGCCGCCTCCGCCGCCGAAGAAGGACGATCCGGCGGCCGGGCCCGCGAACCCGAGCGCCGCCCCGCCGATTCCCGTCACCGCATCGCTGGCCACCGATCCGTCGAAGCCGACCAACGCCGAGATCCAGTCCGCGACGTCGCTGATCCAGAACATGGCCGCGCAATATACGGCGCCGCCGCCCGACATCACCGTCGAGAACGACAAGACGCGCGCGGTGCAGAAAGCGATCCAGGACGCGCAGACGAAGTACGACAACGCGTCGCAGACGCTACAGGGCGCGCAGAACGTGCTGCATCTGGTCAACCGCGATCCCGAGTCGACGGCCGACGACCGCAAGACCGCGCAGGCCGACTACGCGAAGGCGCGCACGGCGGCCGACACCGCGCAGCGCGAGCTGAACGTGACGACCGACGCCGGCTACATGATCCTGTACGGCGAACAGGCGAACGCCGACATGCCGGCCGGAATGAAGATCGACGACTCCGGCAAGGTGACGGACCCCGGCGACGCGCAGCACGCGGCCGACCAGCAGTTCAAGACGCTGCTGGCCGCCTTCCCCGGCCATGCGAACGATCCGAACTGGGTACCGCAGCCGGGCGACTGCAAGAATCCGCTGCAGATCCGGCTCTACGACGATTGGCAGACCGCGAGCGCGAAGGCGGCCGTGGGCGCGTCGAAATACTTCGCGGACGTCGCGAATTCCAACCTCGCATATACGCAGTTCCAGTCGTACCTCGCCGATCCGGACTACAAGGCCGCGCTCGATGCGGGCGTCGGGCGGTTGAACGACGCGCTGCAGCCGCTGGAGCTGCGCGTCACGATGCCCGACGCCCCCGCTTCGCAGGATGCCGCGCAGCAGGCCGTCACGGCCGCCGCGAAAGATGCGAACTATGCGAACGCCGCGTACGGCGCGGCCAACGACAGCCTGGCGCTCACGAACGCGCAGCAGCGCTACGATTCGGCCAGCGGCAAGGAAGGGCCGACGGTGATCGTCCCGAACGAGGTGTCGAACGCGAAGACCGCGCTCGCCCGCGCGCAGACGGCCGCGAACACGAGCGGCGGCTATCTGCAGATGCTGTCGGCGCAGCGGCAGGTCGACACGCTGCAGGCCGACTATACGAAGAAACTGGACGCATCCAACGCGTGGCACAAGGACAATCCGCACGCGATGATCAAGGATCCGCAGGTCGATCTGGACCTCGGCGATGCGTATGCGAAGCTCGATCAGGCGAAGCAGCAGGCGAGCATCGCGCACGACGGCTTCGTCGTCGCGTACGGCGCGACGCTCGCGCAGCAGTACGACGATCAGGCGTCGCAGATCAAGGCGCGGGTGAACGCGCAATCGACATTCACGAAACCCGCGCTCCAGTCGCCGCTGCTGACGCCGTCGCTGTCGACCGCGAACGGCCTGCCGGGCCTGCCCGCGTCGTCGTTGTCGACGGCCGCGTCGGCCGCCCCCACCGGCACGCCGTCGCTGCCGAGCGCGTCGCCGCTGGCCTCGCCGACGTTGCCGGGGTCCAACGGCGCCTCGTCGCTGCCCGCGTCGCCGCTGCTCGACCGCCCGTTCCTGCTGCCGCAATCGTCGGGCCCGTCCGCCGCGCAGGCGGGCCCGACGATGCTCGACGTGAAGCGCATGCAGACCGTCGCGGGCGCGATCCGCGCGGCCGACAGCCGGATGTCGGATTCGGTCAACGAGCGCGCGACCCAGCTCGCGCTGTCGCAGGCGCGCATCAAGCAGACGCAGGCGAAGAGCACGCTCGAGTCGGTACAGAAGCAGTACGACGACTGGGCCGCCGCGAATCCGCCGCCCATGCGTTTTCGCGCCGTCGCGGGCGACGACATGATCCCGGCGCCGTCGGCGCCGCGCCCGAACCTGTATCAGGACCAGCTCGACAAGGCGAAGGCGGCCGTCACGCAGGCCGACAACGCGGTGCAGCGCCTGCAGCTGCTGAGCGAGACGTCGCATCAGCAGGTGCTGATGGACCGGTTCGACGCCGGCCTCGACGAACGGCTGCGCTACGCGGCGCCCGGCTCGGACGAGGAGAACGACTACAAGAAGGCGCTGCACGATTTCTACGAAGCACATCGCGGCGAATTGTCGAACTCGCTGCTCGACGCGGCCAGCGCGAGCACCAACAACGGCGGCACGATCGCGTTCGGCAAGCTGACCGACGACGAACAGCGCAACCTGATCGGCGTCGCGCTCGGCATGCAGCCGGACGTCCGGAACGATGCGGCGTCGGGCGACGGTTCGGACCCCGTATCGCCGACGAAGGACGACGTCGCGCGCTACACCGACAAGGAAAAGCTGAAGACGATCAACAGCGTGCGCGACAAGCTGCTGGAGATCGGCGGCGGCGCGACGACGCAGGTCAGCGTGTTGCCGATGGTCTACGCCGCCAAGGAGGCCGGCATGACCACCAGCGCGCTGTTCAAGGTCAGCGGCAAGGACGGCACGCAGTACGTCGACGAGACGGCGAGCAACTACGACGACATCAACGACTACATCGACAACAACGAGCTGTCGACGGACGGCACGGTCGACATCGCGACCGGCCACAACGCGGACGGCACGCTGCAGCTCGTGTCGAAGGCCGCGCATCACGAAAGCGGCTTCGACAGTTTTCTGAACACGCTGACCAGCACCGGCCTGAACATCGGCATGATGGTCGGCGGGATGGCGCTCGAAGGCCTCGGCACGCTGCTCGACGGCACCGGCATCGGCGCGATCGTCGGCGTGCCGCTGAACATCCTCGGCGCGGGGATGATGTACACGGCGATCGGCGCGACGATGACGAGCGCCGGCCTCGATCTGGCCAACCGCGCCGACCACGGGCGCAGCCTCAATCCGTTTACCGACCCGGGCGCACGGGCCGACTTCATCAATCTCGTGCCGATGGGCGCGGCGGGCGCCGCGAAGCTCGCCGGCAGCAAGCTGTTCACGCGCGCGGTCACGACGCTCACGCGCACGCCGAAGGTCGCGTCGGTGCTCGCCACCGGCGCGCGGACCACTGCGGTCGTGACGGGCGTGGGCGGTGCGCTCGAGGCGTTCGGCGAAGCCGGCTACGACTATTTCGTCACGGGCGACAAGAAGGCGGCCGGCGAGCAGCTCAAGTCCGGGATCACCAACGTCGCGCTGATGGCGGCCGGCGGCCTCAAGGAACGCGCGGTGACGTCGGTGCGCACGCGCACCGGCCGGCCGGTGCCGATTCGCGGGGCCGACGGCAAGACCGTCGCCGTCGACAGCCAGATGATCGGCCGGATACTCGACAGCGGCGACGCGTCGTCGCTCGCGGCCGGCCGCACGCGCGTGACGCTCGACGGCGAAGCCGTCAAGGTGTCGCCGGACGGCACGCTGCGCGTGGGCGACAAGGTGCTCACCTACGACAACACGCCGATTCGCGTGCTCGACCGCGCATCCGCGAAACGCCTGCCGCCGGGCAAATCGGTGGTGCTCGGCGAAGACGGCACGCTGTCCGTGGTATCGGTGTCGCCGAAGGCATGGACCAACGGTACGCGCGTCGACGACGTGACGGGCACCGGCGAGCGCATGTCGTTCGGCCCCGACGGCGAGATGAGCGTGACGCCGAAGATCGTCGCGAAGACGCCGCTCGACGTGCTGCAACACGTGCTCGACCAGGCGAGCGACGCCTACCGGCAGACGGCCGCCGGCGCGCAGGCGCCGCGCCGCCTCGCGCAGACGGCGGCCGAAGGCGAAGCCGCGAGCGTGTCCGCCGATGCGCGCAGCACGCGACGCACCAGCGAGGAACGCGCCCGCGTGCAGCAGCAGCGCGACCAGACCGATGCCGAACGCAGCACGACCGCGAGCGCCAACCGGCGCAGCGCCGATACGCAATCGATGCGCTGGCGGCCGGTCGCGGCCGACGAGCCGGCCGGCCCGGGCACGCGCGCGAAGCCGGACGGCGCGCCGCCGCGCGTCAACGCGAAGGTCGTCGATCTGACGGAGGACGCGCCCGTCACGCGCGCGGCGACGTCCGATCCGGCCGGCATCGCCGTACCGCGCGGGCCGCGCGCCGAGCCGATGGAGCTCGGCGATCGCACGGTCTACGTGGTGCGCAGCGGCGCGACACCCGACGCGCCCGGGGCACGGCCATCGTCGCCGCGCCCGCAGGATCTCCAGGAACCGGTGATCGTCGTCGCCGGCGAACACGACGCGGCGCTCGCACCCGAGCTCGCGAACCGCTGGCAGAAGCCCGTCTATGCGGCCGCGCCCGACGCATTCGGTGCGGACGGCCAACTGCGCGCGGGCGCGCGCGTGCTGCGCTTCGATCCCGCGCCGGAGACGGCCGCGGCCCCTGAAGCCGGCCTGCCGGACGGCATCGCGCCCGACGAAGCGCCGCCCACGTCGCCCCGCGCGGCCGCCGACGACACGGTGATCGTGCTGGCCGGCAAGCGCGGCCCGAACGAACCGGCGATGCCGCGGACGGCCGCGCCGCCCGAGCCGGTCCATGCGCTCGACGGCGTGTTCAGCGCGCCGAACCGCGTGCTCGTGCTCGTCCAGCCGGAACGCGCCGGCGCGCCCGAGCGAATGGCGCAACGCGACACGACCGCGGCCGACCGCGGCGCACGCGCGCTCGACGACGCGCACGGCCAGGCCGCCCGCGCGCCGGCGGGCGGCGAACGTCGCACCGCGGCGAACGACGACGTCGGCCTCGCCGCCGCGCACCCCGAAACGACCGAGACGGCCCCGCCCGATCACGGCGCATCGAAGCCGGGCTGGGTCACGCGGATGCAGATGCGCTTCGGCGGCGCGGCGCTGCCCGAAGCCGCGCAGGCGCTCGCGATGCAGTCGGGCACGCTCGCCACGCAACTGCGCATGCTGCAGGACGCCGGCTGGCGCGTGACGCTCGGCAAGCGCGGCGGCGGCAGCCGCATCGACCCGCGCAAGCGCCGCGTGACGATCGACGGCGCGCTCCAGCATCCGGGCAGCATCACGTACACGCTCGCGCACGAGGCGCGCCATGCGGTCGAGGCGATGGCCGGCGTGCTGAATCTCGACTACGGCAACCGCAGCCGCTTCACGCGCAAGGCGCTCGAAGCCGAGGCCCGCGCGCAGATCAACGCGTTCGAGGCACGCTACGAAATCGAGCTCGCGGGCGGCGGCGACATTGCCGCGCACGTGCGCCTGCCCGATGCGATCGAGCGCGAAGGCGCCGCGTGGCGCGCGCCGTCGCACGACTATGCGGGCACGGTCGGACGCCTCGTCGACGCATTCGCCGATGCGCCCGTGTCGGGCCGCGACGGCGAGACCTACCGCGACTTCTACGACGACGTCTGGTCGCGCCAGAAGCGCCGCGGCGGCATCCCGCGCCGGATGCCCGCGCCGCAGACGCACGAGACCGGCGGCGCGCCGCTCGGCGTGCGCGGCTTCGACGAACGCGTGGCATGGAGCCGCGCGCATGCCGAATATGCGTCGCCGTTCGGCGACGGGCCCGTGCCGGCGGTGGCCGACCTGCAGGCGGCACGCAGCCGCCACTTCACGATGCTGCAGGACCAGGGCGTGCTGATGCTGCACGCCGATACGCTGGCGGACGGCACGCTGCTCTCGGGCGGGCGGCCGGCCGGCGTGCATGAATACGCGCTCGACCAGGCGCCGTCGTTCCTGGTCAAGGACGGCTATTCGATCGTGCTGTCCGCGAAGCACGGTGGCGACGCGGCGGCCGCCGGGCTCGCGAATCTGTGGCAGCGGCCGGTATATGCGCCGCCCCCGCACGCGGTCGGCGAACGCGCGGCGCTGCTCGACACCGGCGTGTTTCGCCGCTACGACCCGGCGCCCGCGGCGCCGCACGATCTCGGGCCGCTCGCGGCCGATGCCGAAGGCGTGCACGTCGAAGGCAATCCGGCCGCGCGGATCGACGTCGAGCGTCACGTCGGCGAACTGCTCGGCGCCGGCGCCGAGAAAACCGTGTTCGCGCTCGGCCACGATGCCGCGCTCGCGGTGTACGACACCGGCCCGCATACGTCGGAAGCGCGTCAGATCGAGGCGGCGATCGACGAGAGCATCGCACTCGACGATCTCGCCTCGTACGGCCTGAAGACCGTGACGATGGATGGGCCGTTCTCCGCGCTGAACCGCGTCGCCGTGCTGTACCGGCCGCTCGGCGTGTTCCACAGCTTCGGCTTCGAGACGGGCGCGCTGCCGCGCGTGGTGTCGCGCGCGGCGCTGGAGCACATCCAGCGGATTCGCGACATCGTCGAACGCACGGGCATCGGCTTCGATCTGCAAGGCCTCTTCACGCGCGGCGGCGATTTCCTGCTGAGCGATCCCGGTGCGATCGGCATGGGCGCGAGCGAGCACTTCGCCGCGCTGGAGCGGCTCGCGGTGATCGAGCGCGCGCTGACGCAAGGCCTCGAGCGCGGCAACATCGAACTCGCGCATCCGCGGCTGGCGGAAACGCCGCCGCCCGATGCGTTCGTGCAGAAGCCGTCGGTCATCACGCGCGTGCGGATGCGCTTCGGCGGCGCGCCGCTGCCGAAGGAAGCGTACCGGCTGATCGACGCGTCGAGCCTGCTGTCGCAGCAGCTTCGGCTCGGCGCCGACGCAGGCTGGAAGGTCGTGCGCGGCAAGCCCGGCGGCGGCAGCAAGATCGACACGCGGCGGCGGCGCGTCACGATCGATGGCGGCCTGCAGTCGGCCGGATCGATGGTCTACGTGCTCGCGCACGAAGCCCGCCATGCGCTCGAGGCCGCGACCGGCACGCTTGGGCTCGACTACGGCTCGACGCAGCGCTACGTGCGCAGCGCGCTGCTCGCCGAGGCGCGCGCGCAGGTCAATGCATTCGCGGTGCGCGACGAGATCCGCGCGAACCTCGGCGTCGACATCGGCCGCCACGTCGCCCTGCCCGAGGCGATCGCCAACGAATACGGCCGCGCGCGGGCCGGCGACGCCGCGTCGCTCGCGCGCCTCGCCGACGCGTTCGAGCACAGCCCGACGTCGCTCGACGGCGGCGTGACCTACGGCGAGCTGTATCGGCGCCATGCGCAGGCCGCGCGGCGCACCGGCGTCACGATGCCGGCGCCGCGCGACACGGCCGCGACGCTCGCCGAAGAAACGGCATGGTCGCGCGCACGTCCGGTGAAGGCATCGCCGTTCGACGGCAAGCCGGTCGCCGGCGTCGACGCGCTGACGCTCGACCGCTCGGGCCCGCTGTCGTACGACCGCGACGGCCGCATCGTGATCGTGCATGGCGTCACCGATGCGCAAGGCCGCCTCGTCGATCCGGACGGCCGGCCCTACACGCCGGTCGAGGTCACGCTCGCGCACCGCTCGGTGCTCGGCCTGCCCGGCTCGTCGGTGATTCTGTCTGCACGCAACGGCCGCGACGCCGCCGCATGGCTCGCGAACGTCTGGCAGCGCCCCGTCTACGCACCGCCGACGATCGCGGTCGGGTTCGGCGCCGAGGCGCGGCTCGGCCACACGAACGCATGGCTGCGCTACGATCCGGCGCCGCACCAGCGCCCGGAGCTGGGCGCGCTCGACGTGGACGGCAACGGCGTCCACGTGAGCGGCGATCCGGCCGCGCGCGTGCCGGTCGAGCGCTTCACCGGCGCGGCGACCGGCGCCGGCATCGAGAAGACCGTGTTCGAACTGGGTCGCCGCAATGCGATCGGCCTCTACGAAGGCACGGACAATCGCGCGATTCTCGACCACATCGAATCGATCCGCCTCGAACAGGAAGGCCTCGCGGCGCTGCGCGCGCACGGGCTGCGCACGCTCACGGTCGGCGGCCCGTTCTCGGCATTCGATCGCGTGGCCGTGATGTACGCGCCGTTCGCGTCGCTGAGCAGCCACGACGTGATGGCCGGCGTGCTGCCGGCGCGCGTCACCCGCGACGCATTCGCGCAGCTCGAGCGCGCGCGCGACGTCACCGCGCGGCACCGCCTGTACTACGACTTCGAAGGCGTGTTCGACGCGCACGGCGACTTCTACCTGAGCGACCCGTCGACGGTCATGACCGATGCGCCGAAGCTGAACGTCGAAGGCATCGTCCGCGAGATCGGCGCGCTGCGCGCGACGCTCGAGGACGGCATCGCGCGCGGTGCGATCGAGCTCGCGCATCCCGGCATCACCGAACACCTGCCGCCCGACGCGTTCGTGCAGAAGCCGTCCGTCATCACGCGCGTGCGCATGCGCTTCGGCGGCGCGCCGCTGCCCAAGGCCGCCCATGCGCTGATCGACCGCTCGAGCCTGTTGCGCCAGCAGGTCGCGCTGGCCGGCGAGGCCGGCTGGAAAATCGTGGTGGGCCGGCCCGGGCGCGGCAGCCGGATCGATACCGCGAAGCAGCGGATCGTGCTCGACGGGCAGTTCCACGGCAGCGGCACGCTCGTCTACACGCTCGCGCACGAAGCGCAGCACGCGGTCGAGACGATCACGCGCCGCCTCGCGCTCGACCGCTCGTCGCCGGAGGCGCTGACCGACAGCGCGCTGATGGCCGAGGCGCGCGCGCAGGCGAACGCGTTCGCGGTGCGCCGCGAAATCCTCGACGATGGCGGCATCGACATCGCGCGGGACGCCCGCCTGCCCGACGCGATCGCACGCGAAGCCGACCACGTGCTGCCCGGCGACGAAGCCGGGCTGCGCCGGCTCGCGGCCGCATTCGGCGACGCCGCGCCGTCCGTGCCGGGCCACGCGACCTATCGCGCGTACTACGCGAGCCAGGCCGACGCGATGCAGGCGCTCGGCATGCCGCGCGAGATGCCGGCGCCCGCGCCGCAGCCGGCGTCGAACGCGCCCGTGCCCGCGGCGACGGCGGACGCCGCAAGCCGCCAGCATGCGCTCGATCACCTCGCGTCGCACGGCAAGCGCGACCTGATCCGCATCGACGGTTCGCAGCTCGCGTCGCTCCAGCAGATGAAGGATGCGTTCGGCACGAATGCGCACGTGCTGATCGCGGAGCACGAACCGCGGCCGGAGGCCTCCATCGACGCGCGCCACGCGCAGCCGAAGTTCGTCGCGAGCATGCGCACCGACGAGAACGGTACGTTCGTCGACAAGGCGTCCGCCGATCCGGCCGTGCCGATCCGCGACGCGGTCTATCGCGCGCTGAAGGACAACGGCCAAGCGGAACGCGCGGACGTCGATTTCTACGTGTCGCCCGTGTCGCTCGCGGAACTGCGCGAGTACGGCGGCGCCGCGCGGATCACCGCGCGCAGCGACGGGCGCGCGTGGGAAGCCGAACAGGCGGGCGCGACGCCCGACGCGAACGTCGTCACGACGCTGAAGTCGCTCGCCGACGCGCCGCGCTTTCGCCGGCCGAAACAGGCGGCGAAAGCGGCCGGCGACGGCGCGACGCTTTACGCGATCGACAAGGAAACCGGCACGGTGCTCGGCTACGCGACGCGCAACGCCGCGCACGACTGGACGTATCACGAATCGACCTCGCTCGGCGACGCGACGATCGCGCCGCGCGATCTCGGCGCCGCGTTCCGCCGGCGCGCGCGCAACCTGTCCGGCGGCCGGCGCGGCGTGCGATTCGTCGTGACGGACGTCGCGCACGACACGGTCGAGCGCTACGGCGGCTTCGCGCCGGCGGAGATGCGCAAGGCGCTCGGCGACGAGAAGCCGCCGATGCAGAAACTCGGCACGCGCGTGCAGCGCGGCCTCGCGAAAGCCGATCCCGGCGTGCGCCGCAAGATCGCGGAGATCGAGGGCGCCGACAGTCCGTTCCTGCCGCCGAAGCTCGTACCGGACAGCGAGCAGCTCGCGATCGACTTCAGCGGCGCGAACACGCTGCACCTGATGCGCGCGCTGGAGCTGAAGGCTCTTCGCGGCGATCACTACGTGTACGTGTACGAGACCGATCATCCGGTTGCCGAATCGCTGCACACGCGCCGCGGCATCATCGCGATCCACGACGGCAACGCGCGCTGGTACGACGACGCCGAGCAATTGCGCGACCGGCCGGACGCGGGCCGCCCGCTCGACGAGATGCCGCTCGGGCGCGGCCCGTTCGGCGCGAACCAGCACTTCCTGCTGTCGACGCTCGCGCCCGATGCGTTCGACCCGCGCGCGACCGCCACGCAGAAAGCCGCGCTCGCGCAACGGCTCACGCAGTTGCTCGACGAGAAGTCGTATTTCGATGCGCTACCGCAGAAGTTCGACCTCGCGACGCGCTGGATCCGCACGCAGATCGCCGGCCAGATCGATCGCGTGAAAGCCGCGCAGGCCGACCTCGCCGCCGCCCAGCAAGCCGCACGGCAGGCCGCGCAGCCGGCGGGCGGCGCGACCGGCCCCACCGGCCCCGCCAGCCGGGTGCGCAATGCGCTGCGCGGCAAGGGCCGCCGGCGCAACCGCCGCGCCGCGAATGCGTCGAACGCGTCGAACACGCCGGCCGCGCCCAAGCCGCCGAAAACGCCGGCGGCCAAGCCGCTGACGCTGCGGCCCTACCAGCCGAGCCTCGGTTCGAGCACGGTCGCGGAATGGGTGATGCGCTACGGCGCCGCCAAGGTGGCCGACTGGTTCCCGACGGTCGACCGCGTGAAGGCGCTCGCCGCGCGCAGGCACCTGCCCGATGCCGGCGGTCTCGCGCTGACCGACGAACCGCAGACGATCCTGGCCGACGCACCGATGCTGAAAGCGCTCGGCATCCCCATCGGTCTCGCGCGCGAGGTGTCGAGCATGCCGTCGCGCGGGCCGGTGGCCGATCCCGGCGGCGATCACAACCGGTTCGTGAAGTGGATGCAGGCGTACGCCACGCGCCACAGCGCGGCACGCATGATCGACAAGCGCGCGATCCAGGCGTTCGTGCGCGCGCCGGCCGAGATCCAGGACCGCGTCGCGCCGATGGCGCGCGCGTTCAACCTGCGCGACGATCCCGCGCTCGCGGTGCGCTACGTCGAGCAATACGGCGGCGCGATGCCGGTGGTGTCGATTCCGGTCGATCCGCACACGCTCGCGGCCGCGCGCGGCGGCAAGCACGATCCGGCGTTCATCCGGCGCGCCCGCCAGTTCGGCTCTCCGATCGGCGCGCGCTACAACGAGGCCGACGCGACGATCACGCGCGAGGCGCCGGACGGCACCACGCGCACGCTCGAGCTCGACGACATCGCGCATCTGCACAAATGGCTCACCGCGGCGTCGCGCCATGGCTTCCAGCTTCGTCTCGAAGCGGCGTCGGGCCGCCCGCTCGTCTCCGCGGACGACCGCCGCACGATCGCCGGCACCAACGACAGCTACGCCGAATACACGCGGCTCATGACGTCGTTCGAGACGTGGTCGCACGATCATGCCGGCGAGCCCGCGCCGAACGTGATGCTGAGCTTTCACGGGTGGGACGCCGTGCTCGAACCGGTGCCGGGCGCTGGCCACGTCGAGCTGCTCGATGCGCTGCTCGACCGCAAGGCGATCGACTGGCTGCACGTGGGGCTGTCGTACGGCACGCACGGCGCCGACTTCATCGCGAACCAGGACCTGACGCGGGCGCTGGCGGAACGGATCGTCGACTATTACCAGACCGACCGTCACGGCAAGTTCGCGCGGCTGCACGGCGCCGATGCGCTCACGCGCGTATTCGAACCGGTGAGCCCCGAGACGTTCGCGAACCAGCAGCAGGTGCTGTTCGCGGAAATCGCGCGCATCGGCAAGTCGAAAGGCCTGTCCGACGACGCGCTCGCGACGCTGCGCGGCGAACTGTACGAACGCAACACGACCGCGCTCGTCAACCAGGCGCGCAAGGCGACCATCGAGCATGCGATGACGCAGTGGGCGTCGGCCGATCATCCGCCCGCCACGCGCACCGAAAAGCTCGCGCGCCGCTTCGGCGAACGCTGGCTTGCGGAAACCGGCAGCCGCGCGCCGGCGCGCGGCACCGTGGTGTCGACCGCCGATCCCGCGGGGCCGCTGCCCGACAGTCGCGCGTACTGGCAATCGGTGGTCGAGCGCGAAGCGCTGAAGAACGATCCGTCGAAGCCGATCAGCGTCGGCCGGCAGATCGCGGCGAACCCGAAACAGGCCAAGATGATCGAGGAGCTGCAGGCGCTCGCGCAGATCAACGCGCTGCGCGTGCATCGGCCGTCGTTCCGCAAGGCGGAGCTGTGGAAGTCGATCGGCTTCAGCTCGCTCGTCACCGGCGCGGGCGCGCTCGTGATCGCCGATACGCTCGGCGCGACGCACGTGCTGCGGCAGGACATGCTGGGCAGCGCGACGTCGTCGTTCCTGCTGGGCTCGCGTCTGGGCCGCGTGTTCCAGGTCATGCACCAGGGTGCGGTGCGCAGCCTGCAGGCCGGCGATCCGAAGGCCGCGCAGGCGGTGCTCACGCGGCTCGAAGTGACGCTGTCGCGGCAGTTGCGCTCGGGCGCGCACGATTATGGCCAGAACCGGCGCGCCCAGCTCGAACAGATCTCGAACGAAGCGCGGACGCTGGCCGCGCAGTATGTCGAACTGAACCGCGTCGGGCTGATGAGCTTCGACGACGCGACCACCCACATCAAGGCGCTCGCCGCGGACGTGCTCGCGCAGATGCAGGGCACCGTCGGCGGCACGTCGCTGCAGCAGCTCCATACCGGCAACCCGCGTCACCTGTTCGGGATCGCGGGCCGCGCGGGCGCCGCGATCACGTCGACCGCGACGCTCGCGGTCGGCATCAGCGGCGTCGTGCACGCGCACGGGGCGTTCGATCTCGCCTACGGGTCGGCCGCCATCGCGAGCGGCGCGTTCGGCGCCACGTATGCGGGCCTCGTCTATACGATCGGCGCGCACCGCGTGAATGCCGACAAGCGCAGCCGCATCGTGCGCTTTACCGATTCGGCGAGCGACTTCATGGCCGTCGCGTACGGCGGCCTCGGCACCGGCGTGCAGTGGAGCGGCGGCCATTACGACCTCGCGATCGCGACCGGCGTGTCCACCGCGCTGCTGCTCGGCGGGCGTCTGAACACGCATTTCCCGAACGCGACGCCGCTGATCAACAAGATCCCGACGGCCGTCGTGCTGATTCCGGTCGGCGCGTTCGCGTACAAGCTGATCGAAGGGCTGTGGACGACGTTCTTCGGCTCGGGGTCCGGTTCGTCGAATCAGTCGAATCAGTCGAATTCGTCGCAATCGAATCTCGCGCCCGGTGCGTCGGCGAGCGCGTCGCCGAGCGCTTCGGCCAGTCCTTCGGCGAGCGCGACGCCAAGCGCTTCGGCGAGCGCATCACCCGGTACGCCGCCTGCCGCGCCGGCTTCGCCGTCGGCCAGCGCCACGCCGTCGACCGCGCAGCCGTCCGGGTCGCCGCAGCCCTACATCGTCGTCGCCGGCGATTCGCTGTGGGTCGTCGCCGACCGGCATCGCCAGTCGCTGCTCGACGCCGCGCACGTGTCGCGCGCCGATCAGCAGGCGATGACGCGCGGCGAGCAGGACAGGCTCGCGCTCAACGAGATCCTGCAGCTCAATCCGTCGGTGTCAGGCGATCCGAACCGCCTGTCGGTCGGCACGCCGCTGATCGTGGGCTGATCCCGGCGCGCGGGCCGCGCCGCGCGCGCCGGTCGCGCGCGGCACCCCGCATCACGCGACATCACGCCGCCCGCTGATGTTCCAGCCACGCCTGGAACATCAGCACCGTCCACAGCTGATGCTGCCAGTTCATCCGGCCCGTCTGGTGCTGGCGCCACAGCCGCTCGACCGCCGCCGCATCGAAGAAGCCTTCCTCGCGCAAGCGCGACGGCCGCAGCAGCGCGTCGGCCCAGTCGCGCAGCGCGCCGCGCAGCCAGTGGTCGACCGGCGCGCAGAAGCCCTGCTTCGGCCGGTCGATCAGCGCGGCCGGCACGTAGCGGTCGAGCAGCCGGCGCAGCAGCGCCTTCGACTGCCCTTCGGGCAAGCGCACCGACGCCGGCACGCGCCACGCGAATTCGACGACGTGATGATCGAGGAACGGCATGCGCGTCTCGAGGCTCACGGCCATCGCCGCGCGATCGACCTTCGCGAGGATGTCGGTCGGCAGGTACGTGAGCGTGTCGATCGCCATCGCCTGCTCGGCGAAGCTCAGGTGCGCGGGCCACGCGGACACCGTGTCGAGCGGCGTCGGCGGCTCCTGCCCCGACAGCGCGATGCGCTCCGGATGATGCACCGACGACATCAGCAACCGGTACAGCCCGATGCGGCTCTCGGCCGTCATCACATGGCCGAGCTTGTGCAGCCGATCGCCGATGCGCGACGACGATTCGCGCGCCTCCACGCCGCCCCACGCGCCCTGCGCGACGGCCGCGAGCTGGTCCGCGTGATCGGGCCGCAACGCGTGCAGCGCGGCGGCGATCCGCGCGCGCACGGCGGCCGGCACGCGATGCAGCTTGCGCCACAGGCGCGGCGTCAGGAAATAGCGCGTGTAGCCGCCGAACAATTCGTCGCCGCCGTCGCCGGACAGGCTCACCTTCACGTGCCGGCGCGTCAGTTCGGAGACGAGAAAGGTCGGGATCTGCGACGCGTCGGAGAACGGCTCGTCGTAGATCGACGGCAGCTTCGGCACGACGCCGAGCGCATGGTCGGCGGTCACGTAAAGCTCGGTATGGCGCGTGCCGAGATGGCGCGCGACCGCCTTCGCGTAGCCGGCCTCGTCGTAGCCGGCCTCGTGAAAGCCGATCGTAAACGTGTCGACCGGCGTCGCCGATTGCGCCTGCATCAACGCGACGATCGTCGACGAATCGATGCCGCCCGACAGGAACGCGCCGAGCGGCACGTCGGCTTCCATCTGCCGCGCGACGGCCTGGCGCAGGACCGTGTCGAGCTGGTCGACGGCTTCGTCGGCGCTGCCCTCGAACGGCTGCGCGCGGCCCGCCTCGATCGCCTGTTCGAGCGCCCAGTAGGTGCGCAGGCGCGGCGTGTCGCGCGCATGTTCGAACTGGACGTACGTGCCGGGCGGCAGCTTGCGGATGCCGCGATAGATCGTGTAAGGCGCGGGCACGCTCGACTGGCGCAGGTACAGGCACAGCGCGTCGCGATCGATCGCGCCGTCGAAGCCCGGATAGCCGCGCAGCGCCTTCAGCTCGGACGCGAACACGAGCGCGTCGCCGATCCGCCCGTAGTAGAGCGGCTTTTCGCCGATCCGGTCGCGCGCGAGCGTCAGCACCCGCGACGCGCTGTTCCACAGCGCGAACGCGAACATGCCGGTCGCCCGGCGCAACGCGGCCTCGACGCCCCACGCGACGATCGCCGCGATCAGCACCTCGCTGTCGGAGTGGCCGCGCCACGCCGGTGCGCGCCCCGCGCGCTCGAGCTCGGCGCGCAGTTCGCGATGGTTGTAGATTTCGCCGTTGAAGACGAGAACGTAGCGGCCGCACGCGGAAGCCATCGGCTGCCGGCCGTGCACCGACAGGTCCACGATCGCGAGCCGCCGGTGGCCGAGCGCGATGCCGGCCTCCGGATCGACCCAGATCCCCTGTCCGTCGGGCCCGCGGTGCGCAAGGCTCGCCGTCATTCGCGCGAGCGTGCCGCGCGCTGTCTCCTCATCGAAGGCGACGCTATTCAGAAAGCCGTCGATTCCGCACATTGATTTGTCCGCCCCTGTTGACCTGTTCCGTCACGGACGGCACGACCTCGCGGCCGCCGTCGGGCGTGACGGTCGAGCCATATTACGAAGAAATAAATCAGCAATAATTCACCAGTGAATGTCGGCGGCGTCCGGAAAAAAATGGACGTCAAGTGCCGCATGCGGATGGCCGCGCAACGGGGCCATATCGAATCGGATGAGTGGGCCGGCAAACGTGGCGGACAAAAAAAGGGGGCCGCATGCCGATGCGACGCCGCCACGCCACGTCACGCGGCGCCGGTCGCCCATTTCAGCAACTGCGCGACCTCGCGGAAATGCTGCGGCTGGATCGTGCCGTTCTCGGGCGTCGTCTCGTACAGCGCCTGCGCGAGCCCGACGTTCGCGAGCGTCGGGCGCAGCGCGTCGCGGGCCAGCCGCACGATCCGCTCGGCCGCGTCGCCCTCGCCGCGCGCGAGCACCCACGGCAGCGAGCCCATCCCGCCGTAATAGAGCGCGACCGCGACGCGCGGCGAATAGACGACCACCGACGCATAGCCGATCCGGTCGGGCAGCGACGCGAACTGCACTTCGCGCGCGAGCTGGCGGCGCTTCGCCTGGATGTGCGGATCGCCTTCGTCCTCCTTGTGCTCGCGCCGCACTTCGTCGATCGACATCTTCATTTTCTGGTTGAACTCGTGCCGCTGGTGCACGATGTCGATCAGCGCCATCACGATATAGATCAGCGCGGCCCAGCCGAACAGCAGCATCAGCAGCTTCACGATCAGCGCGAGGATCGAGACCGGCCGCGTGAAGCCCGACTGCACGGACGGATCGAGCGATTCGACGATCAGCCAGCCGAGCGTCGCGACGAGCAGCGCCGTCTTCAGCAGCATCTTCGCGAGGTTGACGAGGTTGCGCAGCGACCACAGGTTCTTCATCCCCTCGGCCGGGTTGAGCCGCGACAGTTGCGGCACGAGGCGGCTCCACGCCATCACGCCGCCCACCTGCACGAAGCCCGCGAGCAGCCCCGCCAGCAGCCCGGCCGCGACGATCTGCGCGGACTGCGTGGCCCAGTCGCGCGCGGCGCCGTCGATCAGCACCGCGAGCCGCGCGGCGGGGTCGGCCGCGCCGACCGCGTCGAATACGAGCCGGAACAGCGCCTGCAAGCGCGCGAACAGCGAACCGATGCCCACCGCGAGCGCCACGCACACGCCGACGAAGAACGCCGACGACACCGTTTCCGCGCTCTTCGGCACGTCGCCTTTCTCGCGCGCCTCACGCAGGCGCTTCGCGGTCGGCTTCTGGTCCTTTTCGGCCATCGCGGCTCCCGCGCGCTCAGCCGCCGCCGTGCGCGGCGAACAGCGCGCGCAGCAGCGCCACCAGCCCGCTGTCGGGGCTCAGCAGCGCGTGCAGCGACGCGTACACCACCGGCAGGAACAGGATCATCATCAGCATCGCGAGCGCGCTTTTCAGCGGCTGCGAGAACACGAAGACGTTGAGCTGCGGCACCGCGCGCCCGACCAGGCCGATGCCGAGCTCGACGAGCACCAGCACGATCGTGACCGGCGCGGCGAGCTTCACCATCCATTCGAAGATCGTGTCGGTCTGCCGCACGATGAAGGTCTGCAGCATCGACGAGAAATCGGGGCCGAGCGAGCCGATCGGCCACCATGCGTACGACTGCGCGAACAGTTGCACGAGCACCTGCAGCCCGCCCGCCGTGACGAACAGCGCGATCGCGACGAAATTCAGGAATCCCGAGGTCGGTCCGCCCTCGTGCCCGCCCATCGGGTCGAAGAACGCGGCGCTGCCGCTGCCGGTCTGGAAGTCGATCAGGTAGCCGACGCCCTGGATCGCGAACAACACCGCGCTGAACGCGCCGGCGAGCAGCATGCCGACCATCGCCTCCTTCGCGACCAGCAGGCACCACATCAGGAACGGCAGCGCGGCCACCTGCGCGGCATCGATCGCCGGCGCGACGAACGCGGCGATCACGACCGCGATTCCGTTGCGCACGAGGCCCGTGATGATCTGCTCGTTGAATACCGGCACGACCAGCATGATCGGCAACAGGCGCGGCATCACGTAGAGCAGCGGCCGCAGCATGCCGGCGACGTCGTTGAAACCCGCGGCCTGGTCTAGCATCGGCGCTCCGCGGCGGCGGGCGGGGCGGGATCGCCAGCCGCGTCAGGCACCTCGGGCACGTCGGACAGCACGGTTTCAGCGGCGATGTCGGCGCCCGCCTCCGTTTCGGTCATGGCCGCATCGAACGCGGCCGCGGCCGCCGGCGGCGTGGACGCATGACCTGCCGCGTCGCCCGCGCCGGCCACCCAGGTGCCGCCCGTCGCGAAGCGCCGCACCGCGTAGCCGTCCGCGACGTCGTCGGCGTCGCGCTCGACCCGCGCGGCGCGCGCGTGCAGCGCCTTCTCGCCGGCCTTCTCCAGCTTGTCCTCGGCGGCCTTCGCCTTGCGCGCGGCGCGCTGCAGGTCGGCGAGCGTCGCTTCGTGGCCGCGGTGCACGTGCGCGGCCTCGCTCACCGACGCGTTCGCGTTGCCGATATGCCGGTCGAACGTGCGCGTATCGGCCGCCGCGTCCTGCAATACGCGCGCTTCACGCACGTCGCCGGCCAGCCGCGTCTGGATCGCGGCCTTCGCGGCGACCTGCTGCGCGAGCTGCGCCTGCGCGGCCGCGAGCGCCCGCCGGCTCTGCGCGGCGATGCCCTGCTGGCGCGCGGCCGCGACGCGCGCGATCTGGCTGCGCATCTCGCGTACGCGCTTCAGGCGGGCGAGCGTCGCGAGCACGAGGCGGTCGTCGGCTTCAGACATGATCGTTCGCCAGCTTCGTCAGCTTCGCGAGCAGCGCGTCGAAGCGCACGTCCTCGTCCGACGCCTGCGCGCAGAACGCGCCGATCGCGTCGCGCGCGCGCAGCGCGAGATCGCCGAGCCGGTCGCTGCCTTCGCGATACTCGCCGATCTGCACGAGCAGCTCGATCTCCTGGTACTTCGCGATCAGCTCGCGCACGCGCGCGGCCGCATGCTGGTGCGCACGGCTCGCGACGAGCGGCATTACGCGCGACAGGCTCGCGAGCACGTCGATCGCCGGATAGCGGTTCGCGAGCGCGATCTTGCGCGACAGCACGATATGGCCGTCGAGGATCGAGCGCACCTCCTCGGCGATCGGGTCCGATTCCTCGTCGCCTTCGACGAGCACCGTGTAGAGCGCGGTGATCGACCCGTGCGCGCCCTGCCCCGCGCGTTCGAGCAGGCGCGGCAATACCGCGAACGTCGACGGCGGGAAGCTGCGCCGCGTCGGCGGCTCGCCGCTCGCGAGGCCGACCTCGCGCTGCGCGCGTGCGAAGCGCGTCAGCGAATCGACCAGCAACAGCACGCGCTTGCCCGCATCGCGGAAGTGCTCGGCGATCGCGGTCGCGACCAGCGCGGATTTCACGCGCTCCATCGCGGGGCGGTCTGACGTCGACACGACGACGATCGAACGCGCGCGCACCTCGGGCGACAGGCTGTGCTCGATGAATTCGCGCACCTCGCGGCCGCGTTCGCCCACCAGCGCGATCACGTTCACGTCGGCCTGCGCGCCGCGCGCGATCATCCCGAGCAGCGTGCTCTTGCCGACGCCCGAAGGCGCGAAGATGCCCACGCGCTGCCCGACGCCGAGCGTCATCAGGCCGTCGATCACGCGCACGCCGGTCGCAAACGGCGTGTCGATCATCTTGCGCGCGAGCGGGTTCGGCGGGTCCTGCTGCGTCGAAACCCACGCGGCGCCCGTCACCGGCCCGCGATCGTCGAGCGGCCGGCCGAGCCCGTCGAGCACGCGGCCGAACAGCCCCTCGCCCACCGGAAACACATGCTCGCGCCCGGACGGCACGACGGTCGTCTCCGGCGACAGCCCGGCCACGTCGCCGAGCGGCGTGAGCAGCGTCGTCTGGCGCGAGAAGCCGACCACCTCGGCAAGCAGCGTCGGCTGGTTCGGCGTGCGCAATTCGCAGATCTCGCCGAGCCGCGCGCGGATGCCCGTCGCATTCAATATCTGCCCGACCGCATGATTGACGCGGCCCTGCACCGATACCGGCGAGAAGAACGCGAGCCCCGCGTCGAGCTCGCCGACGAGGCGGCCGCGATCGAACGGCGCGCCGTCGTCGTCGCCGAACGTTTGCCGATCGTCGAGCGGCGCGTTCATCGCGCGGCGCCCTTCAGCGCGTCGCGGCGGATCGCCTGGCGCAACGCGTCGATCTGCAGGTCGAGGCTCGCGTCGATGCGCCCGGACGGCGTCTCGACCGTGCACGCGTGGCGTTCGAGCTGCGCGTCCTCGACGATGCGGATCTTCTGCCGGTTCGACTGCCCCGCGAACGCGCCGTCGAGCGCGTCGCGCATCTCGTCCGTGCGCCCGGGCGCGACGCGCACGATCAGGAACGCCTCGTCGCGCACGAGCGGCGCGATCCGCGCGAGCGCGGCCTCGTACAGCTTCTGCGTGCTCATCTCGCCGACGATCGCGCGCACGGCCTTCACGACGATCTCGGCCATCGCATCCTTCATCGTCTCCATCGTGCGCGTGGCCGCGAGCGCCTGCGTGTACGCCTGCGCGGCCTGCTCGCGCTGCGCGCGGCGCATGCCTTCGTCGTAGCCGGCCGCCTGGCGCTTGTCGAATTCGCGCTGTGCGTCGGCGACGATGCGCGCGGCCTCTTCATGCGCGGTCGCGATCACCGCGGACGCGTCGAGCAGCGCCGCGTATTCGCGCTCCTTGAGCACCTTGCGCTCCGACAGCAGCTGCAGGTTGTCGCTCGTGATCAGAAAAGCCAGTCCCATGACGCAAGCCTCTCGGGAATCAGAAACAGGAACATCAGTTCGCCGAATTGATCGCGCTGCGCGCGGTTCAGCCAGTACGGCGCTTCGTCGTCGATCGCGCGGTTGAATTTCAGGCGCACGCGCCGCGCGACCGCGTCGCCGGCCACGCCAATGAAATCCGCGAGCAAGCGCCCGCCGCGCGCGCGAATCACGACCGGCAGCGCGGCGGGATCGGCGCGCCACGGTTCGAGCGTTTCGGCGAGCGCGCCGAATTCCGGCGCGCGTTCGAGCGCGAGTTCGAGCGCATCGCCGCCGAGCCGCGCCGCCACTTCCGCGCGGATGCGCCGCCCGGCCAGCGCGTCGCGCAGCCACGCACGATGCAGCAGCAGCCCCGCATACGCGGCCAGTTGCTCGAGCGCCGCGCCCGGCAGCAGCGCGAGCCGCGCGCACGGATTCGCCACGTCGAAGTCGTGCCGGTCGGCCACGCCGTTCAGCGCGAGCAGGTGCCGCGCCAGCAGCTTGCGGCCGGCCGCGCCGAACGCATCCGGCGAACGGTAGCGCGCGGGCCACTCGGCCGGCACGCGGGTCACGTGCAGATAGCGATCGGGCCGCAGGTTGAAGTCGCACACGAGCGCATGAAACGCGGCGGCACGCGCGGCAGGCGGCGGCGCAAGCGGGTGCAGCCACGGCAGCGGCGCCGCGTGGAACGCGGCCGCTTCGCCCGGCGGCAGCGCGCGCGGATCGCTCATGCGCCGTCGCGCGCGCCGTCCGGCGTACGCAGCCCGCCGCCCGCCTGCTGCGCGGCCGCCCCGCCGCCGTTCGCGCCGCGCGGCGCGCCGAGCAGGCCCGCAAGCCGCGCGCCGAACATCCCGCGCCGGGCGGCCGACAGCGCGATCACCGCGCAGGTCAGCAGGATCAGCGCGAACACGAGCCAGCCGAGCGGCGAGCGCAGCCGCAGGATGTCCGACACCGCGCCGCCGATCCCGTCCACGCGCGTCGCGCGCGCCGCGGCCGGCTGCAGGAACAGCGACACGTTGTCGTACTGCAGCCCTTCGATGCTGTGCGCGACCAGATCCTTGACCATCGGCGCCATCGCGCGCAGGTCGACGCCCGGCCGGTAACGGATGTACACCGCCGCCGACGACGGCTTGATCTTGTCGGCGAGCGGATCGTTCTCCGGAATCACGACCTGCACGCGCGCGACCACCACGCCCTCGATGTCCTGCAGCGTGCGCGACAGGTCCTGCGACACGCCGTACAGGTAGCGCACGCGCTCCTCGGCCGGCGTCGACACGAGGCCCTGCTTCTGGAACAGCTCGCCGAGGCTCGCATAGCTCGGCTTCGGCAGCCCGTTCGCGTGCAGCACCGTGAGCGCCGCCTGCATGTCGCCGTCCGCGACGCTCACGAGCCACGCGTTGCGGTCCGACGTATCGCGCGCGTCGTTGTCCTTCGACGCGCTGATGCCCGCGTCGCCGAGCACCGCGATCATCTGGTTCGCGTCGCGCTCCGACAGGCCCGAGTACAGCTCCTTCTGGCACCCGGCCAACAGCACGAGCAGCCCCGCGAGCAGCGCGCGCGCCGCCCGGCTGCGCCACGCATGCGTGCGCGGCGTCGAATCGATCGTCGTCATCCGTTTGTCCGGTTCAGAGCGCATGAGGCCGTATCCTCCGGCCCGCACGCGCTTTCACTCCTGCGTCTTCAGCACCGTGTGCGTGAAGCCGTTCGCAGCCTGCGCAACCGACAGGCTCAACTGGTATTCCGAAATCGTGGTGGTTGCCGTCCACTGGAAATCCATCGCCTTCACCATCGTCATCAGCGGGTCGCTGCGGCTGTCCGCCATCGACGTCAGCATCTCGGTGCGATGCTTGTCGATGTTCGCGTACCGCGAATCGAGATCGTTGCCGTACGTGCGCAACCGCTCGACGAGCGACGACGGGTTCGCCTGCGCGGGCGTCATCTGCACGGCCGGCGCCGCATCCGCCGGCGCGCGCGACATCGCGACGCCCGACGAAGACGGCGCAGCGGCCGGCGACGCGCCCGGCTGCATCAGCGCATCGAACTGGCGCACCTGCGCCGGATCGGACGTCGCGCCCGTTTGCTGCGCGGCGCCCGCGAGCGCGGCTGCGCCCGGCGGCGCCGCGCCTACGCCTGTTACCGACATGATCGTGTCCTCCTTGACCGGCAGAGCCGGAAACGGGCCGGCCGGCACGCGCACACGCCACGCCGGGCGCCCGTCGTGGGCGGCTCCGGCACGCGGCGTCGCGCGGCCCGGCCGGCGACCGGCGTCACGCGCGGCCGGCGGAACTCAGGTGTTGCGCAACCTGGGCGTTCGCCGTCCCCTCCTGCGCGGTCACTGCGTTGCTGGTTTCGAACGTCGCAGTCGATTGCTGAACCTGGAAATTGATCTTCGTCAGTTCGAGCTGCGTCTTGGTCAGGTCGTCGGCCTGCTTCTGCACGTCGCCCGTGTTCGTCACACCACCTGCTGCCGAGGTACCCATGCTTCGCTCCTTTACGTGAACCACACTCCACATTCCGGCGGCGGCCCCATGCCCCGCCGGCGACGTGACGCGCCGCATGCATGCGACGTGTCGCGTGATGCGCGCATCGCGAAACGCGCTGCGCCTGATTCGTCGCGACGCTAATGCGCCGCCTCCTTCGCCGATACCCCGACACCGGCCGCCGGCTCGCCCGGCAGCAGCGTCGGCCCTGGCACCGGCCGCGCGACGCCGGCCGCCGCGCCGCTCGCGAGCGGCGCCACGGGCGGCGCGCTTGCCTGCTC
>NZ_JAIZRS010000024.1:0-113203 GCF_020419985.1 Burkholderia sp. AU32262
CCTTCGCGAGCGTCGCGTAGAGGATCGTCGCGTTCGGGTTCGCGAGCAGCAGGCCGGTCGGATTGCCCCCGGCATCGCGCAGGATCGTGCCGCCCGGCGGCTCCGGCGTGTCCTTCGTATAGCCGACGACACGCAGCGCGGCCGCGTTCAGCAACGCGCGGTCGTACAGGCGCAGGATGAACACCGGCGTGTCCGGTGCAACCGCGTTGAGCTCATCGATCGTCGGCAGCCGTTTCTCGACGAACTGGTGCTCGGTGAAGCCGCCGACGACGCGCACCCATTGCGGCGCGGGCGTCACGGCGACCTGGCGCTTGAGCATCTCCATCGCGACCGCGAGCGACGGCACGCCGTCCCAGCGCAGTTCCATGTTGTAGTTCAGGCCGCCACGAATCACGTGGCAGTGGTTGTCGATCAGGCCCGGCAGCACGCCGCGGCCGCCGAGATCGACCACTTTCGTCGCGCGGCCCGCGAGCGGCATGACGTCCGCGTCGCTGCCGACGGCGACGAAGCGGCCGGCGGCAATCGCGACGGCCGTCGCGACGGGGTTTGCGCGGTCGAGCGTCGTGATGCGCCCGTTGTGCAGGATGAGATCGGGTTGAGTATCGGTTGCGCTCATGATTTTGTCCTCGATGCGGTCAGAAGCCTAGCCAGTGACGAACCGGCGCGATGGCCTGCGCGCCGACCAGCATGCCGGCGAGGCCCACCAGCGCGATCAGCGGCGGTGCCGGCGAGCGCACCCTGATCACGCTGTACACGACGCCGATCAGCACGCCGGCGCTCAGTGAAAGTAGATAAGATTCCATAACGATTTTTCTCCCGGCCGGATTAGAATGACCCGCATCGCATCGGCCGCATGCTTCGCCGCCCTCGCATCCCTTCGCTTTCCCGTCATCCCGTCCGACCATGCAACACCTTCCTGATCTCGAAGCCTGGGCCATCTTCGCGCGCGTCGCGGAGACCGGTTCGTTCGCGAAAGCCGCGGAAACGCTCGGCGTATCGCAACCCACCGTATCGAAAGCGATCGCACGCCTCGAAAAGCGCCTCGGCGCGATGCTGCTGTACCGCACGTCGCGCAGGCTGTCGCTCACGCCGACCGGCGAACTGCTGCGCGACCGTGCGATCCGGCTGCTCGCCGATGCGGAACTGATCGAAAACGAAGCATCCGCGCAGGCGCTCGAGCCGCACGGCCTCGTGCGCGTGAATGCGCCGATGTCGTTCGGGCTGCGCCACCTGTCGCCGGTGCTGCCCGCGTTTCTCGAGCGCTATCCGCGCGTCGACATCGATCTCGTGCTGACCGACCACATCGTCGACATCGTGTCCGGCGGCTTCGACGTCGCGATCCGCATCGCCGAGCTCAGCGATTCGACGCTGCGCTCGCGCCGCCTCTGCGCGGTGCGCCGGCCGCTCGTCGCGTCGCCCGCGTATCTCGACCGGCGCGGCCGTCCCACGCATCCGCGCGACATCGAACAGCACGTATGCCTGACGTACACGAACCTGCCGACGCCTGAGCACTGGCGCTTCCGTCATCCGGCGTCGGGCGAGGATTTCGGTGTGAACGTGCACGGCCGCATTCGCACGAACAACGCGGACGTGATCCTCCCCGCGCTCGTCGGCGGTCATGGTCTCGCGCTGCAGCCCGAGTTCCTGGTATGGGACGAACTGCAGCGCGGCGAGCTCGAGGAAGTGATGAGCGACTGGAAGATCGCGGACATCAACGTGAACCTCGTCACGCCGCCCGGCATGCTGCGCGCCGCGCGCGTGACGGTACTGCTCGATTTCCTCGCCGACCATTTCTCGCACGCGCCGTGGGCGCTGCCCGCCGCCTGAACGCGCGACGGCCGACGGCCGGCAATCGCCGCATCCCGTGCGGCGATCGCGGCCGGCGGCCCGTTACTTCGCCGGCACCGGCGGAATCGACTCGTGCGGCGTCGCGGTGCGCTGCGGCGCCTTGTGGAGCATCGTGTACGCGTAGTCCACGCCCATCCCGTATGCGCCCGAATGCTCCTTCGCGATCGCCATCACCGCGTCGTACGTCTCGCGGCGCGCCCAGTCGCGCTGCCATTCGAGCAGCACCTGCTGCCACGTGACCGGCACCACGCCGGCCTGCACCATGCGCTGCATCGCGATATCGTGCGCGGCCTGCGACGTGCCGCCCGATGCATCGGCGACCATATAGATCTCGTAGTCGCCTTCGAGCATCGCGCACAGCGCGAACGTCGTATTGCAGACTTCGGTCCACAGGCCCGACACGACCACCTTCTTGCGGCCATTCGCGGCGAGCGCATCGCGCACCTTCTGGTCGTCCCACGAGTTCATCGACGTGCGTTCGAGCGTCTTCTGGTTCGGGAACACGTCGAGCAGCTCGGGATAGGTGTGGCCCGAGAAGCTCTCGCTTTCGACCGTCGTGATCGTGGTCGGGATGTTGAAGACCTTCGCGGCCTTCGCGAGCCCGACGACGTTGTTCTTCAGCGTCTGCCGATCGATCGACTGCACGCCGAAGGCCATCTGCGGCTGCTGGTCGATGAAGATCAGCTGGCTGTTCTGCGGTGTCAGTACTTCAAGCTTCGGGTTGCTCATGGCGGATGGGTCCTGTGAACGGAAAAAGGGGGGCCTGCCTCGACCGTGACAACGGGAGGAGCCCGGAATGCATCGGCGCCGGATCGTCGTCATCCGGACCCGAACATTTAAGCCGCAAACGCTCGGCACGAACACCCAAGGAATGGAATCGATCCGATTCCCGAATGGATGGCCGTTCCGGCCCGCCCGCCCTTTTTTTCTTCACGCAAACCCGATACGCTCTCAAGACTTCGGCGGCGCCGCTCCGGCGCCGCTCGGCCCTCACGAGGCGCACCACCATGAAACCGTATGTCCTCTCGCTGCTCGCCGGCATCCTCGCCGGCGTCATCTACGGCGCGATCGGCGTGAATTCGCCCGCGCCGCCGATCATCGCGCTTCTCGGCCTGCTCGGCATGCTGGCCGGCGAACAGATCCTGCCCGTCGCGCGCCGGATGCTGTCCGGCCATCGGCTGAACACAGCATGGCGCGACGCGCAGTGCAGCCAGCACATGTTCGGCGCGCTGCCGGGCGGTGCCGCGAACGACCGCAAGCCTTCTTGATCCACCCCATCGCCGCCGGCCGCGCATGACCAACGTCGAGCTGTTCCATTATCTGTTGCTGTTGATCTGCGGCGCGGGCGCGCTCACGTGGCTCGCCGAACGCGTGTCGATTCCGCCGGCCGTCGTGCTGCTGCTCGGCGGCTGCGCGGTCGCCGTCGCCGGCAAGCGCGTGCCCGACATGGACCCGGCGCTGCTGCTCGCGGCCGTGCTGCCGCCGCTCCTGATGTCGAGCGGGTTCTACACCGCCTGGAAGGAATTCCGGCAGGAGCTCGCATCGATCGCGTCGCTCGCGCTCGGGGCCGTGGCGTTCACGACCGTCGCGGTCGCGCTCGCCGTGCATGCGGCGAATCCCGCACTGCCGTGGGCCGCGTGCTTCACGCTCGGCGCGATCGTGTCGCCGCCCGACGCGGTCGCCGCGAAGGCGATCCTGCAGCGCCACCCGCTGCCCGCGCGGCTCGTCGCGGTGCTCGAAGGCGAAAGCCTCGTCAACGACGCGTCGGGCCTGCTGCTGTACCAGATGGCCGTATCGGCCGCGCTCGCCGTGTCGATCACGGCGGCGAGCGCCACCGGCCTGTTCTTCTCGCTCACGCTGATCGGCATCGCGGTCGGCCTCGCGTGCGGCCACGCGATGTGCTGGGTGCTGCCGCGCCTGCGCGACCCGATGCTCGGCATCGTCGTGACCTTCGCGATGGCATGGGGCAGCTACGGAATCGCGGAAGCGGTCGCCGGCTCGGGCGTGCTGTCGGTCGTCACCTGCGGCCTCGTGCTCGGCGTGCGCCAGCATCGCGTGTTCGACGCCGACATGCGGATCAAGGCGAAGGCGACGTGGGAAGCGATCGTGTTCGTGCTCGACGCGCTCGTGTTCATCCTGATCGGCCTCGCGCTGCACGCGATCCTCGCGGGCGTGAACCACGAAGGCGCGGTGCTGATGGCCGGCCTGCGGGTCGCGCTGCCGGCGACGGCCGCCGCGATCGGCGCGCGCATGATGTGGGTGTTCGCCGCGATGTGGCTGCCGGGCCGCCTGCGCGCGCGGCGCGCGGGCCACGCGGCGTGGTCGTGGCGCGAAGCGGTCGTGCTCGGCTGGTCGGGCATGCGCGGCGTCGTGAGCCTCGCGGCCGCGATCGCGCTGCCGGCCAATTTCCCCGGCCGCGACCTGATCCTGTTCAGCACGTTCCTGCTGATCATCGCGACGCTCGTCGTGCAGGGCGGCACGCTCGCGCCGCTGATCCGCGTGCTGAAGCTGCGCCCGGCCGCGCGCCGCACGATGTCCGAGCACGCGGTGCGCGCGCACACGTTCGGCGCGGCGCTCGCCGAACTCGATGCGCGCGAACAACGCGGCGCCGGCCTCGAACGTGCATCGCTGGACCGGCTGCTGACCGAATACCGCAACCGCGTCGCGTTCAACGAGCGCGCACACCGCGACGGCGCGGCGCCCGCCGACGTGCGCGCGCGGATGCTGCGCGTCGAACTGGAGCTGGTCGGCGTGTCGCGCGACGCGCTGCTCGACCTGCATCGCGACGGCCGGGTCGACGACGCGGTGCTGCACCGCATAGAATCGGAGCTGGATTTCGAGGAGCTGCGGCTGCAGCGCCTGCTCGAACCGTAACGTCCGGCCCGCGGCATGCCCGGCCGGCCCGGCCCCTTTCCCCACCTGGAATTGCAATGAGCGAACTCACCGTCGAAGCGAGCATCGGCCCGGTCGATTACCTCGTCCACTTCACCGATGGCGTCCACCAGTGGCGCGCCGACGAACCCGCGTCGCTCGGCGGCGGCGATACGGCGCCGACGCCCGTCGCGCTGCTGCTGTCGAGCCTTGGCGCGTGCACCGCGATCACGTTGAAGATGTATGCGCAACGAAAAGGCTGGCCGCTCGACGAAGTGCACGTGAAGCTCGCGCACGAATCGGGCAGCGCGGGCAGCACGATCGTGCGCCGCATCACGCTCGACGGCGAGCTGACCGACGAACAGCGCGAACGCCTGCTGCAGATCGCGAATGCATGCCCGGTGCACAAGATCCTCACGCACCCGATCGCGATCGACACGGCGATCGCTTGAGTATTCCCGCCCCCGTCACAGATTCCCGTCATGTCCACCTCGATCAAGACCCTGCTCACGCCGCGCGAAAGCGACATCGGCAACCTCGTCGTGCGCCGCGTGCTGCCCGCGCGCGCCGCGCGCCTCGTCGGCCCGTTCATCTTCTTCGACGAAATGGGCCCGACCGTGCTGCCGGCCGGCCACGGCATCGACGTGCTGCCGCATCCGCACATCGGGCTCGCGACCGTCACCTACCTGTTCGACGGCTCGCTGATGCATCACGACAGCCTCGGCTTCCGGCAGAAGATCGTGCCGGGCGACGTGAACTGGATGACGGCCGGCCGCGGCATCGTGCATTCGGAGCGCTCGCCCGACGAGGATCGCCCGCGCGAGCAGCCGGTGCACGGGATCCAGACCTGGGTCGCGCTGCCGGTCGAGCATGAAGACACCGCACCCGCGTTCGTTCACCATGCGGCCGACACGCTGCCGTCGTTCACGCGCGACGGCGTGACCGTGCGCGTGATCGCGGGCACCGCGTTCGGGCTCGCATCGCCGGTCGCCGTGTTCTCGCCGACGCTCTATGCGGTTGCGGAATTCGCGTCGGGCGGCACGCTCACGCTCGATGCCGAACATGAAGAACGCGGCGTGTATCTCGTCGACGGCGACCTCACCGTCGACGGCACGCCGCTCGCCCCGGCGACGATGGCCGCGCTCGAACCGGGCGCGAGCGTGGCGCTCGCCAGTGCGAACGGCGCACGCGTGATGTTGCTCGGCGGTGCGCACCTGCCGGGCGAGCGATTCATCGAATGGAATTTCGTGTCGAGCGAACGCGCGAAGATCGACGCGGCGCGGGCCGCGTGGGCCGATCAGACCTTCGGCAAGGTGCCGGGCGAAGAAAACGAATGGACGCGGCAGCCGGAACGCAAAGCGCAGTAGGCAGCCTGCCCCGACAAGGCGACGACGGCCGGCCATCATGCCGGCCGTCGCGCGTTTACCGCTTCAGCCCCATCAGCTTCGCGAGCACCGGCCAGCGATCGAGCGACGCGTCGAACGCGCGGCGCGCCTGCTCGTCGACGTAGCGCTCGGGATCGAGCGCGGGCAGATGCCGCGCGAGGCCGATCACGTCGTTCGGTTGCGACAGGCGATCGTCGTCGCCTTCGCCGGTAATCGTCACTGTTCGTCGATCCATACGCCATCCGGAGTTTTCACCGCGTAACCCGCGGCCGTCTGCATCGTCACCGTGCCCTCGTTCTCGCCGATCATCCGCGTGCGCGGCAAATCGGCCGCGTATTGCGCGAGCGTCGCGCCCGGCTTGAACGGACTGTTCGACACGAGATTCGACAGCAACTGCGCGAGCGCGAGGAAGCTGGTCGGCTGCTCGATCACGGTCGTCGCGCCGTGGTTGCCGGTGAAGCCGACGAGCCGCACGCCGACCGGCCCGTGCACGATGCGCGGCGTCGGAATCTCGCGCAGCCCCGCGATCTGGTTCTTGTCGCCGCGCAACGCGGCGCCGTGCTCGGGCACGAACACGATCACCGCGCGGCGGCCCGATTGCGCGATCAGGTCGGCGAGCCGGTCGAAGTCGGTCATCAGTTTCGTCGCGCGCTGCGGATACGAGTCGATGCTCGTCAGCGCGCTGCCGACGACGCGGTTGCCGTCGTGCAGGCTGATCGTGTTGTAGTACAGCGCGACCGGCCCCGGCACCGACGCGCGCTGCGCGTACCAGTTCGCGAGCGTCGCATAGTCGTCCTTGATCCCCGAGCCGTCGAACGCATGCATCGCGACGGGCGCGGCCGCGTTCGAGATCATCGGCGCATCGGCCACGCCGATGTTGTCGTGGATCACCTGCAGGAAGTTGTCGAAATGGCCGTCGTGGTTCAGCAGCGACTGCACCGTGTAGCCGGCGCCGGCCAGTTGCGAGAACAGGTGGCACTGCTGCGGCGCGGGTTTGTACAGGTCCGCATGCGCCTCCTGCCCGCAGCTCGCGCGCAGCACGCGGATCGCCGCCGGGCCGCTGTAGCTCGCGGCCGTGCTGAAGTTCGTGAACAGGTAATCGAAGTGGCTCAGCATCGGATGGTTGCGCACCTTCGCCGCATCGAGGTCGTCCCACGACAGCGAACAGACGTGCAGCACGATCACGTCGAACTGCGCGGCCGGATCGCTGCCGAGATGACCGAACGCGACCTGGCGCTGCGATTCCTGCGCGCGGAACGTCGCGAGCGCCGCGTTGTGATCCTCGGGCGCGTCCACGCGCGTGGCGCCCGCCGCGTTCGCCTGCGGCTGGGCCGGCGCGACGACGCGCGCCATCAGCCCGCTGCCGGCCTGCCACAACGGCATGACAACGAGCACGGCCACCACGAACGTCGCGACGCGCAGCCAGCGATTGACGATGAAATAGACGATCAGCACGCCGACGATCGTCAGCGCGAGCACGGGCGGCAACAGGCGCGGCAGCAGCTCCATCCAGTAGTCGAGCCGGAACGTGCTGACTTCGCGCGCGGCCTCCGCGAGACGGGCGAGCGGCGGCGCATGCAGCTCGCGCGCGAGCAGCGGCACCGCGATCGCGATCGCCAGGACCTGCCGGACGATGCGCCATGCGCGCGACCGGATCGGCGCGCTCGCCACCAGCGCCACCGCGAACGCGAGGTTCGCGAGCCAGAACGGCTGCAGGCGCCCGGTCGCGAACAGCGCGAACTTCAGGATGAAATACAGATTCCAGAACGTCATCTAACCCACTCCATGATGCGCGCCGCGTCAGTCGCGCGCGCGATCGAGTTTCGGCGCGAGCATGGCCTGCACGCCGCGCGCCGCACCCTTCCACATTCGTACGTAACCGTCCAGCCCGATCCGCAGCACTTCCTTGAGCCCGCCGAGCGGCGTGTCGGGCCGCGCGCCTTCGTGCCAGTCGAGCCACGCATCCGCGCGGCCGAACGTGCATTGCACGAGCTGACGCTCCTGTTCGAGCGTCAGCGCCTCGAAGCTCACGCCGACGTGGGTCGGCGTCACACGGGTCACGCGCACCGGGAACGGAAACGCGCGGTCGCCGCGCGTCACGCACACCGTCAGCGTGTCGCCGACCGCGAGCGTCAGCCCCGGCACGGCTTCAAGACCGAGGCCGCCGGTCGAGTAGTCGCTCGTGAAGCACGCGGCGGTCGAGCCGTCGGCGAGCAGCAGCATCGCCGGCACGCGCATCGCGATCCGGTGCGTGACGCGCACCTGCTTCGTCTCGCGCGCGACGGCCAGCGCCGCGCCGAGCATCGCGAGGTTGTACACGGTCCAGCCGAGCGTGATCAGGATCGTCGACGCCTCGTCGCCCTGGTCGGCCACGAGCCGCCACAGGCCGGCGACGATCGCGAGCACGTTCAGCGCGAACAGCACGAGATACGGCTTCGACGTCGACCAGTCGACGTAGCCTTCGTCGATCTTGCCGCCCTTGTCGGTCACGTTGAACTTGCCGTGCTTCGGGCTGAAGAACGCGACGGTGGTCGGCAGCGCGATGTACCACGCGAGCACCGATTCGTAGACCTCGGCCCAGAACGAATGCCGGTAGCGCCCCTGCATCCGCGAGTTCGCGATGTTCGCGAGCACGAGGTACGGGATCACGTAGCTCGCGAGCGCGAGCGACGACGCGTTGATGAAGTACAGGTGGAAGAACAGGTACGCGAGCGGGATCGTCAGGAACACCAGGCGCGGAATCCCGTAGAAGAAGTGCAGCATCGCGTTGCCGTAGCAGATCCGCTGGATGAAACCGAGCCCGCGCCCGAGGAACGGGTTGTCGATGCGGAAGATCTGCGCCATCCCGCGCGCCCAGCGCGTGCGCTGCTTCACGTGGCCCGCGAGGCTTTCGGTCGCGAGGCCGGCCGCCTGCACGGTCGGCAGGTACGCCGACGTATAGCCGCGCCGATGCAGCTTGAGCGCCGTGTGCGCATCCTCGGTCACGGTTTCGACCGCGACGCCGCCGACCTCCTCCAGCGCGCTGCGCTTGAGCACCGCACACGATCCGCAGAAGAACGTCGCGTTCCACAGGTCGTTGCCCGACTGCACGAGGCCGTAGAACAGGTTGCCCTCGTTCGGCACCTCGCGGAACGTGCCGAGGTTGCGCTCGAACGGATCGGGCGAGAAGAAATGGTGCGGCGTCTGCACGAGCGCGCACTTCGGGTCGCGCAGGAACACGCCCATCGTCGTCTGCAGGAACGAGCGCGTCGGCACGTGATCGCAGTCGAAGATCGCGATGTACTCGCCGTGCGTCTTCGGCAACGCGCGGTTGATGTTGCCGGCCTTCGCGTGGAGATTGTCGTCGCGCGTCAGGTAGTCGATGCCGGCCTCGGCCGCGAATGCCGCGAATTCCGGGCGCCGGCCGTCGTCGAGCAGGTACACGCGCAGCTTCGCGGCGGGCCAGTCGATGCTCTGCGCGGCGAACACGGTCGGCTTCACGACCGACAGCGGTTCGTTGTAGGTCGGGATATAGACGTCGACGCTCGGCCAGGTGTCCGGATCGTCGGGCAGCGGCACGATCGGCCGGTCGAGCGGCCATGCGGTCTGCACGAAGCCGAGCAGCAGGATCATCCACGTATAGGCTTCGGCGCCATACAGCAGGTAGCCGGCGACGGCCTCGATCGGGCTGCGGAAATCGAGCGTCTGCGTCGTGCGCCACCATACGTAGCGCACGGCCGCGAGCAGCGCGAGCGACGCGAGCGCGAGGGTCGGCAGATGGCCCGGCAGGCGGCGCAGCGCGAGCGCGAGCACCGCGACGATCGCGAAGAACGCGAACTGCGCGCCGGGCATCAGCGGCGACATCCCGGCCGCGGCCCACAGCACCGCGCCGGCCACGAGCAGCAGCGGCGCGAGCCAGCGGCGCCGGCCGACGCCGTTCGCGCGCGCATCGAGCCAGCCGCCCCAGCGCGCCCACGGCAGACGTTCGAGCATCGCGTTGATGCGCCGGCCGACCGCGCGCCCGGCCACGTAGACGGGCACCACGAACCTGTCGAACCACGCGAGCGGATCGCGCGCGGGCCGGCCGTCGGCCGCGCGCGGCGCGCGCACGATCGCGCGCCACAGCCATTCGCGCACGCTGAGCGGCTGCAGCACGCCCCAGTCGTGCGCGAGCTGCAGGAACGCGACGCGCACCCAGCGGCGCACATGATCGGGCCGCCCGGCCGGCGGCGCGTGGAAGAACAGCCGCACGAACCAGTCCAGCCGCGTGCGTTGCGCCGGCAGCCCGATGCCGCGCGCGCACCAGTCGGCCGCTCGACGGCCGAGCGCGCGCAGTCGCGACGCGAACGCGGCCTTCATCGCATGGCTCCCGCGCGGCCGGCGACGACCGCCTTCAGCCACGTATCGACCCAGTTCGCGACGCCGTTCAGGTCGTGCGACGCCTGCGAATACGGCGCGTCGTCGAAGATCCAGCTGCCGCGCGCGAGCGCTTCGGGCACGGCCGCGTCGACGTGAATGCGCTGCTCGAGCATCGACGCCGGCCCCGCGACCGCGCGCAGCATCGCCAGCGCGTCGCGCTGCATGTCGCGCGCCGGGTTCAGCCGGTTCACGACGATCCGCAGGTCGCCGCCGCCGGCCCGCAGCGCGCCGAGCCGCGCGGCCGTCGCCGCGCAGGCGGCCGGCTCCGGCGGCACGACGACGAGCGTCAGGTCCGCGCACCGGATCGCCTGCTCGGCCTGCGGCGACGGGTAGCGGGCGGTGTCGATCAGCACGACGCCGTCGGCCGGCAGCGCGATCTCGTGGAGCGCGCGCGCGAGCCACGCCGGATCGGCCACGAGCCGCGCATCGCACGCGGCCGCGCCGGCCGCGTCGACCTGCCCGTACGGCACGAACAGCACGCCGTCGGCGTTGCCCCACGTATGCGTGTGCCACGGTTCGGCGCCGCCCAGCAGGCCGTGCGCGAGACCGTGTTCGGCCAGCGTATCGAGGCCGAGCGCCGCGCCCATCAGGTTCTGTGCATCGAATTCGACGGCGACGACCGGCCGGCCGCGGCGCGCGAGCAGCACCGCGAGCGCGGCGGCGAGCGTCGTGCGGCCCGCGCCGCCCGTCGTCGACGTGAGGGCGATCGTCTTCATCGTGCCGCCTTGCTGTCGCGCTTGCCGCGCTGGTCGCCTTCATCGCCTTCGTCGCCGCCCGCGCCGGGCAGCAGGCGGCCGCGCAGCGCGACGGGCACGAGTTCGCACGGCACCGCGTCGCGCCGGTCGATGCCGCGCGGTGCATGAAAGCCGCGGCCGATGCCGAGGTGCTGCGCGACGATCCACACCGGCACCGCGATCACGATACCGACGATGAAGCCGATGACGAGTTCGGCGATCATGCGTCCTCCTGCTTGCGCAGCGGCATCGCGCTGCGAATGGCGCCGCGCGCACGCACGGCGGGAATGACGGGATCCGGCGCCGCGGTGTCGGCGGCAGCCGGCGCGGACGCCTGCGGCACGCCGATCGCGTCGAGCGCGACGACGGTATCGATCGCATCGATCGCGTCGCTCACCTCGCTCGCGTCGGGCAATGCCGCGCCGGGCGCGACGGGCGTGGCCGCTGCAGGCGCGGCGCCCGGCGGCCGCGCCGCTGCGAACAGGTCGCTGTAATCGGCGATCGGCGCGCGCCGGTTCTCGGCCTTCAGCGCGTCGAGCTCGGTGTCGATGCTGCCCTGCCCCAGGCACACGACGCGATCGGACAGCGTATCGACCGGCACGTCGAAGATCCGCGCGAGCGCGTCTTCGGCATCAACCGGCTCGCACGCGAACAGGAACACGAACAGGTGCCCGGCATCGGCCGTCACGACGTCGCCCGCGCGACGCGGCCGGCAATGCCGCAACGCGTCGACGTGCGACACGCCCGGCAGCAGCGTGAGCTTCGCGAGCGTATGCGGCAGCGCGAGCACCGCGCCGCGGTCGAGCACCGCGCGAATCCGCTGGCAGAACCCGCCGACCGGCAGGTAGCCGAGCACCGAATCGCCGAGCGCGGCCGCGAGCGCCGCGCGATAGTCGGCCGCGACGGGCCGCGCGTAGAGCTGGCCGTGCAGCGCGTGCACGGCGGCCTGCATCCGCGACACGGGCAGGTCGCGCGCGACGACGCGGTTCGCGCCGACGCTCAGCACGAGCATCTCGAACTGCTGGCGCAGCACCTCGCCGCGCTCGACGACCGCGATCTTCAGCGCGCCGCCGCACTGCCGGCGCAACGTATGCACGTCCGCGCACAGCGCTTCGAGCTGCGCATGCGAGCGGAACACGAGCACCGCGGTCGCGGCCTGCGCGTTCGCGCACGCGACGACGACGGCCGCGTTGTCGTCGACGATCTCCCAGCCGTCCGGCACGCGGCTCGCGCCGTCGAGCACCGCGCGGCTGACCACCACGCGATCCTCGTCGCTCGCGAGCTTCATCCGGTGCGCCGGTTCGGTCGCGCCGCCATCGACGCTGGCGGTCAACCGGCCGCCCGGCGCGAAGCGCAGCGGCCGCACCTCGCCGGCCGCGAGCGTGTCGCCCGCGCGCCAGAAATCGACGACCCACAGCAATTCGCCGTGCGTGCGCTGCAACTGCGCGACACCCGAGCAGATTCCGTGGAAGGCGCTGCGCGGCGCGCGCTGCGCATCGCGCACGAGCGGCGCATCGTCGGCACGCGTGTCGCCGCCTGCCCGGGCCGCTTCCGGGTCGAGCAGCAGCACGAGCGCGATCCGGCGGGTGCGGCACCAGCCGGCCAGCGCGTGCGCTTCCTCCGCGAGCGCGACCGGATCGTCCCAGCTGAACCAGCGCTGCGCGCCTTCGACGAAATACAGCGACCGGGCATGCAGCCCGTAGCGCTTCATCGCGCGCAAGCCGCCCGTCAGCCGCGCGAACGGGCCGGGCGCCGCGCGGCCCGACGCGCCGCCGGCCACGCCAGCATCGGCGCCGGCGTCTGCCGGCTCGGCCGCCGGCGGCATCGCCAGCACGTTCAGGTTGCGCGGCCAGCCGGCCGGCTGCGCGCCGCCCGCGAAGCCGAGCGATGCCATCTGCGCGGCGACGCTCGACGGATCGCGCGCCAGCACGATCGTGACGTCGCGTGTGCGCGCCTGCCGCGCGCTTTCCCACACGAGCGCGTCGCACCCCGGCGTGCCGCCGGCCGCGTAGATCGCGTAAAGGCCGCCGGCGTCCAGTTGCGTCCAGGCGTCGGGCAGGCCGTCGATCGCGAGCCGGCTCGATGCGCCGGCACGGCCGCCCGCCGGCCCCATGCGCAACAGCGCGCGCACGCGATCGACCAGGCCGGTGGCGCCGGGCGCGAGGCGGGTAGCATCGAATTCCGTAGTCACGCGTTCCCCTAGTAATCCGAATAAAGCCGCACGGGCGTGGGTGTCACGAGCCAGCTGCGCGGCGCGCGCGCATCGAACGCATAGCGCAGGTAGACGAGCGCCGAGCTCGGCGCATAGTCGTGCGACCGGTCGATGTGCAACTGCGCGCCGAAGCTCAGGTGCGGGTTCACGCGATACTCGACGATGCCGTTCACGCCGTACGAGAACGACACGCCGCGCGTCGAACTGCCCGCGTACACGAACCCGGCCGCCACCTGCGCGGCCCGCTGTCCGGAGAGCGTCGGGTAATACAGCGAATCCTTCTCGTAGCTGTTCGAGATCCCGCCCGTGACGGTCAGGTCCCACGACAGCGCATCGTGCCGCCCCGCCCATTCGATCGGCACGCCGAGCGACAGGTAGCGCTGCGGGCTGTAGTAACCGCCCTGCCCGTACGTGTAGTAACGCAGGTTCTGCGCGTAGTGCCACGCATTGCCGACGAGCCCGGTGCTGACCTTCATCGTCGCGCGCTCGTACACGGGCACCGTGAAGCCGGTGCGCAGCGTGACTTCCGCATTGCGTTCGACGTTGCGGCCGGACAGCACGCCCGCGCCGAGTTCCGCGAACAGGTTCGTGCGGCCGACGTCGACCGACGCGCGCAGGTTCACGCCGTCGCGGCGCACGCCGCCCCACACCGCGCCCGTCCACGGGTCGCGCATCCCCGCGTACGACAGCACGCTGCTCGTTTCCGGCCGGCGCGACGCATTCACGGAGAAGCTCGCGGGGCCGGCGTCGAAGCGGTAGCGCACGCCGCCGACCAGGTAATGCACCGGAAAGCCGAGCGGCGACGTGCCGAGATCGACGCGCCATGCATCGGACAGATAGCCGGCACCGAGCGCGACCCCCGTCACCGACTGGTGCAGCGAGCCCGACGGATTCGCGAGCAGCGCGGCAGCCTGCGGATTCGGCTGGAACGGCGGCGGCAGCCCGTTCGGCGCCCTGAGCCCCGCGTACGTGCCGAACGTCTTCAGCGAATACGCGTTCGGGTCGCTCGTATCAAGCGTGCCCGGGTCGAGATGCACGGTGTCGATCTGCGCGAATACGTGCCCGTCGTAGCGGACCGGCATCTGCATGTAGATCGGCACCTGCTGCGCGCGATACGACGAGATGCCTTCGTCGCCCGATTTGTACGCGGGTATCCAGCCGGTCTCGATCTCGGGATTGCGCCGCTGCGCCAGCTCCGCGAACGCGGCCTGCGCGGGTGTCAGCCCGTCGCGGCCCGGGCCTACCCCCGTCGCGCGCTCCTGCGACTGCGACAGCCGGTACAGCGACACCGCGTCGTCGTAGCGGCCCTGCGCCTCGGCCACGCGGCCGGCCGCGACCGTCACGTCGGCACGCGCCGGATATGCGGCCTGCAGCCGCCCGGTCACCTGCGCGGCTTCGTCCGGCCGGCGCAGCGCGTTCAGGCGGCGCACGGCCGACAACTGCGTGTCGACGTCGTCGTCCGGCGTGCGCGCCAGCACCGCCTGCACGCGCTCGCGGGCGGCCGCACGGTTGCCGCTGTCCTCGTCGATCCGGGCGAGCGCGAGCTGCGTATCGGCATCGTCGGGCGTACGCGCCACGACCGGCGCGAGCGCCTCGCGCGCCGCATCGTAATGCCCCTGCGCGCGTTCGAGATCGGCGAGTTCGAGTGCATAGCGCTTGTCCGCGCGGCCGGCCGGGCTCGCGCGATCGAGCAGCGTGCGCGCCTGCCCATAGTCCTGTCGCGCGATCGCGTCGTCGGTCTGCCGCAGCACGAGCCGCAGCGACTGGTCCTCCAGTCGCGCCGTCTGCGCGGGCGTCAGCGCCGGGTCGCGGCGCAGCGTGTCGAGCCACGCGGCGAGCGCGTCGTCGCGCCCCGCGCGGCCGAGCAGGTCGCCGTAGCGCAGGCGCACGTCCGCATCGGCTTCGCGCGGATGCGCGGCGATCCAGTCGTGGAGCGGCGCGAGGCCGCGCTCGGGTTCGCCCGCGTCGATCCACTGCGCGCCGATCGCGGCGAGCATGTCGGGATCGTCCGGCGCGCTCGCCTGCGCGTGCGCGAGCGTGGCGGCGAATGCCGCGCGGTCGCCGCGTGCATGCGCGCCGCGCGCGTCGGCGAGCGCATTTTCGGCATCGAGCTTGCGCGCGAGCGCACGCATCCCGTCCGAACGGTGCGCATCGTCGACCGGCGCCAGTGCGGCCTGCGCGCCCGCGACATCGTCGAGCGAGTTGCGATACAGCGCGTTCGCGTAGCGCATCTCGGGCGTATCGCTCAGCGCGAGCCCGTCGTCCATCACCGTGCGGCCGAGCTGCGGCAGCCCCATGTCGCGATAAAGGCGCGCGAGCGCGAAGCGCGTCCACGGCGCGTCGGGCGTCGCGCGCACGGCCGCCTCGTAGCGTTGCGCGGCCGGCCCGCGTGCCCCCTTGTCGGCCAGCGCGCGCGCTTCCTTCGCGAGCAGGTCGCCGCGCAGGCCGTCGAGCGCGCGCCGATCGTCGGCGCCCGTCACACGCCCTTGCAGCGCGTCGAGCAACGGGCCGATCCGGTCCGCGCGGCCGGTGTTTTCATACAGCGTGGCCGTGTCGCGCACGGCCGACACGCTCGGCGAGCGCGCGGCGAGCAAACCGCGCAGCAATGGCTCCGCCTGCGCCCAGTCGCGCTGCGCGAGCAGCGCATCGGCAAGCTGAAGCTTCGCGTCCGGGTTGTCCGGCTGCATCGCGAGCGCCGCGCGCGCGGCGCGCTCGGCATCGCGCGGGCGGCCCGCACTGGCCGCCTCGCGGCCCTGGGCGAGCAGCCCCCAGAACTGCGCGGTACGCGCGAGGCCTTGCCATTTGCCGCGCTGGTCGGTCGCACGCGTCGCGGCCCGTGCGAACAGCGCGCGCTTCGTCATGCCGCCCTTCGCGCAGGCGCAGCAGGCCGAGCCCGCCCAGCGCATCGGCGTCGTCCGCCCGCGCCCGCGCGGCGCGCGCGAGCAGCGGGTCGGCGGCGGCCAGGTCGCCGCGCGCCAGCGCCTGCAGCCCGCGCTGCTGCGCGATGTAGTCGGGATCGCGCTCGAGCCGGCGCTGCGCATCGCGCTGCCGATCGAGGCCGGCCGCGCGATCGCGGAATTCGGTATCGTCCGGCGCGAGCGCGAGATACGCGTGCAGCGCATCGAGATACGCCGGATCGCTGCCGGCCGACTGCAGCACGCGCCGCCACAGCGCCATCGCTTCCGTATGGTCCGCGTCGGCGCGCGTCGCGAGCGACGACGCGATCCGGTTCGCTTCCGCGCGCGTGTCGTCGCGCTGGTTCAACAGCCGCGCGAGCGCGATCGACGCGCTCGTGTCGCGCGGATCGGCGGCGATCGCGCGGCGCAGCGCGGCGATCGCCGGCTCGCGCCCGCCCGGCGCATTCGACACGATCTGGTAATATTCGGCGCCGAGCGCACCCGACGGCGCGCCGTTCGGAAACAGCGCGACGATCCGCCGGGCCGCCTCGTCGGCGCGGCCGCTGCGCGCGAGCAGCCGGATCTGCGCCATCTCGCCGCGCGCGCTCGTCGCGACGCGGTATTCGTCGGCCACCCGCCGCGTGGCCGGCGCATTCGGCGACTGCGCCTGCAGCCGCGCCAGCGACGCCTGCGCACCTCTCGCGTCGCCGAGCCGCAGCAGCACGCGCACCTGTTCGGCCAGCAGGTCGGGATCGCCCGGCGCGATCAGCAGGCCCTTGCGCAGCGCATCGCGCGCGAGATCGTCGCGATGCTTGATGCCCCACATCCGCGCGGTGTCGAGCTCGCGCCGCGCATCGCCGGCAGCCGCGGTCGCCGGTGCCGCGGGGGTCGCCGCCGCGGCGCCCGAAGCGGCGCCCGGCGCCGCCGCGCACACCGACGACGCGAGCCACGCGAATCCCGCGACGTGCGGCGCGGCGCGCTTCAACGGGCGGCGCACGAACGGCCTCCCCAACGGGTGCCGAGCGTGCCGTCCGCTTCGAACCGGTAGCGGCCGTCCCGCCAGCCGAGCCCGAACAGCGTCAGCACGCTGGAGTAATAGCCGGGCGCCGACTGGCGCGCGAGCGTCTCGACGCGCGCCGCCTGCGCATCCGCGAGCGCGTGCTGGCCGCGCGCGTCGAGGAACGGCACGGCCGCCGCGGAGAAGCCGCCGTTGCCGTCGTTCGGGCCCGCGACGCCCGTCGTCGTATCGACCTTCTCCGGCGGCGCGCCATGCGCGGCGATATGGTCGGCGAACGGCGCGAACTTCGCGAGCAGCGGCGCGGCGAGCGGATCGGCGCGGTCGAGCATGCCGGCCCACAGGTACACGCGAATCGCGTTGTACGCGCTCTCCGCGTGCGTATCCGGATCGGGCCCGAACCCCTTGCCCGCGCGATACAGCGCCCAGTCGGGCGAGAAGCCCTTCGGCGCGGTGTCGAGCAGCACGCGAGCGGTGCTGGATGCGAGCGCGGCCCAGCGCCGGTCGTCGGGCAGCCGCGCGCCGAGCGCGCGAATCACCTGCGGCGGCGAATAGCTCGGATTCACTCGCCATTGGCCGTTGGCCAGCTTGAACCCGGTCGGCCCCGGCAACAGCGTGAGGCCGAGGCCCGGCACGGTCGCCGTCTCGTCGTCGAGCACGCGTTTCGCGAGCAGCGCGCCGCGCGCCGTATAGCTGCGCTCGTGCCACAGCCGCCCGGCCTCGACGAGCGCATAGGCGATCCACAGGTCGGCGTCCGACGCCGCGTTCGCGTCGAGCACGCGCCATGCGCCGTCGGGCGCGCGGCCCCACAGCCACGCCGGCAAGCGTGCGCTCAGGTCGCCCTGCGCGAGATTGTTCTCGGTCCACGCGAGGATCGTGTCGAACATGCGCCGGTCGTTCGCGACCAGCGCGAAGAACAGCCCATACGCCTGCCCCTCCGATACCGTGCGGGAATCGGCCGAGCCGACGTCGATCACGCGGCCGTCGGCCGAGATGAAATCGCGCTTGAACGCGTCCCAGCGCGGCCACGTGGCGCTGCATCCCGCGGCGGCGGCATCGGCTGCACTGGCCGGCGCGGCCCGCGCGTGCATGGCCATGCCGGCCGCCGCGCACGTCACCGCCACCGCCAGCGCGAGCGTCGCGCCGACACGCCGCGCCGGCTGCGTCGCCCGTCGCTTCGTCATTGCCCGCGCCATCCGTTACATCCCCCGTCGACGCGCGGCGATTCGCTGCAGCACGCTGAACACGCCGAGCGCGAGCAGCAGCCCCGCGACGACGCCCACCGCGCCGAGCACGACCGGATGCCGCGCCGCCTCCGTCCACACGCGCGCATACCACGGCACGAAGCCGACCACGTAAGGCTCGCCGACCCGCAGGCTGTCGACCTGCCCCGGCCGCACCAGCGCGAGGTCGCCCTGCAGTTGCGACACGAGCCCCGCGTTCTCGAACACGTCGAGCAGATCGCCGAGGCGCGGCTGGTCGGTCGCCGTCAGCGCGACGACGCTGCGGCCGCGGCTGCCCGGCAGCTCGAAACCGGCGAGCGCGGCGAGCGGGCCCGTCTGTTCGATGTGCGCGCCGCCGTCGGCGACGCCCACGCCGTTGCGCCAGCGCTCCTTCACCGTGAACGCGACGCGCGTCGCGCCACCGCCGCCGCCCGCGCCGCCCGGCTCGCCGATCGCGAGCGGCAGCGACGCACGCCAGTTCGCGAGCAGCGGCGACGCCGGGGAGCCGTCGATCACGAGCACATCCTTGTGCCCGGACAGCGCGGCGACGTCGCCGGGCCGCGCGACCTGCACGCGCAGCGCCGGGAAGCCGGTCCATTCGCCCATGTGGCCGAGCATCGTCAGGTACGCCTCGAGCTCCTGCGGCGAGGGCCGCTCGGGCAGCACGACGGCCGTCTGCGACAGGTCCGCGAAGCGCGTGAACGGAAAGCCGCTGTTCGCGAAGAACGCAAGGTTCGGCAATTGCGCGTAATGGACGAAATGCGAGAAGTCGATCGTCGAATCCGGATCGATCGCCGCGCGCTGAGGCTCGGTGGCCGTGCTCGAGCACAGGCCCGTCTTCTGCGAATCGAGCGTGAAGCGGAATTGCAGCTGGTTGCCGCTGCCGACGCGAAACGCGGGAATGTCGACGTCGCTCGTCACGCGCCCTTCCGGCACCGACAGCAGCGGCAACTGCATGCGCCCGTGCGCGTCCTCCGCGTGGGCCGGCCCGAGCCGGTACGACTTCACGAGCTGGTCGTTGATCTCGACGGCGAGCGTCGAATTGTCCTGCACGGTCGGCGCCGTGTAGCGGTAGCGCAGCGTGATCGGCACGCCCGCGCCGTTCCACGAATGCAGATCGGCCGGCACGCGCAGGTTCAGCCGGATCGCGTCGGGCGTCGTGCCGCGCACTTCGAGCTGGCGCGGGTCGTTCACGAGCTCGCGGAACGCGATCGGCCGGTTCACCGGCAGCCAGCGCGGCGCGTCGTACGGCTTGCGCGGCGCGCCGAGATCGACGTGCGCGACCGTCGCCGCCGGCCCGGACAGCGCCGCGCGGCCGAGCACGAGCGTCGCGACCGCGTCGTCGACCTCGGCCGCCGTGCGGCCCGTGACGATCAGCAGCTTGCGCCCCGGCGCGGCCGGATTGTCGGCGACCGCGAGCAGCGGACCGTTGATGGGTGGCAGCGCGAGACCGGCCGGCAGCGTCGCGGCCGTGCCGACCACGACGGCCTGGTCGTCGGCCGGCAGCGCGGCCGATACCGGGAAGCGCGCATGCCGGTAGTCGGCCAGCGCGCCGAACCACGACGCGAGCACGCCCGCGCTGCGCAGCGTCGCCGAATCGGGCGTGGCCGGCAGCACGAACGGCAGCCGCAGACGGCCGTTGTCGCGCCGGTCGAAGAACGGCGCGGGCAGCAGCGCGAGATCGTTCGGCAGGCGCACCGGCGATTCGTCGAGGATCAGCTCGCTCGTCGGGCTCACGTCGGCCCACAGCGCCGAGTTCGCCGGATCCTCGCAATGGTCGAGCGTGTAGTGCGCGATCAGGCGCAGGCCGATCTGGTTGAAATCGGAAAAGTAGCGCGGATCGATCGGGATCTCCTGCGTGACCGTGCGCCCGGCGCGTGCCGCATCGAACGGAACGGTCGCGATCACCTCGCCGTTCACCGACACCTTCAGGTGCGACAGCGGAAAGACCAGCGACGGCGAATACGCGTAGGTCAGGCGCAGCCGCGCGCCCGTGATCACGCGGTCGAGCCGCACGCCGGCGTTGATCGTGCGCGCGTCGTCGGCGCCGCGCAGGCGCAGCGGATCGAACGCGCCGAGCGATGCGAACGGCATGCGCACGGTCGTGGCCGGCAGGCCGGCGGCCGGCGCGCTGGCCGCCGTCGGCACGATAGCGGGCGTCGCGGCCGGCGCTGCATCGGGGGCCGCCGCGCGATCGGCAGCGGACGTCGAAGCGGCGGCCGGCACCGCCGGCATCGGCGCGGCCGACAGCGCGGCCGCGTGGAAAGCGCCGGTCATCGCGGCCGCGAGAACGAACAGCGACACGGCCGGCCTCATGCGCCGCTCTCCATCGTCACGATCGTCCGGTCCATCCGCGCGTCGCAACGGACGCGCGCAAAGCAGCTATGCCCGTGAGTGCACATCCCCTCTGCTTCCTCTCATCTATATGACCTGATTGCATTTGTCGGTACGACGCGGCGGATGCTTCAACGGCCGGTTCGTCGCGTTGCGGCGCGCCTGGCACCGGCGCCCGCCCATTCGTCACACTATCTCAAAAATAGAACAAAACTTACCGTGATTCGCGACTATGAAGCGAAAAAACCTCAATTCGGTCGGAAATGCCGCGCGGGAAGAGGGAATGGCAAGAATTGCGCCGTTGCCAGCGGGACGGCTGGAACGGCATACTGCCGGCGCGATACGGCTGGCCGGGGGCCGGGCACCGGCCGCGGTCCGTGGCGGACCGCCGTCGCCACGCGCGCTGCCGCAGGCGGCGCGTATGCTACCGCAAGTACGTGTCGCGCGACGTACTTTCTTCATGGAAAACTGACTTGAATCAAACCGCCGACTCCGCCACCCCGTCCGCCGACACGTTGCTGCGCATCATCGCGGCACAAGCCGAAATCGCGAAACTCGGCATGGACCTCGGCAGCGTGATCGCGTACGTCGCCGAACAGATGCCGAAGCTCACCGGCGCGAGCGCCGCCGCGGTCGAATTCGCCGAAGGCGACGACATGGTGTACCGCGCCGCGTCGGGCACGGCGGCCGGCATGCTCGGCCTGCGGTTGCGGCGCTCGGGCAGCCTGTCGGGGCTGTGCGTGCAGCAAGGCGAGTTGCTGCACTGCATCGATTCCGAAACCGACCCGCGCGTCGATCGCGATGCGTGCCGCCGGGTCGGCCTGCGCTCGATGCTCGTGATGCCGCTCACGCATGCCGACACGACGGTCGGCGTGCTGAAGGTGATGTCGCCGGACGTCGACGGCTTCTCGCCGGCCGACTCGGCCACCCTGCGGCTGATGGCCGACCTGATCGCCGCCGCGATGTTCCACGCGGCGCGCAACGAAGCGAACGAGCTCTACCTGCGCGCGACCCACGACGCGCTCACGGGCTTGCCGAACCGCGCGCTGTTCTACGACCGCCTGCGCCAGTCGATGCACTCGGCGCTGCGCGCAAGCGGCCGGCTCGGCATTCTCAACATCGACATGGACGGGCTGAAGCCGATCAACGACGGGTTCGGCCACCGCGCGGGCGACGCCGCGCTGCGCGAGGTCGCCACGCGGATGCAAGCCGCGGTGCGGCGCTCGGATACGGTCGCGCGCATCGGCGGCGACGAATTCGCGGTGATCCTGCCGAATATCGGCACACGCGACGATGCCCATGCGCAAAGCACGCGGCTCGCGCGGCTGGTGGGCGAGCCGTTCGAATTCGACGGGCATGCGCTGCAGCTCGGCGTCAGCGTCGGCATCGCGGTGCTGCCGGACGACGGCACCGACATGAATGCGCTGATCGAGCACGCGGACCACGCGATGTACGCGGCCAAGCGCACGCGATCGCGGCGCTCCGCGCAAGCATGACGCCTCGCATGCGCCGGACGGGCCGTTCCGGCCGATAGCGCGCTTGCGCTGGCCCTAACCGATTGGCGACACCGCGATCGCGAGCCCGACGACGAGCCACTGCACGATCGCGACGAGCACCGCGGCCCGGCACAGCCCGACCGCGCCGCGCACGCGTGCGTCGAGCGTGCGCCCGGCCTTCGCCGCGTCGATCCAGCCCAGATCGGCAAGCGCACGGTCGAGCGCCGCGAGCCCGTCGCCGACCGCCCCGTCGCCTTGCGCCGCCCGCGCCAGCGCGGCAAACAGCCGCCGATCGATCTCGATGCGCACCGCGTACCACAGCGCCGCGATCCCCGATCCCGTGCTGACGAGGGCCAGCAGTACCCGGGCGAGCGTCGCGGGCGCCCAGCCCGCCGCGATCCACCCGCCCGCGCCGGCCGCGGCCAGCGCGGCCGCGAGCGCCCATGCACCCGCATCGAGCGCGCCGCGCGCGGCGGCGATTCTGAACGGCGCGGACGGATCGCGCATCACACGCGCCCCGCGTCGCACCGGCGATCGATCCACTGCTGCAGCACGGCCACGCCGTCATCCGACCAAACCGCGCGCGGCCGCACGGCGCGCACTGCGGCCAGCGCGTCGCGCGCATCGGTGAACCCGCGCCGCGCGGCGAGCCACGCCGCCGCGCACAGCACGCTGCGCCCGTAGCCGAGCGCACAGCAGACCAGCACGTCGCGCCCTTCGCCGTGCAGGCGCTCGAGCGCCGCGACGGCCTGCGCGAGCTGCGCCGCCGTCGGCGCGACGAGGTCGAGCTGCGGCACGCACGCATACGCGAGCGATGCGTCGGCCACCGCCCAGCGCGGCATCTCGGCAGTCAGGTCGACCAGCGCGGAGAAGCCGTGGCGCCGGATGTCGCGCGTCGTCGGCGTCCGGCCGATCGACACGCGTTCGTCGATCCGCACCGGCGCCGGCTGGCGGAACGTCCACAGCCGCGAATTGACGAACGCGCCGGCGATCGTCGGCGTGAGCAGCGCGCCGATGAAGACCGGAAACCGCCCGTGCGCGTCCTTCTGGAACGCGCCGGGCGCGCCGCGCCGGTAAGCCCACGCAACGCAGGCGAGCGCCAGCGCGCCCCACCCCGCCGCCAGCGCCCCGCCCGGCGCACGCGGCACCCAGGCCAGCGCCGCGCATGCGACCAGCGCGGCGCCGAACGCATAGCGGCGCGCGAGCGCGCGGCCGGCCTGGCTCGGCGATGCATCGGCGCCCGGCAACCGGCCCGCGGCATCGCGCAGCGGAAACAGGAACAGCGCGAGACAGCCGACGGCCGCCCCGGTCGGCACGTCGATCGCGTGATGCTGATAGGTCGTCAGCACCGACACGCCGATCGCCGCGAACCATAGATGCAGCACACCGCGCGCGAACGTGCCGCGCAGGTGCTTCGCATAGGCGGCCCACAGCACGACGAGCAACCCGATATGCAGCGACGGCGCCTGGTTGAACGGCTTGTCGAAGCCCATCAGCAGCGTGAACAGCGCGCCGGCCACGCCGCCCGCGTCGGGCCGCTCGAAGCCGAAGCGCAGCGGCCACGCGATGAAGCATGCGACCGACACCAGTTGCACGGTCAGCAGCCGTTTCACGTGATCGAGCAGATCGTCGCGGCGCGTCCAGAAGAAGAACGACAGCGCATACAGCAGGTCGATCGACCAGTACGGCACGATCGTCCACGGCACGAACGGGATCGCATGCTCCCAGCCGAACGCGAACGTCGGCACCGCGGCGCGGCGCGCAGCGAGCCAGTTCGCGAAGCCGTACGTCGAGAAGAACACGGCGCCCATCGCCGCGAGCCAGCCGAAACGCAGCGCGAACGACGCGCCGCGCGCGCCGGCCGCCGGCTCGGCCAGCCCGCCGCCCGCGCCAGCACCCGCGCCGCCGCCGAGCGCGCTCATGACGCGTCGACCCGCTGCGCGAGACTGACCGTGAAGATGCCCATCTCGTCGATCCGCTGGTCGAGCTTGCGGAAGCCCGCCCGCGCGACGAGCTCGTCCATTTCGGCCTGCGAACGGCGGCGCATCACCCACGTCGACTCGCCGCGGTGATTGTTCAGCGCGCGCGCGATGAATTCGAGCTGCGGATGCCACGGCTGCCCCGTGTAGACGAGATAGCCGCCCGGCGGCACGGCCTGCGCGAGCCCGCGCAGCGAGCGCTCGATCAGCGCGTTCTCGCCGAACAGCTCGTACAGGCCCGACACGATCGCCAGCGTCGGCCGCGGCTCGAGCGTCGCGAGCGACGCCTCGTCGAACGCGTCGCCGCGCTCGAAGCGCGCGATCGGCTCGAGGCCGCGCTGCGCGATCAGCACGCGCCCGGCCTCGACGTTCGGCGGGCTGTAGTCGCGCAGCGTGATGTCGTCGGGCGCCGCGCCGTCGCGCTCGGCGGCCATCGCGATCGCGTCGAGCACGTAGCGCCCGTGACCGGCCGCGATGTCGACGATCCGCACCGGCGTGCCGTGCGCGCGCAGCCGGCCGATCGCCGCGCCGATCAGTTCCTGCAGATGCACCTTGCGCTGGCGGATGCCGACCCAGCCCGGCGAATCGAGATACGTGCGGTCGATCAGCGCGCCGATGCCGAACCGCCCCTGCGCGCGGTTGCGGTACACGTAGTCGAGCGTCGAGCCCGAATCGAAGCCGAGCCGCAGCCCGAGCGCGATGCCGTCCGACAGCGCGCCGCCGGCTTTCAGGCCGGCGCGCGTGAGCGCCCAGTACGCCCGGGCGAACACGTTGGCCGGCGGCCGGCCGAGCGCCGCGTATTCGTCGTGGAACGCGCCGCGCCGGTCGGCATCGGCGAGCGACACGCGCGGGCTCGGCGCATCGAACTCGCGCAGCACGAACGCGCGCAGCGGCGCGAGCGCCTGGGCCCGATCGCGCTCGCCGAGCGTGTCGTGGTAGAAGCCCGGCAGCACGATGCGCTCCTTGCGCGCCGAGCCGAGCCGTTCGAAGAAGCGGTCCTGCGGGCCGCGATGCACGACCCAGTCGGCGCCCGAGATCAGCAACTGCGTCGGTACGGTGATCGCGGCCGCGTCGGCGACGATCCGCCGCGCGGTATCGTGCAGGTCGAGCAGCATGTTGACCGCGATCGGCCGCGTGATCAGCGGATCGGACGCGTAGCTCGCGATCCGTTCGGGATCGTGCGTGAGGAATTTCGGCTTCACGTAGCTGTTCACGTAGAACAGCCCGCGCAGCTTGTGCATCAGCCGCAGCCCCGGCCGCGCGAACGGCACGTAGAGCTTGATGTGGAATGCCGGCGACGCGACGACGAGCGCGCGGATCGGCGGCGCGTAGTCGTGCACCCAGGCCGCCGCGAGCACCGCGCCGACGCTCTGGCCGACGACCGCCATCTCCTCGATCGCGATGCCGTGCGTGTCGCGGATATGCTCGACGAAGGTCTGCAGGTCGCGCACCGACGCGGCCGCGCTCGGGCTGTAGCCGCGCGCGCCCGGCGAGCGGCCGTGGCCGCGTGCGTCCCACGCAAAGAACGCGAAATCCGGCAGGTCGAGCTCGTCGACGAGGTGCGCGACGCGCGCCGAATGTTCGTGCCCGCGATGCAGCAGCACGATCGCGCCGCGGCAGCGTGCGCCCGTCGCGGGCCAGTGGCGGTAGAACAGCGTTGCGCCGTCGTGCGTGATGAAGTCGGCCTCGCGGGCCGTGCGTGCGTTCATGCGATCTCTCTCGTTTCGTTATTCGAATCATGCGGCGCCGCCCTCCGGCGCCGGTCCCGCCCCGCGTCGGCGGCCGATCAGCCGCCCGCTTCGGCGATCCCGGCCTGCACGCGCCGCACCGCCGTCACGATCGACAGCACGATCAGCAGCCGCCACGGCCACGCGGCGGCGCCGCCGACCGGCAAGCCGAGGCCGATCCACAGCGCGAACGCGCCGAGGGCCAGCGCCCGGTCGCTCTTGCCGAACGGGCCGTCGTAGCGGCGCGTCGCGCCGACGAGCGGGCCGATCAGCCCCGCGCATTCGACGATCACCGCCGTCAGCGCGAACAGCCAGACGTCCGCCGGCGCGAACGCGGGAATGGCGAGGAACGGCAGCACGAGCGCGACGTCGGACACGATGTCGCCCAGCTCGTTCAGGTATGCGCCGAGCGTGCTCTTCTGCCCGTGCTCGCGCGCGAGCATCCCGTCGATCGCGTTGAGCGCCATCCGCGCGAACAGCCACAGCGGGATCAGCAGGAACAGCGCGCGGGCGAACACGCCGAGCCCGGCGAGCGCGCCGACGACGATCGAGCCGCCGGCCGCGAACAGCGTGACCTGGTTGGCCGTGACGCCACGTTCGGCGAGCGAATTCGCGAACGGGCGCAGACGGTTCTGGAATTTGGGTTTGAGTGCGTAGAGGCTCATCGTTTCGTATTCGTATTATTCGCGCGGCACGGTCGGATAGTTTCCCGCCGCCATGCCCCGGGCGGCGAAACGGCCTTCGTCGGCCTGGATTGATCGGCCCTCATCGTCGCCGAGCGGCCTCCATGCGTCAAGCATGGCGGCGCGAACCGCCCGCGCGGCGGCAATCTGGCGTTTTTCGGCGAAACTCGCGATAATCCGCTGGCCCGATCGCGGCGAGATCCATTCGAGCGGCAGCGGGCACTCGTGCAACAGCCGATTATCACGCCGCCGACCGGCGCATTCGCCGCGACGCAGCAGCGTGCGACGGCGAATCGTCCGATTATCGCGGACCTGCGACAGGCAGCCACGAACTTTGAAAAAATTTAAACAAGAGCCGTCCGGCGCGCATCCTGCCGCGCCGGCATTCCGGGGTTCCGCCCACCGCGCGTGCGCGGCGGGCCGGGCATGCACGCAGGAGGCCGCGCGCCGATGAACATCCTCAACGTCTGGCAGCGCGATTTCCTGCTGTCCATCGTGCGGCTCGTCGCGGGCGCGTATCCGGTCTGGCATCAGGCGCCGCCGTCCCCGACGCAGAAGATCTATTTCTCGAACCATACGAGCCACATCGACACGCTCGCGATCCTCGCCGCGCTGCCGCGCGACGTGCGCGCGGTCGTGCGGCCGGTCGCCGCGCGCGACTACTGGGACAGCAGCGACCTGAAGCGTCACATCGCGCAGAAGCTGCTGAACGTCGTGCTGATCGACCGTCATCGCGAATCGGGCGGCGACCCGCTGGAGCCGGTACGCGACGCGCTGCGGCAGGGCCACTCGATCATCATCTTCCCGGAAGGCACGCGCGGCGCCGACGTGCTGCCGCAGCCGTTCAAGAGCGGGCTGTTCCATCTCGCGACCGAATTCCCCGACGTCGCGCTCGCGCCCGTCTACCTCGAGAACCTGCAGCGCATCATGCCGAAGGGCGCGATCTGGCCCGTGCCGCTGATCTGCAAGGTGCATTTCGGCGCGAACGAAGCGCTCGGCGCGCAGGAAGACAAGCCGACGTTCCTCGCCCGCATGCGCGACGCGGTCGTCGCGCTCGCGCCGCCGCAGCGGCCGGCCGGCTGAGCGCGCCCCCTTCTCCCTTTTCCGGATACCAACCATGCGAACCCTCTTCTGGGAACTGGTCGCGGGCGTCACGGGCGTGCTCGTCGTCGCGACCGTGATCGGCGCGATCCTCGGCGCGCGCAGCGGCGGCGCGAGCCCGACCATCGTCAACCTGAACCAGCGCATCCGCGCATGGTGGGCGATGATCGCGATCATGGCCGTCGCGATCGGCCTCGGCAACAACGTCACGTACCTGGTGTTCGCGCTGCTGTCGTACCTGACGCTGCGCGAGTTCATCACGCTCACGCCGACCACCGCGAGCGACCATACGACGCTCTTCATCGCGTTCTTCATCGCGATTCCCGTGCAGTACCTGCTGCTCGGCATCAACTGGTACGGGATGTACTCGATCTTCGTGCCCGTGCACCTGTTCTTCGCGATGTCGCTCGTGTCGGCGCTCACGCAGGACACGCGCGACTTCCTGAGCCGCAACGCGAAGATCAACTGGGCGCTGATGGTGTGCGTGTACGGGCTGAGCCACGCGCCGGCCGTGCTGATCCTCGACATTCCGCGCTACGCGGGGCAGAACGCGCTGCTGCTGTTCTTCTTCCTGTTCGTCGTGCAGATCAGCGACGTGCTGCAATACGTCGTCGGCAAACTGTTCGGACGCCGCAAGATCGCGCCGCAGTTGTCGCCGTCGAAGACGGTCGAGGGCTTCATCGGCGGCGGGCTGCTCGCCACGCTGTGCGGCGCGTCGCTGTATCGCGTGACGCCGTTCGGCTTCGGCGCGGCGTTCGGGATCTCGCTCGCGATCGTGATCGCGGGCTTCGTCGGCGGGCTCGTGCTGTCGGCCGTCAAGCGCTCGCTCGGCACGAAGGACTGGGGCTCGATGATCGCCGGCCACGGCGGCATGCTCGACCGCGTCGATTCGATCTGCTTCGCCGCGCCGGTGTTCTTCCACCTGGTGCGCTACCTGTACGTGTGAATGCGCGGGCGGTGCAATGCCGCCCGTTCCCGCGCGAAGGATCAGTACCCGTCGCGCAACGCCTTCGGCACGACGTAGCGGCCGCGCGCGGCGTCGAACTTCACCGTGTAGCGTGCATGGATGGCCTTGTCGCCGCGCGTACCCGTTTCCGTGACCGTCAGCGGATAGACGTCGCCCGTGCCGGCCGTGTCCGGCGCGATCTCGAAGCGGCGTTCCTCGCAGCGCGCGCGGGCGTTCGCGCATTCCGTCGACTCCGCGTTGTCGAGCGCCTCGTCGATGCGTGCCGCCGCATGCACCAGCGCATTGCCGACCGGCAGCCAGATTGAGCGGAAGCGTTGCGTATAGCCTTGCCGCGTGTCGCTTTCGCCGATGACGAACCCGAACAGGTGCGGCCCGAGCCGCTCGATGCGCACCGTGCCCGGTTCGCCGCGCCCGCCCGATGCGATCTCCGTTTTCTTCGCGACCGGCTCGAGCGTCCTGCCGTCCGGCGAAGGCTTCAGCACGTACAGGTCGATCGCGCCCGGCGTCGCGTCCGAATCCATGCCCGGCATCCCGTTCTGCACCGCCGCCTCGGTCTCGCCGCACATCGCGAGCAGCGTGCGCGGGCCGTCCGCGGTCGCCACGCGCAGCACGCCGCACGGCGAATGGATGAAATCGTCGCCGTCCGCCTGCCAGCCCTTGCGGCTCGCGCGCCAGTTGCCGTACGTGTCGTGGATGAAGGTTTTCAGTTGGCGGTCGGGCTGGGCCGGCTCGGCGGCATGAACGGGCGACGGTGCGGCGAGCGCCGTGAGTCCCGCGAGCGCGCCAAGGGCGGCGAGCGAAGCCAAGAGCGGCTTGAGACGTATGGTCGGGTTCTGGGCAGTCATGACGAGATCAGGTCGGATGGGTGTGCGGCGGATTGTTGCAGAATCGGCGGGTCCCCGTCGATCCTTCACACGTCGTCCGGGGCGGAAAAGAATGGCGACCGCCCGTTGCCGACGACGACGCGCCCTGCATCGTTGCCCATCACGTCATCGCCTCGTGCCTGCGCACATCGCGGGCGAACTCATCGAGCATGCGGACGGGCGGCGCGAACTGCTGATCCCGTAAAGGCCCGGCCTCTGCCCGTCTCCTTCCCGACCGCGACGCCCGCCGTCACGCCGGATCCGGCACCTCGATCGCCAGCAGCGCCGAACTGACCGACTTGCCGTGCGCATCGAGCGCGAGCGAGCGCGTCACGCCACCGCCGAGCGCATCGCTCAGCACGAAGTTGAACGCACCGAGCGCCGGCAATTCGTAGCGCACGACGTCGCCGTGCACGATGCCCGCGAGCCATGCCTTCACCGCCTGCGCATCGAGGTGGGTGCGCAGATGATCGTAATGACGCGGATCGCGGCAGATGACCGACACGTTCAGCGTATTGCCCTTGTCGCCGGTGCGCGCATGCGCGAGTTCACGCAGTTGCATCAGGCCTCCACGAATGAAAACGACGGCGTCACGGCCGAGCGCGGCAGCAGCACCGACTGCACGGCGATCACCTCGCGCGTCGACTTGAACGCGCCGCCGCCGCCGGCCGGCCCGTTCGTATAGAGCGTCTCGACTTCGTTGCCGATTCGCGCGGCCTCGGCGGCGTTCGCCGCGCGGCCGGCCACCCGCACGCGCACCTCGGCCGGCTCGCCACGCACGGCCGGCGTCGCGTCGCCGTACAGCGCATCGACGCCGATCAGGTCGAAGCGCAACTCGCTCGCCGCGACGCCGGTCAGCGCGAGCCGCTCGCGAACGATGTCGAGCGCAAGACGCGCCCGCGCGAGCGCGCCCGGCCCGCCGTACGAGATCTGCCCTTCGCCGATCCAGCCGTCGACATACGCGACCGACACCTTCAGCGTGTCGGGCCGCGCGGCGCCGCGCCCGCCCGTCACACGCACGCGATCGGTCGCCTCCTCCGCGACCGCCACGCGCGTGAAATCGGCCACGACGTCGGGCTGCAGATACCGCGCCGGGTCGTGAATCTCGTAGAGCAGTTGTTCCTTGCAGGTCGCCGCGCTCACGCGGCCGCCCGCGTGCGGCACCTTCGTGATCACGACCGAGCCGTCGGCCGCGACCTCGCCGATCGGGAACCCGAGTCGCGCCAGATTCGGCACGTCCTTGTAGCCGGGATCGGCGAAATAGCCACCCGTCACCTGCCCCGCGCATTCGAGCAGATGGCCGACGACGGTCGCCTGCCCGAGCGTGTCCCAGTCGTCCATCCGCCAGCCGAATGCGTGGATCAGCGGCGCGGCGAACAGCGACGGATCGGCGACGCGCCCGGTCAGCACGACGTCCGCGCCGGCCGCGAGCGCGTCGACGATCGGCGCGGCGCCGAGATACGCGTTCGCGGATACGATACGGTCGCGATACGCGGTGACCTCGTCGCCCGATTCCTCGAAACGGAACGCGCCGCGCAGCACGACGTCGAGCACGTCGTCGCCTTCGACCGCCGCGACTTTCAGCCCCGCGATGCCGAGCGACTGCGCGATCCGCGCGGTACGCCGCGCGGCCGCGCGCGGGTTCGCCGCGCCCATGTTCGACACGATGCGCACGCGCCTGGCCGCCGCGACCGGCAGCACCGCCTGCATGCGCGCGTCGAGCAGCGGATCGTAGCCGAGCGCCGGATCGTTGCGCCGCGCCTGCTGCGCGATCGCGATCGTGCGCTCGGCCAGGCATTCGAAGACCAGGTAGTCGAGTTGCCCGTGTTCAGCCAGTTCGACCGCGGGCTCGATTCGGTCGCCCGAATAGCCGGCGCCCGCGCCGATGCGCACGCGCCGTTCATGTGAAGGCTTTGCTGTCATGTCCGTACCGTCGTCCGGCGGAGCGCGCCGCCGGCAAAATCAAAAGACGCCGAGCACGACGCAGGCGATCGTCATCACGATCGACGCGCCGAACAACAGCGGAAACGTGAATTTCTGGTGCTCGGCGAGCTCGATCCCGCACAGGCCGACGACGAGGAACGTCGCCGGCGTGAGCGGGCTGACCGGGAACCCCGTCGTCATCTGGCCGAGCAGCGCGGCCTGCCCGACCTGCACGGCCGGCACGCCGAGCTGCCCGGCCACTTCGGCGATCACGGGCAGCACGCCGAAGTAGAACGAATCGGGATCGAACAGCATGCTGAGCGGCATCGACGCGAGGCCGAGCGCGACCGGAATGTGGCCGGCCATCGACGGCGGCACGAAGCCGACCGCCGCCTGCGCCATCGCCTTCAGCATCCCGCTGCCCTGCATGATCCCGGTGAACACGCCGGCCGCGAGCAGGATGCCGGCCATCATCAGCGCCGCCCGCGCATGCGCGTCGATGCGCTTCCGCTGCATGTCGACGTCGGGGTAATTCACCATCAGCGCGATGCACAGCCCGACCATGAACATGATCGCGGGCGGAATCTTCTCGCCCATCACGACCATCGTGCCGAGCACGACGAGCGTCAGCACGAGGTTGAACCAGAACAGATGCGGCCGGCGCAGCGCCTGCTCGTCGGCCGTCAATTCGCGCCTGGGCAGCGGGATCGACGCATCGTCGCGCGACAGGCCGAGCCGCTTCTCCTCGCGCCGCCCGAGCCAGTACGCGACGCCGAACACGAACACGAGCCCGATCGCCTGCACCGGAATCAGCGGATTGAACAGCGCCGACACCGGCAGGTGCAGCGACGCGGACGCGCGAATCATCGGCCCCGTCCACGGCAGGAAGTTGATGCCCGCGGCCATCGACACGGCGGCGGCCAGCACGCGCCGGTCCATCTTCAGCCGGTCGTACAGCGGCAGCACGGCCGGAATCGTCACGAGAAAGCAGACGGCGCCCGAGCCGTCGAGGTGGATCAGCAGCGCGAGCAGCGTCGTGCCCATCACGATGCGCGTCGGCCGCGTGCCGACCGCGCGCAGGATCCGGTCGATGATCGGGTCGAGCGTGCCGGCATCGGTGATCGTCCCGAAATAGAGGATCGCGAACACGAACATCGCGACCACGGGCGCGAGACCCTTCAGCCCGTCGATGACGAACTTGCTGGTGTGCAGCCCGAAGCCGCCGATCAGCGACGCGGCGATCGGCACGATGATCAGCGCGACGAGCGGCGACATCCGCTTCGACAGAATCGCGGCCAGCAGCACGACGATCGTGCCAAGCCCGAGTAACGGCAGCATCCGTGTCTCCTACCTTGTCTTTTGTTGGAGACGAGCGTAAGGTCGGCGCAGCGATAGCACAATTGAAATGATTTGATCGTAGCAATCACGAATCGTTATGGATCTGAATCTTCGGGACATTCGCGCGTTCGTCACCGTCGCGCACGCCGGCAACTTCACGCGCGCGGCCGCGCGGCTGCACCTGTCGCAGCCGGCGCTGACCGTGCAGATCCGCCGGCTCGAGGAAATCGTCGGCGCGCGCCTGTTCGACCGCAACAGCCGCAGCGTCGCGCTCACGCAGACCGGGCACGAGTTGCTGCCGCTGTTGCAACGCTCGCTCGACGACATGGAGCGCGTGCTGCGCGATGCGCGCGCGCTCGGCGAAGGCGCGAGCGGCACGGTGCGGCTCGCGTGCCTGCCGACCTTCGCGTCGAGCATGCTGCCGGAGCTGATCCAGTCGTTCCGGCGCGACGTGCCGCGCGCGGGCTTCGAGATCCGCGACGGCGTCGCGAGCCTCGTCACCGCGCTCGTGCGCAACGAGGATGCCGATCTCGGGCTGACCGGCGGCGACACGTTCGATGCGTCGCTCGAGGTGCTGTATGTGGGCGCCGACCGGCTCGTCGCCGTGTGCCCGCAGGATCATCCGCTCGCGCGCAAGCGCCGCGTCGGCACCGCCGACGTCGCCGGCGTGCCGCTCGTGCTCACTGCGCAGGGCACGAGCGTGCGCAGCGTCGTCGATGCCGCGCTGGAAGCGGCCGGCTGCACGGCCGACATCGCGTGCGAGCCGACCTACATGATGACGGCCGTCGCGATGGTCCGCGGCGGCCTCGGCGTGACGATCCTGCCCGCGACCGCCCGCGAGGTGCGCGCCGAGCCCGATCTGGTCGCGAAGCCGATCGACGATCCCGCGTTCGTGCGGCCGATCGCGCTCGTCGTCAAGCGCGGGCGCACGCTGCCGCGCGTCGCGCAGGCGTTCGCCGACCTCATGCTGGCGGAATTGAAAAAGCGCGCGTGACGCGCGGTTCCCACATCGGGACGGTTCGCGCTTCGCTTACTTACCGCGCCGCCGGGTCGACGTGCAGCGATTCGCCGATCGCATAGAAATTGCCGCCCGCGATGTAGTGCAGGCTGCGCAGCGCGGGATCGGCCGATGCGAAATACCAGTGGCCGTCGCGGAACACGCGCGTGTCGGACCACGCGGCGACCACCTCGCCGATGAACAGGTCGTAGGTCTGCTGGTTGTGCGGCTCCGGAATGAGCCTGCACGCGAGCCAGCCCGAGCAGCCGGCGACGAACGGCAGGTCGTGACCGTCGACGTCGAACAGCGTGACGCCCGCGTCGCGCAGCTTGTCGGGCCGCTCGGCCAGACTGTGGCTGCCGACCGCATGCGTGAGCCGCAGTTGCGCGGCCGTCGGCACCTGGATCACGAACGTGCCGCTGCGCTCGACGAGCTCGCGCGTCTTCGCGGATTTGTCGAGCACGACCGTCAGCTTCGGCGGCAGGAAGTCCAGCGCGCACGCCCACGCGGCGGCCATCACGTTGTCGACGCCGTCGTGGCGGGCCGACACGAGCACGGTCGGGCCGTGATTGAGGAGACGGTAGGCTTTGTTCAGCGCCACCGGCGCGATGTGACTGTTCATACGAGCTCCGTGGAGAACGGCGCGCACGGACGGATGCCCTGCGGCGCGGCGCCGGCCGTCGCACCTGCGCGCGGCCGGATCCGAGGCCGCATTCTCGCACCCGATTTCGATCGGCGCAGGCGCCGCGGCAGGTCACTTCGCGAACAGTTGGCCGATGTCGCGAAACGCCTTGAATTCGAGCGCATTGCCGCACGGATCGAACAGGAACATCGTCGCCTGTTCGCCGACCTGCCCCTGGAACCGCACGTACGGCTCGATCACGAACGTCACGCCGAACGAACGCAGCCGCTCGGCCAGCGCCTCCCAGCTTGCCCAGTCGAGCACGATCCCGAAATGCGGCACCGGCACGTCGTGGCCGTCGACCGCATTCGTATGCGCGCTTTCCTGCGACGCGGTTTTCGGGTGTTCGTGGATCACGAGCTGATGGCCGTAGAAGTTGAAGTCGACCCACTGCGCGCTCGAGCGCCCCTCTTCCAGCCCGAACACGCGGCCGTAGAAATCGCGCGCGGCCGGCAGGTCGTGGACGGGAATCGCCAGGTGAAACGGGGAAAGACTCATGATGGCCTCGTGAAGGAGCGCTCGCGGGGCGCGAGGACGGCACCATGGTAGACAAGCCCGGACAAAAATCAAATCAATATAAAATTGGCTGATTCACAAACGGAATTGATGAATGATCCGCGAACTGAAAACCCTCGTCGCCGTCGCCCGGGAAGGCACCTTTGCCGCCGCCGGCAACCGTATCGGGCTCACGCAGGCGGCCGTGAGCGCGCAGATGCAGCGCCTCGAAGCCGAACTCGGCTTCGCGCTGTTCGACCGGCAAGGGCGATCGGCGCGGCTCAACGAAATGGGTCATCACGTGCTGGACCAGGCGCAGACGCTGATCGGCCTGTACGAGAACCTGAGTTCGACCGCGCCCGGCTCGCCGGCCGCCGTGCGCGTGACGATCGGCGCGATCGCATCGGTGCAGAGCGCGCTGCTGCCGGCCGCGCTGGCCGATTTCCATCGCCGGCACCCCGCATGCCGCACGCGCGTGATACCGGGGCTGTCGATCGAGCTGGTCAACCGGGTCGACGCGGGCGAGATCGACATGGCCGCGATCATCCGGCCGCCGTTTGCGCTGCAGAGCGACCTGCACTGGACGACGCTCGCACAGGAACCGTTCCGGCTGATCGTGCCGCGCGGCGTGAAGGGCAAGGACTGGGCCGCCCTGCTCGCGAGCGAGCCGTTCGTGCGCTACGATCGCGCGTCGTTCGGCGGCCGCCAGGTCGACCGCTTTCTGCGCAAGATGCACATCGCGGTGCGCGACACCTGCGAACTCGACGAGCTCGACGCGATCGTCAAGCTGGTCGAGAACGGCGTCGGCGTCGCGATCGTGCCGCAGACCGCCGTGTATCGCCGCTGGCCGGCCGGCGTGCGCGCGATCGACCTCGGCCATCACACGTTCCATCGCGACATCGGCCTCGTGCATCGCGCGCGGCGCACGATGTCGGAACCCGCGCAAACGCTGGCGCAACTGATCGAGGCGGCGTCGCGGCGACGCTCGCCGCCGCAAGCCGCGTGATCGACACGTGGCGGCCCGACGCGAATTGCCCGCCTTTATCACATTCATTCCGGCCACGCCAATTCAATCCGTTAAATAACGATTTGACGAAAAAATAACAATGTCGGTAACGGGGCGATTCGCCCGAAAAACGCGTCTAATTATCACGAGACACGCAAAACGCAATGACGAACGCCCGAAATTCGCCGCCTATTGATACGCAACGATCAATAATCCAAATCCCTCAATGGTGAATTTCCTGAAAAAGACATGTCTTCACCAGGCCACAATAGAGAATTTCATTTTTGCGGTTTTATCGCGGCTCTGTAGTCTCCTGCCATTCCGGATCACGAACCCACACCAATGCGCAAGGAGAATGAAATGAAACGCACGACCCTCTCGCTGATTTCGCTCGCGTCGTTCGCGGCGATGCCCGTCGCGCATGCACAGTCGAGCGTCACGCTGTACGGCGTGATCGACACGTCGATCACCTATGTGAACCATGCGCAAGGCAAGGACAACGCGTGGATGCTCGGCAACAGCAGCGCGGGCAACCTCGCCGGCAGCCGCTGGGGCGTGAAAGGCACCGAGGATCTCGGCGGCGGGCTGAAGGCGCTGTTCCAGCTGGAGAACGGCTTCGACCCGAGCAACGGCCGGCTGGGCCAGGGCAACCGCCTGTTCGGCCGGCAGGCCTTCGTCGGGCTGGCGAGCGACCGCTACGGCACACTCACGTTCGGCCGCCAATACGACCCGCTCATCGATCTCGTGCAGGGCATCACCGCCGACAACTATCTGGGCAGCGCATTCGCGACGCCGGGCGACGTCGACAACTACGACAACAGCTTCCGCGTCGACAACGCGGTGAAGTACACGTCGGCCGTCTATTCGGGCCTGCAGTTCGCGGCGATGTATTCGTTCGGCGGCATCGCCGGCAGCACCGGCGCCGCGCAGTCGTACTCGGCCGCCGTGTCCTACAACAACGGGCCGTTCAGCGTCGCGGGCGGCTACTTCCACGCGACCAACAGCCCCGCGTCGAGCGGCGTGCGCAACGGCTGGACGAGCTCGTCGGACGGCACGTTCGACGGCCCGATCAACAACGGCTACGCGAGCGCCCATTCGATCGGCATCGCGCGCATCGCGGGCCAGTACGTCGCCGGCCCGTTCACGTTCGGCCTCGGCTACAGCAACGCGCAGTACCGCCGCGACGCCAGCTCGGTGTTCGGCTCGAACGAGCACTACAACACGGGGCAAGGCTTCGTGAACTACCAGGCGACGAATGCGCTGCTCGTCGGCGTCGGCTACAGCTACACGCGCTCGGGCGGCGACACGTCGGCGACCTATCACCAGGTATCGGCCGGGGCGGACTACAACCTGTCGAAGCGCACCGACGTCTACCTGACCGCCGCGTACCAGCACGCGAGCGGCCAGACCGGCGACGGCAAGGGCGGCTCGATGGCCGCGCAGGCATCGATCGGCTCGTACGGTTACGCGGGCACGAGCTCGCAGACGATGGTCAACCTCGGCCTGCGTCACCGTTTCTGATCGCGATACGGCGGGACGGCCGGCCGCGCGCGGCGCGACCGGCCGAATCCGCATTGCGCAAACGGCGGCTTCGGCCGCCGATTTTTTATCGCTTTCCATCGCCCCGCCAACGGCCCCCGGCCGATTGTCCCTGTCGCGCCGCTTATCGCCGGCTTTACCACGCAGCTGACGCAGTACGTCAGGTTTCCGTCGCCGCCGTTGCATTCGCATTCGCGCACGCATTCGCGCAATTTCCGGCCATTTTTACCGATCATGCATCGTCCCGGCCGCTGATCCGGCGCGATAAAAATGCCCGGCGAACGCGCGGGCAAATGCAAAGGAAAGTTTGACGCGAACCATTTGCCCGCCTGCTATGGCACACTTCGCGTCTGCGTAATTTCCTTGCACCGGGCGGCCGGATTCCGCCCCATCCTGCCATGCCGCGTCATACTTCTCGCCCGCTCGGTCGCGCCACGCTGACCATCGCCTCGACGATCGCGCTCTCCTGCGCGCTCTGCGGCGTCGCGCGGGCCGACTGCCTGGACGACGCGGCCGCGTTCCAGCACGTGAGCGTCAGCCTGATGCGCGGCATCGCGCAGGTCGAATCGGGAATGAATCCGAACGCGGTCAACACGAATACCAACGGCACGGTCGACATCGGGCTGATGCAGATCAACAGCACGTGGCTGCCGACGCTCGCGCGCGAAGGCATCACGCGGGAAAGCCTGTTCGATGCGTGCACGAACGCGTATGTCGGCGCGTGGATCCTGTCGCAGAACATCCGCCAGCTCGGCCCCAACTGGAACGCGATCGGCGCGTACAACTCCGCGTCGCCCGACAAGCGCCTCGCGTATGCGCGCAAGGTCTATGATGCAATCCGGACCATGCCGGATTCGCCGGATACTCCCATGCCCATCCTTCCACCGTCCTTCACGCCGCCGCAACAGGCGCAGACGTACAACCCGTTCGCGAGCCTGAGCGTGTCGGCGCCGCCCGTCACGCGCGCACGCACGATATCGCCGGCCTCGCCGCCTCCGCCGCAGCAGGGCGGCGGCCCCGCCGGCCCGGCCGGTACGTACAACTTCGGATGGACGGTCACCGGCGCCGACCAGGCCAAGCCGACCCAGGTGTTCGACGACGGCGCACGGGTCTACGTGCAGTTCAGCGACATGAAACACGTGCCTGCGATCTTCACCGAAACGTCGGCCGGGCGCGTGCTGATGTCGTGGGAGCTGCAGTTTCCGTATGCCGTCGTGACGCGTCCCGCGCAAACGTTGATCTTCCAGCTCGGGCCGTTCGAAGCGCGCGCGCAGCGAGGGGCGGCGGCCGCCGGCATGACCGCGCAGGCCGGGACGGCGGGCACGGCAACGGCCGGGGCATCGAAGAAATCGGCCAGTGCGGCCGCGAACGCGGCGACGAATGCGGCGACGAACGCGGCGCCCAATACGGCCGCGAAACGCACGGCCTCGGCCGATGCGCTGTGGTACGTGAATACGCCGTCGACGTCGGGCACGGCGGCAGCCTCGCCTTCGACCGCGAATATTCCCGCCACGCTGCCGACGGCCATCACGTCGAACACGCCGCCGCCCGCGCCGGCTCAGGCACCGGCCGCTCAGCCGTCGCGCGCCAGCGCGGACGCGCTGTGGTACATCTCGAAGTGACGCGCGTCCGACCGCACGCGCATCGCGGCGATCATGGGCCCGCGGTCGGCCGCGGTTCGGGCGCGTTCATGTCGTCCACCCGTTGCAGCTCGGCCGTGCCGTTCTGCCTGAAATACACGCGCAGATAACGTGACGTCGACGATTCCGGCTGCGGAATCGTCACACGCCCTCACCCGCGCCGCACCCAGATCACCTTGCCGTCGCGAATGCCGAGATTGCGGCGCTCCTCGCGATAGTCCATCGTGCCCGGCAACGACTTGCCGTCGCGCTCGAGCACGCGCCACAGGCAACCGTCGAGCAGCGCGGCCGCATCGGTTTCGGTCTTGCCGACCAGCGCGTCGTCCGGCGTGGCGTCCGCCTTGCACGCCGGCGCGCCGCCCGGCTGCGCGGGAATCGTCGCCGCGCCGCCGGCGGTGGCGTTGCGGTGCTGCGTGTTCATGTCTGCACATCCTGCAAAAGTTGCGCTCGCAACGAGTGCAACGAGCATCGCGATCGTGTTCTTCATCGGTTTCTCCCTGTCTCGGCCCGGCGGTCCATGTGCGGCATTCGTGCACGACCGGGCATCGCATGCGTGATCGGTTCCGCACGCTGCCGGCCGTTTCCTGACGGAGCCGGCCAGCGAACGGCGGCCATTTTCGACCTGGCCGAGCCGTCTCGGCGCACCTGCGTCGCGGGCCGGCCCGACGCCGGACCCGAGCGCATGTTACCGCACGCGGTTCGCGGCGACCGCGCGACGCCGACGCAACGCATGCGCCCGGCACACGCCGGCCCGCGTCGGCATCCGTTCAGAACTTGTAGGTGACGCCCGCGATGCCGTAGTAGTTGCTGCGCGACTGCACGATCGGGCTGTCGCCCGCGCGGCCGAGCAGCCGCGTCACGCCGCCGGTCGCGAGCACCGACCAGTGCCGCGACAGCGTCCAGTTCCATGCCACCGCCATCGACGCGCTGTCGATCCCGCCGCTCGCCGAATACGGCCGGAACCGGCTCGTCAGCGACTGTGCATCGGTCACGCCGTAGAAGGTCTGCATGTAGCGTCCCGAGCCCGCGTGCACGGTGCCCGTCACGATGATCTCGTGCCGCGACGTCTTGAGTACCGGCACCGCGAGATCCACGTGCCCCGACACGCCGCGCGACGTGTGCGTCACCGGCGTATCGATCGTGACGCTCAGTTCCGCCGCATCGAAGAACGTCACGCCGGCGCGCACGCCGACGAGCACCGAGCCCGGAATCCGCCCCATTCCCTTCAGGTAGTCGGAGCCCGGCAGATCGAAGCGGTTCTCGTCCGCGCGGCCCGCGTCATAGCTCACCGCCGCCGACACGAACGCACCGTGCGGCAGGTTCAGCCGGTAGCCGGCGCCCTGCGTGCTGTCGATGAAGAAGCCGTTGCCGAACGTGGCGGAAAACGACGGCGCGACGACGCCGCGATACTGGTTGCTGCCCGCGTAGCGCGGTGCGAACCCGCCGCCGAGCGACAACGCATACTGGTTTTCCGCGTGGGCGGCGGCGGCGAGGGTCAGGCCGGCGAGCGGCATGCAATAGCGGTAGCGTCGAAGTAATGGGCGCACAATATTGAGATAAGAGTGACGAAGCCCGCAGTCTAGGTGCCGCCCTGCGCCGAGACTGTCCCGAATGTGCGGCGAATCTGTGCGCAATTGTGTTCGATTGTTCGAGATTGTCTCCCCGCTGCCCCGCCGGCCGATCCGCCGGATAGAATTCGCGTGCCGCGTCGCGCACCAGCCTGCCGGGTGCGAAATGGCGCGTGCGCTCTGAGGAGACCATGAACGAAGTTCCGCTCAAATACCGTGTGCTGCTGATCGAGGACGACGATCGCCTCGCGCAGCTCGTCCGCGAATATCTCGACGGCTACGAATTCGCGGTGACGGTCGTGCGGCGCGGCGACCTCGCTGTCGCGGGCGTCCGCGAGCACCAGCCGGCCCTCGTGATACTCGACCTGATGCTGCCGAATCTCGACGGCATGGAAGTCTGCCGGCGCATCCGCGCATTCACCAACGTCCCGGTGCTGATCCTGACCGCGCGCGCGGACGTGTACGACCAGGTCGCCGGGCTCGAGACCGGCGCCGACGACTACGTGACGAAGCCGATCGAGCCGCGCGTGCTCGTCGCACGCGCCCGCGCGCTGTTGCGCCGCGCGCAGCCGGCCGCGGTGGAGGCGCCGGCCGTCGCGCCCGACGCGCTCGTATTCGGCGAACTCACGATCTCGCCGCCGAACCGCACCGTCACGTGGCGCGGCGAGCCGGTCGAGCTGAAGACCGCCGAATTCAATCTGCTGCTGATCCTTGCGCGCGCGGCCGGCACCGTGCTGAGCCGCGACGACATCCTGAAGCAGTTGCGCGGGATCGAATTCGACGGGCTCGACCGCTCGGTCGATTCCGGCATCTCGAAGCTGCGCCGCCGCTTCGAGGACGCTTCGTCGGAGCCGCACAAGATCAAGACGATCTGGGGCCGCGGCTACCTGTTCAGCCCTTCCGCATGGGACGAGTGAATGCTGCGCCCGCTACTCCGGTTGTATCTCGTCGTGATCCTGTTCGTCGGCGCGTCGATCATCTTCATCCAGCTGTCGTTCGACCGGATCTTCTACGAGCGCGGCGCGCAGGCTCAGCGCGACTCGCTGACGACCTACTCGTTCGTGCTGAACGACTATCTCGAACGCCATCCGGGCGCGCAGCGCGAGCTTGCGTTGCGCGAACTCGCGCTGCACGGCCGCGAAGGGTTCGGCTTCATGTCGATGGCCGACGCGCGTGCGCAATTGAGCGGCGCGCCGCTGCGCGATCTCGATGCGGGCCGGATCGCGATCAGCTACAACGGCAAGGATTACTACATGCCGCTCGCGGACGGCTCGGTGCTGCATGCGCGCCCGATCGAGGCGCCGGACCTCGACATCCGCATCTATGCGTACATGCTGCTCGCGCTCGCGACGCTGCTCGCGGTGGTGCTGTGGATTCACTATCACTGGCGCGACATTCGCCGGCTGCAGGATGCCGCGCGCGCGTTCGGCGCCGGGATGCTGTCGACGCGCGTGAAGCTGTCGGGCAAGTCGAACATCTACGAGCTGTCGCAGCAGTTCAACGACATGGCCGCGCGCATCGAGGCGTCGATCAAGCAGCAGCGCGAAATGATGCACGGCATCTCGCATGAACTGAAAACGCCACTCGCCCGACTCGAATTCGGGCTCGCGCTGCTCGCCGACGCCGACGAAACAGGCCGGATGCGCGAGCGCCGCGACGCGCTGCGGCGCGACGTGCGCGAACTCGACGAGCTCGTCACCGAGCTGCTGACGATCGGCCGGCTCGAACAGGGCGCGAGCGAACTCGCTCCGATGGACGTCGACGTCGACGCGCTGATCGACAGCGTCGCCGGCAACGTCGCGGACGACATCGCCGATCGCGGCATCGCGCTCGACGTGTCGACGCTCGATGCGCCCGCGACCCATGTCTGCGATCCGAAGCTCGTCGCCCGCGCGCTGCTGAACCTGATTCGCAACGGCGCGCGCTATGCGTCGCGCAAGGTCGTGCTGGCCGCCACGCGAGACCGGTCCGGCGCGCTCGTGCTGAGCGTCGACGACGACGGCCCCGGCATTCCGGCCGCCGAACGTGCCCGCGTGTTCGAGCCGTTCCAGCGGCTGGACTCGAGCCGCGACCGGCAGACCGGCGGCTTCGGGCTCGGGCTCGCGATCGTGCGACGCGTCGCGCAGGTGCACGGCGGCGACGTGCGGCTCGAGGATTCGCCGCTCGGCGGCGCGCGCTTCGTGATCACGCTGCCCATGCGCGCGCTGCCGGACACGCTCTTCGACGTCGCGCAGGACGCAGCGAGCACGCATGCCGACGCGCGGCGCCGCAGCGGCGCGGGTGCGGTCATCCCGCTTCGATAAAACACGCGGCGTGCGTCGGCCTGCCCCGCCCGACCGCGCCGCCGCTCAGCGCCGACGCAGCAGCGCGACGAAGAACAGGCTGCCGAACAGCGCGGTCACGATGCCGATCGGCAGATCCTCCGGCGCCGCGAGCGTGCGCGCGGCGACATCGGCCCATACGAGCAGGATCGCGCCCGCGAGCGCGGCGACCGGCAGCAGCCGGCCGTGCTCGGCGCCGACGACGCGACGGCACAGATGCGGCGTCACGAGTCCGACGAAGCCGATCGCGCCGCTCACCGCGACCATCGCGCCCGTCGCGAACGACGCGACGACGAACACCTCGCGCCGCATCCGTGCGCTCGGCACGCCGAGCGACGCGGCGGCGACGTCGCCCGACATCAGCGCATTCAGTTCGCGCCGGCGCGCATGGAGCGCGCCGACGGCGAGCACCGCGCACACGGCCGGCACCGGCAGCAGGTCCCAGCGCGCGAGCCCGACGCCGCCGAGCATCCAGAACAGCACCGACGATGCGGCGCGCTGGTCGCCGAGATACAGCAGCAGGTTGCCGAACGCGGCCATCATGAACGACACCGACACGCCCGCGAGCAGCAGCCGGTCCGATTCGAGCCGGCCGCTCCGGTAAGCGAGCGCGACCACGCACGCCGTGGCCGCGAGCGCCCCCCCGCAAAGGCGGCGGCCGACAGCGTGAACGGGCCGAACGCCGCGCCGGCCACCACCGTGACCGCGACCGCGCCGAGCATCGCGCCCGCGCTCACGCCGAGCAGGTGCGGATCGGCCAGGCGGTTCGCGGTCGCCGCCTGCAACGCGACGCCGACCGTCGCCAGCGTCGCGCCGACGATCGCGGCCAGCAGCGCACGCGGCATCCGGATCAGCCACACGATGCTGTCGTCGCCCGCTGCCGCGGCGAACGCGTCGGCGCCGCCGAACGCCGACGCGACGTGCGCGGCGACGATCCGCACCGCGGCCGGCATCGCGATCGGCGCCGGGCCGAACGCGGCCGACACGACGATCGACGCGATCAGCAGCACGGCCAGCGCCGGCAGCACCATGCGCATGCGGGGCCGCGCCACCTGCCCGCGCACGCTCATCGCGCCGCTCCGGCAAATGCGGCCGGATACAGCGCGCGTGCGAGCGTCTCGACGGCCGCGACGTTCTCGGGGCCCGGCGTCGCGGCATCGTACGGAATCACGACGAAGCGCCGGTCGCGGATCGCGGCCACGCGCGCGAGCGCCGGCTGGCTCGACAGGAACTGCTGCTTCTGCGCGGCCGTGACCGCCGAATAGTCGACGATCACGATCACTTGCGGATCGCGCGCGACCACGCTTTCCCAGCTCACCTGCGTCCAGCTGCGCGGCAGGTCGTCCATCACGTTGCGTGCGCCCGCCGCCGCGAGCAGCGCGGTCGGCATCGCGAGCCCGCCCGCCGTCATCGGCTTGTCGGTGCCGCTGTCGTACACGAACACGCGCACTGGCGCCGGGCGCCCGATCGCACGCGACACCGCCGCGAGCCGCGCGCGCATCGCGGCGACGACCTGCGCGGCGCGCGCATCGACGCCGAAGATCCGGCCGAGATTGGTCAGGTCGCGGAACACGTCGTCGAACGATGCGGCCGACTGCTTCATCACGTGCGAACACGATTCGGTCAGTTCGTACGTGCGGATGCCGAACGGCGCGAGCGTCGCCGGCGTCACCGGCCCGCCGACATGCATCCCGTAGTTCCAGCCGGCGAGATAGAAGTCTGCGCGCGCGGCGGCCAGCACTTCCAGCGACGGATACTGGCTCGCCAGTTCGGGCACGCCGCGCAATGCGTCGCGCACGCGCGGTGCCCGTCTTCCAGCCGCCGATGCCCGTATAGCCGACGAGCCGGTCCTTCAGGCCAAGCACGAGCATCATCTCGGTGAGGTTCACGTCGTTGCTCACCGCACGCCGTGGCGCGCGCTCGAACGTCACGTCGCGGTCGCAACTGCGCACGGTGACCGGATAGGCGAGCGCGTGAACGGCCGCGCAGCCGAGCACGGCGGCGGCAAGCAGCCGGCGGGACACGAAGGACAGGACGGGAAACGGCATGGCGGTCATTCCGGATGAAGCAGCGTGATGCGCGGGCGGCCCGTGACGGGATGGCGATCGACGAGCGCGGCGACGCCGAACACGTCGCGCAGCAGCGCTTCGGTGAGCACGTCGTCCGGCGCGCCGGACGCGACGACGCGGCCGTGCGCGAGCACATGGAGCCGGTCGCAATACGCGGCCGCGAGATTGAGGTCATGAATCGTCGCGAGCGTCGCGATGCCGAGGCGGCGCACGCGCGCGAGCAGTTCGAGCTGGTGACGCAGGTCGAGATGGTTGGTCGGTTCGTCGAGCAACAGCAGCTCGGGCTGCTGCGCGAGCGCGCGAGCCAGCAGCGCGCGCTGCTTCTCGCCGCCCGACAGCGACGCGAAGCGCTGGGCGCGGCGCTCGACGAGGCCGACGTCGTGCAGCGCGGAGTCGACGATCCGGCGATCGTCGGCCGATTCCGCATCGAACGCCCGCTTGTGCGGCGTGCGGCCCATGCCGACCAGTTCGTCGACCGTCAGCCCGAAATCGTCCGGCGTTTCCTGCTGCAGCACCGCGATGCGCCGCGCGACCGCGCGCGGCCGCATGCGCCACACGTCCTCGGCGTCGAGCGCGACGCGACCCGCGTGGGGCCGCGCGTAGCGGAACACGCAGCGCAGCAGGCTCGTCTTGCCGCTGCCGTTCGGGCCGACCAGCCCGACGAATTCGCCTTCGGCCACCGTCAGCGTCACCGAATCGAGCACGTCGACCGTGCCGCCGGGAGACCAGCGCACGCGTTCGATGTCGAGCATGTGGGTGACGGCACACATGTCGTGCCGGCCTAGAAGCGCATCGTCGCGAGGAGCTCCGCCGAGCGCGACGGGCCGAGCAGCCATTGCTCGCCGCCGTTCGACGTCGTCACCGCGTACGTGCGGTTCGCGAGATTGCGCAGCGTCAGCGCGAGTTCGGTGCGCGACGTCGGCTGCCAGCGCAGCGACGCATCGAACACCGTATACGACGGCACCTGTATGCGATTGGCGTCGTCGCCGTAGGTCGGCCCGACGTAGCGCACGCCCGCATTCGCCTGCCAGCGCTCGGCGAACGCCCAGCCGAGCCACAGGTTCGCGGTCCGCTGCGGCACGCCGGACGGCACGTTGCCGGCCCGCGACACCGTCGCGCCGCCGGCCGTCTGGTTGAATGCGTCGTAGCGCGCACGCAGCAGCGCGACGTTCGCATCGACCGTCCAGCCGTGCGGCAGCCGCGCGCCGCCCGTCAGCTCGACGCCGCGCGACGATTGCCGGCCAACCTGCTGGCGCAGCGCCGGATTGAACGGATCGGTGCTGAGCAGGTTGCGCTTCGCGATGTCGTACACGGCGAACGTCCAGTACGCGCGACCGTCGAGCAGCGTCTGCTTGAGGCCGGCTTCCCACTGTTCGCCGGTCGCGAGCCGGTAGCCCGCCTGCGACGCCGACAGCGTCAACAGCGAGCCGACGCCCTCCGCGCCCGTCGTGTACTGCGCATACGCGCTGAACGTCGGTGCGATGTCGAACACGAAACCGGTGCGCCAGCCGACGTTCGCGAATCGCTTGTCGAAGCCCGCGCCGGTCGCCGCCTGCTCGCGGCTGAACGCGATGTGGTCGTAGCGCAGGCCGCTCACCCACGCGAGCCGCGGCAGCACCTCGAGCCGGTTCTCCGCGAATACCGCCGCCTGCCGCGCGCGCGTGCTGAACTGCGGCACAGTCGGGTCCGGGCTCGTGAATACGCCGGGATCGAAGCCGTGCGCCGGTACCGTCGTTTCGCCGCCGTACGGCGAATTGTTGATGCCGCTGAACGTGGTCTGGCTGAATTCCGTGCCGACGACGAAACGGTTCGCGCGACCGAACAGCATGCCGTCGAAGCGCGCGCTCAGCCGGTCGCCGATCTGTCGCTGATGGTGGCCGATGTCGAGATAGTCGCCGCGCGTGACACGTCCCGTCGCGCGATCCAGCACATACGATTCGGCATTGCGCCAGTGGCGGTTCGAGGTCAGGTAGTAGAGCTGGTTGTCGATCGTCACGCCGGCCGCGGGCCGGTAGCTGGCCGACAGGCGCGTCCACTGGTCGTAGTACGAAATCGTCGCGTCACCGACCGTGTAGTTCAGCTTGCGCAGCGACGGATCGAGCACGCCGTTCGGCGCGGGCACGCCATAGTACGTCGCGGGCATCTGGCGCCCGTAGTCGTAGTCGAGCGTCAGCGTGAGCCGGGGGCTCACGTCGACTGTCAGCGCGCCGCCGATGGCCGTCGTATGCGTATCGGCCCGCTCGGCGAGACCGTTCGCGCGCGCATCGCTCGCGTAGAAGCGGTACGACAGCCGCGGGCCGAGCGCGCCCGTCGTATCGAACGCGAAGCGCTTCGCGCCGTCGGGGCCGACGCCGGCCTGCAGCGTCGTCTCGCGCGTGCGCCGAGGCCGCTTCGGCACCACGTTCACGACCCCGCCGATCGCCCCTTCGCCGTACAGCACCGATGCCGGCCCGCGCAGCACCTCGATGCGCGCGACCGACCACGTGTCGAACGGAAACGTGATCGTGCCGGCCGCCGGCATCAGCCGCACGCCGTCGAGCAACATCATCACCGACTCCTGCCCGCTGAAGCCGCGCACGCTCGATGCGGTGCCACCGGTGCCCGGTGCAATCGCGCTCGCAAAGCCGGCCGTGCGCGTGACCGCGTCGAGCACGGTGCGGTCGCCGCGTGCTTCGATCGTATCGGCCGTGACGGTTTCGACGCTCGCGGGCGTGTCGAGGCTCGCGAGCCCGAGCCGCGAGCCCGTTTCGAGCGGTTGCGTCAGCGGGTCGGCCGGTGCGGACGAAGCCGTGACGCGGATCGCCGGCAGCGCGTGCCGGTCGTCCGGCGCCGATGCGGCGGCTTCGGCGGCCAGCGCGCCGGTGGTCGCGATCGCGCAGCCGACCAAGGTCGTGCAACCGCGTGCCGCGCGCGTGCGCCAGGCGCTCGCGTTCCGGCGCGGCGCGGCGTGGCGCCGCGCCCCGCGCGCCGGGGTGTGTCCGATTCTCGTCACGTCGTATCGATCTTCGCAGGATGTCGTCGCACGCGAGCGGCCCGGGCAGCCCGCCCGGCCGGCGACGAAAACCTCGGATGATACAATATATCAACTTGATTCGTCAGGATTTTGACAGCTTGGGTTGCCGCTCCGCGCGTCTGCGGCGGGAAACCGAACTGCATCCGCGGCTTGTCGGCCTGCGGCCGGTTGCGTGCCGTGAACGCGTGCACCCGCACACGTACGCGCTTGCCGTGCGCGTCGTCGAGGCTGCGCCCGACCTCGCGCGGGGCCGGCAACGCGGCCGCAAGCCGGTTGCACGCTAGCGCGTGTTCCCGCTCACCCGCCGGTCTTGAACGCCGGCAACAGCTGCCCGAGCCGTGCACCCATTTCCGCGCCGAGCGCCTGCAGCGCATTGAACGGCCGGATCATCACCTCGAATTCGACGATTCGCCCTTCGTCGTCGAAGCGGATCATGTCGATCCCCTTCAGCGCCTTGTCGCCGACGGTCGCGTCGAACTCCAGCACGACGCTCTTGCCGTCGTCGGTCGCGAACTGGCGGTGATACGTGAAATTCTCGAGGATCGTGATCACCGTGCGCAGCGCCATCAGCAGCGCGGGCGCCGGCCCGTACGGCTTGAACGCCATCGGCGAACGGAACACGGCGTCCGGATGGACGATCGATTCCAGCGCGCCGAAATCCCTGCGCTCGACCATCGCGTGCCACGCGTCGAGCGATTTCGCGACGGCGGGATGAACATTCAGCAGTGAGTGCGTCATCGCGGTCTCCAGTAACGTTGTTGGATCGAATGGAAACGAGTCGGTATCAAAGCGTCGCGGCCAGCGTCGTGCCCTGGTGAATCGCGCGCTTCGCATCGAGTTCGGCGGCCTCGTATGCGCCGCCGATCAGATGCACGCGGCATCCGGCGGCTTGCAGTTGCTCCGCCAGCTCGCGCGACGACTCCTGCCCCGCGCAGATCACGACGTTGTCCACCGGCAGCGTCTGCTCGACGCCGTCGATCGTCACGTGGAAACCGTCGTCGTCGATGCGCCGGTACGTGACCGCCGACGACATCCCGACGCCGCGCGCCTTCAGCGCCGCGCGGTGAATCCATCCGGTGGTCTTGCCGAGCCCGTCGCCGACTTTCGACGCCTTGCGCTGCAGCAGATGCACGTGCCGCGCCGCCGGTTCGGGCCGCGCGGCGCCGAGCCCGCCCGCTGTCGCATACGTACTGTCGACACCCCATTCGCTGAAGAAACGGTCGGCATCGACGCGCTCGCCGCCGTCGCGATGAACGAGATATTCGGCGACGTCGAAGCCGATGCCGCCCGCGCCGACGATCGCGACGCTGCGGCCGACGGCGTTGCCGTCGCGCAGCACGTCGAGATAGCCGAGCGCCTTCGGATGGTCGATGCCTTCGATCGGCGGTGTACGCGGCACGATGCCCGTCGCGATCACCACTTCGTCGAATTCGCGTTGCAACAGCATCTCGGCGCTCGCACGCGTATTGACGTGCAGCGTGATGCCGCGCAGCTCGATCTGCCGGCGGAAGTAGCGCAGCGTCTCGTTGAACTCTTCCTTGCCGGGCACCTTCTTCGCGAGGTTGAACTGGCCGCCGATCTCGGCGCCGGCCTCGTACAGCGTGACCGCGTGACCGCGCTCGGCCGCCGTGACCGCGAAGCCGAGGCCCGCCGGCCCCGCGCCGACCACCGCGATCCGCTTGCGCCGCGGCGCGGGACGAATCACGAGCTCGGTTTCATGGCACGCACGCGGGTTCACGAGGCACGACGTGATCCTGCCGCTGAACGTATGGTCGAGACACGCCTGGTTGCAGCCGATGCACGTGTTGATTTCGTCCGCGCGCCCTTCCCGCGCCTTGCGGACGAATTCGGCATCGGCGAGGAACGGCCGCGCCATCGACACCATGTCGCAATAGCCGTCGGCGAGCAGTTGCTCGGCGACTTCCGGCGTGTTGATCCGGTTGGTCGCGACGAGCGGAATGCCGACCTTGCCCATCAGTTGCCGCGTCACCCACGCATACGCGGCGCGCGGCACCTTGGTCGCGATGGTCGGAATGCGCGCCTCGTGCCAGCCGATACCGGTGTTGAGGATCGTCGCGCCGGCCGCCTCGATCGCCCGCGCGAGCCGGATCACCTCGTCGAGCGTCGAGCCGCCTTCGACGAGATCGAGCATCGACAGCCGGTAGATGACGATGAAGTTCGCGCCGACGCGCTCGCGCACGCGCCGCACGATCTCGACCGCGAAGCGGATGCGGTTGTCGTACGCACCGCCCCACGCATCGTCGCGATGGTTCGTGCGCGCGGCGATGAATTCGTTGATCAGGTAGCCCTCGGAGCCCATGATCTCGACGCCGTCGTAGCCCGCATGCTGCGCGAGCGCCGCGCATCGCACGAAATCGGCGATCGTCTCGTCGACCTCGTCGCTCGTCAGCGCATGCGGCGTGAACCGGTTGATCGGCGCCTTCAGCGCGCTGGGCGCCGCGAGCGCCGGGTGATACGCATAGCGCCCGAAATGCAGGATCTGCAACGCGATCCTGCCGCCTTCCGCGTGCACCGCGCGCGTCACGACACGATGGCGTTCGGCGTCCGCTTCGGTCGTCAGCATCGCGCCGCCGGGCGCCGGGCGGCCACGCTCGTTCGGCGCGAAGCCGCCCGTGACGATCAGCCCGGCCTCGCCCCGTGCGCGCTCCGCATAGAACGCCGCCATCCGCTCGAAGCCGTTCGGCGCCTCCTCGAGGCCGACGTGCATCGACCCCATCAGCACGCGGTTCCTGAGCGACGTGAAGCCGAGTTCGAGCGGGGTCGTCAAATGCGGATAACGGGAGGTCATCGGGAGCGTCTCCAATTTTTATGCAACAAGTTGCACGGATGGTAGCTCGCCGCCCTCGTTTATGCAACATGTTGCATAAACAGGATCCCGTCGTTTGTGCCGTGGCCCCGATATGGCAAGATGCAGGCCATTGCGCAGCCTCCTTCGATCCGACATGTCCCTGCCTCACGCGCTTCTCACCGCCCTCGCCGAACGTCCCGGTTCGGGGTCCGAGCTCGCCGATCGTTTCGATCGCTCGATCGGCTACTTCTGGCAGGCGACGCATCAGCAGATCTATCGCGAACTCGGGCGTCTCGAGGAAGCGGGCTGGATCGAATCGCTGCCGGCCGAATCCGGTCGCGGCCGCAAGCGCGCGTACCAGATCCTGCCGGCCGGCAAGAAGGAATTGCGCCGCTGGATCGCCGAACCGGAAGATCCGACGCCGTTGCGCGAAGCGTTGATGGTGCGCCTGCGCGCGGAAGCCGTGCTCGGGCCGGCCGGCCTCGAGGACGAGATCCGGCGGCGCATCGCGCTGCATCAGGAAAAGCTCGACCTGTATCTGCAAATCGAGGCGCGTGATTTTTTGGCGGCCGGCGATCCGGCGGCCGGCGATCCGGCGGCCGGCGCCCCGGCGGCCGGCGAGTCACGCACGAAGCGCCTGCAGCATCTGGTGCTGCAGGCCGGCATCGCGAACGAGCGGTTCTGGGTCGAGTTTTCGCAGCACGCGCTCGATACGCTGCGTCTGCCGAAGGATTGACGCCGCGGCGCGGCGGTTCGCTTCACCGCCGCTCGACATCGTGCGTCTGACTACATGGCGAGGATGCCTTTACAACGCTCGCCCCGCGCCCGTCGTCATGAAGAACCCGCCGCGCGGCCCGCGTTGAATCGCCGCGCGGCGAAACCGGATCACGCGTCCGGGAAAATCACCACCTTGCCCTTCACCTGCCGGTTCGCCATCCGCGCGATCGCGTCGGCCGCACCGTCCAGCGACACGCGCTCGGTGATCGCGGGCCGCACCTTGCCGGCCGCGAACCATTCGGCGAGCAGCCGCATGTTCGCGGCATGCTGCGCCGGATCGCGCCGCACCGCATCGCCCCAGAACACGCCGAGAATGTCGCGCTCCTTCAGCAGCGCGAGGTTCAGCGCGATCTTCGGAATCTCGCCGGCCGCGAAGCCGACCACGAGAAACCGGCCGCGCCACGCGGTCGCACGCAGCGCCGCTTCGCTGCATGCGCCGCCCACCGGATCGTAGACGACGTCGGCCCCGCGCCCGCCGGTCAGTTCGTCCACGCGGCGGCGCAGATCCTCGGTCGCATAGTCGATCGTTTCGTCGGCGCCCGCTTCGCGGCACAGCGCGAGCTTGTCCGCGCTCGACGCCGCCGCGATCACGCGCGCACCGAGCGCTTTCGCGATCTCGATCGCGGCGAGCCCGACGCCGCCGGCCGCACCCAGCACGAGCAGCGTCTCGCCCGCCTGCAACCGCGCACGCTGCTGCAACGCGTGCAGCGACGTACCGTACGCGAGCACGAGCGCCGCGCCCTGCTCGAACGTCATGCCCGGCGGCAACGCGGCGAGCTGGTGCGCATCGGCCACGCACTGCTGCGCGAACCCGCCGTGCCCGGTAAACGCCATCACGGAATCGCCGGGCCGCCATGCGGTGACGCCCTCGCCGACCGCGTCGATCACGCCGGCAAACTCGGCGCCCGGCGAAAACGGCAACGCCGGTTTCACCTGATAGAGCCCCTGGACGATCAGCGCGTCGGGAAAATTGAGCGACGCCGCCTTCACCTGGATCCGGACCTGCCCGGCAGCCGGTTCGGGAATCGCGACGTCCTCGATGCGCAAGCGGTCGATCGGGCCGAATGCGGTACACAACAGGGCTTTCATGCGCTTCTCTCTCCTTGCGCGGCGTGGCCGGGCATCGGTATGGTCCGCGGGATCCGCCCGCTCGGCCGGTTCGCGACGAACGCACGATGGCCTTCGGCATCGGCACGATCGTCAGCATTCCGGCTGGCGGAAATTTAGCACGGTCGTTCGCAACCGACAACGACGCACATGCGAGTCCGCGCACCGGGAGGTGGGCCGGGCCGCGCGATGCGGCCCGGCGGCGCCGCCACGAACGGTCGTTGCGTCAACCCGCCCGCGGTTTCGCGAGCTGATCGGCAACCGGCAGGCTGCGGATACGCGTGCCGGTCGCCGCGAAGATCGCGTTGGTCAGCGCCGGCGCGACGGGCGGCAGGCCCGGTTCGCCGACGCCGCCGAGCGGCGTCGAGTAGTCGTCCGGCGCGACGAGATGCACGCGGATCTCGCGCGGCGCCTCGTTCATCCTCAGCACCTGGAAGCCGTTGAAGTTGCTCTGCTCCGGATGGCCGTCCTTGAACGTGATCTCCCCGTGCAGCGCGATGCCGAGCCCCATCACCACCGCGCCCTCGAGCTGCGAGCGCACGCGCTCCGGATTGACCTGCGGCCCGCAGTCGATCGCGATGTCGACGCGCGGCACCGAGATCCCGCCGTCCGCGCCGACCTGAACCTCGCACACGGCGGCCGTGTACGACACGAAGCTGCGATGCGCGGCGATCCCGAGCCCGTGCCCCTTCGGCAGCTTGCGGCCCCAGCCGGCTTCGCGCGCGACCGTCTCGACCACGCGCCGCAGCCGCCCCGTATCGACCGGATACAGCGCGGGATCCTCGCCGTAGTTCACGTTCTTCACCGTGATGTGCGGTTCGAAACGCCGCGCGGGCCCGATCAGTTCGAGCAGGAAATCCTTCGGATCGCGGCCGGCCGCATGCGCGAGCTCCGACACGAAACTCTGGATGCCGAACGCATGCGGGATGTTGTACACCGAACGGAACCAGCCGATCCGCGTGTGCGCTTCGGCGGCCGGATTCTCGATCCGCACGTTCGGAATCGCGAACGGCAGATCCGCGATGCCCTGCGCGAGTTCGCCCGGCTGCTCGTGCACGACGCCGGCCCGGAACGTCGACTGGATCGACGGCGCGACCGTGCGATGCTGCCACGCGACGACCTTCCCCGACGCATCGATCCCGCCGTCGAACGCCTCGAGCGACACCGCGTGGAAGTAGTCGTGCGCGATGTCGTCCTCGCGCGTGAAGGTCAGCTTCACGGGCGCGCCGACCGACTTCGACAGCAGCGCGGCTTCCACCACGTAATCGGGCTTCGACTTGCGCCCGAAGCCGCCGCCGAGCAGCGTCACGTTGACCGTCACGCGCTCGGTCGGCAAGCCGAGCGCCTTCGCGATCTCGTCGCGCGTGGTCTGCGGCGCCTGCGTGCAGGTCCACACTTCGCAACGGCCGTCGGCCACGCGCGCGACGGCCGCGGGCGGCTCCATCGTCGCGTGCGCGAGATGCGGGACGTAGTACGTCGCACGCACGCGTTTCGCGGCGCCGGCGAGCGCGGCCGCCGCGTCGCCGTCGTTGCGGATCGCGTCGCCCGGCTGCGCGGCGGCCGCTTCGAGCGTCTTGCGATAGGCGGCCGAGTCGTAGCCCGCATGCGGCCCGCGCTTCCAGTCGATCTTCAACTGCGCGCGTGCCTGGATGGCCGTCCACGTATCGCGCGCGACGACGGCCACGCCGCCGAGCGGCTGGAAGCCGGACGGCAGCGGCGTCGACGCCAGTTGCACGACCTTGACGACGCCCGGCAGCTTCTCGGCGGCCGACGCATCGAACGACGCGACCGTGTCGCCGTAGGCCGGCGGTCGCGCGACGACCGCATACAGCATGCCGTCGAGCCGCGTATCGATCCCGTACTGTGCCCGGCCGCCGACGATGTCGCGTCCGTCGATCAGCGCCGTCCTGCCCTTGCCGATATAGCGGAATTCGGCCGGCGCCTTCAACGCGAGCGTCGTCGTATCCGGCACCGGCAGCGCGGCCGCCTTCGCCGCCAACTCGCCGAAGCCGAGCGTGCGTCCGGTCTTCGGGTCGACGACCTCGTGCACCGTCACCTTGACCTGGCGCACGTCGACGCCCCACTCCGCAGCGGCCGCCTGCGCGAGCATCGTGCGCGCGGCCGCGCCCGCGCGGCGCAGCGCGGCGAAGCTCTGGCGCAAGCTGCGCGACCCATCGGTGTTCTGGTTGCCGTAACGCGCCTCGTCGCCGACCGCTTGCGCGACCTTCACGCGCGCCCAGTCCGCGCCCAGCTCGTCGGCCACCACGAGCGCGACGCTCGTGCGCACGCCCTGCCCCATCTCGGAGCGGATGCAGGTCACCGTGACGGTGCCGTCCGTTGCGATCGCAACGAACAGGTTCGGATCGTCGCGCAAGCCGTGCGGCATGCCCGCGCCGCCGTATCGCGGATTCGCGCTGACGGGCGGCTGCACGGGCGCGGCCGCCAGCGCGAGCGACGGCACGCCGAACGCGAGCAGCAGCCCGCCTGACGCGAAGCCGAGCAGCAGCGCGCGGCGGCTTTCGTTGTGGACGGAGAATTCGGATGCGCTCATGCGGCACCTCCGCGGCGCACGGCCAGCCGGATCGCCGCGCGAATGCGCGTATAGGTGCCGCAGCGGCAGATGTTGCCGGACATCGCATCGTCGATGTCGGCGTCGCTCGGATGCGGATTCGTCTTCAGCAGCGACGCGGCCTGCATGATCTGCCCGGACTGACAGTAGCCGCACTGTGCGACGTTCAACTCCTGCCACGCCTGCTGCAGCGGGTGCGTGAGGTCCGTCGACAGCCCCTCGATCGTCGTCACGCGCTTGCCGGAAGCCGCCGCGACCGGCGTGATGCAAGACCGGATCGCCACGCCGTCGAGATGGACGGTGCACGCACCGCACAGCGCCATGCCGCAGCCGAACTTGGTGCCGGTGTGGCCGAGGACATCGCGCAGATACCAGAGCAACGGCATGTCGGGATTGCCGTCGAAGTGCTGCTCGCTACCGTTGACGGTCAGCGTGATCATCGTTCACCTCCTGGTTGCGATGCCGGCCGGGCAGGCATCGGGTGGGGATTCGAACGGCGCGGCGCACATTCCGAACGATCAGGCAGGCGTGGCGCCGTTTCGTCGGCCGTTGCCCGTGCAGGCACGGCCGGGCGGATGCCGCGAACGATGCTGTCGGCCGTTGCCCGTGCAACCTTTCAACCGAACGCCGGCCGGCCGCTCGTCCGCATGGATCGCCGTCGGCATTATCGAACCATTTCGGATTTGACGTCGGATCGGGGCGATTCGGAGTTTTAGGCAAGCGGGAAGAAAACACGGCCGGGAACGGGGCGTGTCGGTGACGCGACTGGCGAATGCAACGGGACGATTCGTGCCGGGGCGCACACGTGCAAACATCCGGCCGACCTCGCGGCCGGACCGGATGCTCGATGGATGCGCGCGAACGCGTCGAAACGCGCTACCGCATGGTTTTCCTCACGGCGAGCGCAACGCCTGCAACCCGAGCGTGAGCGCGTTGAACGGCATTTCGGCGGCGCCCATCGCGAAACTCGTCGTCTTCGTGGGCACGCCGGGCGTACGCATCAACGCGTGCACGATCCGCTCGCTCGCATGGCCGTCGCCATACGGATTGCTCGCGCGCGACATTTCCTCGTAAGCGCTTTCGCTGTCGAACAGCCGCGACGCCTCCCACACGATCCTGTCCTGGTCGGTCCCGACGAGCCGCGCGGTGCCGGCCTGAATCGCCTCGGGCCGTTCGGTCGTCTCGCGCGTGACGAGCACCGGCTTGCCGAGCGCCGGCCCCTCTTCCTGAATGCCGCCCGAATCCGTGATGATGAAATACGCGCGCGACATCAGGAATACGAACGAAAGATATTCCTGCGGCTCGATCAGGTAGATGTTGGGCACGCCGCCGAGCCGCGCGCGCCGGTTCCCGCACGTTCGGATTCAGGTGCAGCGGATAGACGAACTGCGCATCCGGATAGCGTTTCGCCAGCGTGCAGAGCGCGTCGCAGAAATTCCGGAACGGTTCGCCGAAACTTTCGCGGCGATGGCCGGTGATCAGCACGACGCGCCGCGACGGTTCGAGAAACGGGAAGTACGCGGCGATCCGGTCCGTTAGCGCGGCGGTGCGATCGAGCATGCGCTTGACCTCGTGCAACGCGTCGATCACGGTATTGCCGGTCAGCGAGACCGCCCCGCCCGGCACGCCCTCGCTCAGCAGATTGTCGCGTGCCTGCCCGGTCGGCGCGAAATGCCATGACGACACCGCATCGGTCACGCGGCGATTCAGTTCCTCCGGCCACGGCGACCAGATGTCGCCGCTGCGCAGCCCGGCCTCCACGTGCCCGACCGGCAGATAGCGATAGAACGCCGCGAGGCTCACCGCGAGCGTGGTCGTCGTATCGCCGTGCACCAGCACGACGTCCGGACGCAATTCGTCGAAGACCATGCCGATCGCCTGAAGAATGCCGGTCGTCACGTCGGTCAGCGTCTGGCCCTGCCGCATCAGGTTGAGATCGTAGTCGGGCTTGATGTCGAACAGCGTCAGCACCTGGTCGAGCATTTGCCGATGCTGCGCGGTCACGCATACCCGGGCGTCGACACCCGCCTGCGCCTTCAGCGCGCGCACCAGCGGCGCCATCTTGATGGCCTCCGGCCGAGTCCCGAACACAAGCAAGATCTTCTTCATCGTTGTCCTCGTTTAGCCGCTTCGCGCGTGGCGATCCTGCACGTGGCGCGAAGCATGTATTCGGGCGGCGCACCCCGTACTCGCGCGCGATCGACATGCCGTGGTGCTGCGGGGCGAGCGGCCACCTCGTCCGCGCGGTCCGGGCCGCGCGAATCGTCGTACTACCGGCCGGTTGCGGTGGATCCATCACGTCATGAGCAGCTCCTCGCCGTGTCGAGCGTCAGGTCCTCCTGCTACAGCAATATTCAAACCAGCCGGCCCGCATCCCGGCCCGCTTCGTTTCACGGCGATCGTGTGCACGCGGCGCGTTGCGGAATGTTTCACAACTGCTACGGGCGCCCGCATCGCCGCCCCCCCGCGACAACGACAAACACCGGGACGCGCGCGCGATCCGTCACACGACGTCGTCCGACGAATCGCGCATGCCTGTCGTCACGCGTGACGCATCGAAGCGCGCGCATCTTTCGACGCGCGTTGCGTCGTCTCGATTCGCCCCTTTCGTCGGTGCAGCGCGTGGCGCGCGCGCGGCCGTCGGTCGCCGTCGCGCGTACGGAATTTCTCCGGCGCAAGATGGTGCTTGCGTCACACGAATCGGTGCGCGGGAAATGTTGCGAATGTGTAACGCGACGCCGAATCCGGCAAATAGATCGGAGTGCGTTCCATTTTCCTCATGCGAAACCGGCGCGCGTTTCGACCGCCATACCGCCGCCCGCGCGACGGATCAGAGACGACAGTCCGTCTGCGCAGCCGCTCCCCGCCAGCGCCCCAACGGACGGGACGAACCGGCCGCCACGCGAAGTGGGAAACGCTTGCCGCCGGCGCCGCGCGGGCTGAATGCGATCCGCGCACGCTGATTCGTCAGTGAATCAAAACGCGCCGCCCACGCGCGTCCCGGATTCGCTTCCCGGGCACGGCGCCTTGCCGCACGGGGCATCCGGGCAGATGGCTCACGCCTTGCTTGATGTCGGACAGGTGTCCCGAAGCACTCGCACGGCAGCAGACGGACGGGGACGCCAAGGCAACGAAGCCGGGAGGCGACGCAACGCGTCCGTCCGGGGCACCCGACCACGGCCCCTGCGCGACGGACGCGCCACCGCTTTCCATTGACATCCGCGCGATCCACGCAGCGCTTCGGCGCTCGCGGTCGTCGTTGCGGGACCGGGGACCAGGACATGAAGAAAACGCGCACGGCGTCACTCTGCGAGCAAGGCATCCTGCTGCTGATCGTGCTTGCCTGCTCGCTGATCGTGCGCGATACCGACACCGTATCGCAGGCAATTGCCGAACCCGCCCGGTTCGGCGCGCCGGCTGTGAACGCCGCGAACGCCGCACACATCGCGATCGCGGTGGAGCGCGCCGCGCTCGACAGCGTGACGCTGTCCCGCTCCGCGCAGGCGTCGCCCGATCCGGATGCGTCGCTCGCGCCGCCGCCCGCCACCCCGCCGGACCTCACGTTCGATCCCGAGTTGCTGCTGATGCCGTGCGTGGCCTACCTGTGGCTGTTCACGCTGCTGACGTGCGCGTATGCCGCACGGCACTACGTATTCAGCATCGATCGCCTGTTCAAGCCGCAGCATGCGCCCTACCGGACGATGACCCACGGCGACTGGCCGAGGCTCACGGTCTTCGTCGCCGCCCACAACGAGGAAACCGTCATCGTCGATTGCCTGATGGCGCTGCTGGCCACGACCTACCCGCGCGACCGGCTGACGATCATTCCGGTCAACGACCGCTCGACCGACAACACGCGCGCGCTGATCGAGGAAGTCCGGGCGCTCGCGCCCGAGCTGATCCAGCCGTTTCACCGCGAGACCGGCAAGCCGGGCAAGGCGGCCGCGCTGAAGGATGCGCTGCGCTTCATCCGCGGCGACATCATGGTGGTATTCGACGCCGACTACCTGCCGCGCCCCGGGCTGCTGAAGGAGCTCGTCGCGCCGTTCTTCGACCCGGAAGTCGGCGCGGTGATGGGTCGCGTCGTGCCGCAGAACGCCGACAGCAACCTGCTCGCGCGGCTGCTCGATCTCGAGCGCGCGGGCGGCTACCAGGTCAACCAGCAAGCCCGCAACAATCTCGACCTGGTGCCGCAGTATGGCGGCACGGTCGGCGGCATCCGCAAGAGCGCGCTCGACGCCGTGGGCGGCTGGTGCGACGACACGCTCGCCGAAGACACCGACATGACCTACCGCCTGCTGCTCAGCGACTGGCGAACGGTCTATCTGAACCACGCCGAATGCTACGAGGAAGTGCCGGAGCGCTGGGCCGTCCGCGCCCGGCAACTGACGCGCTGGGCGAAGGGCCACAACCAGACGATGCTGCGCTATCTGCTGCCGGTGCTGCGCAATCCGCTGATTTCGCGGCGCTGCCGGCTCGACGGCGCGCTGCTGCTCGGCGTATTCGCGATGCCCGCGCTGCTCGCGATCGCCTGGAGCGCCGCGCTCGCGCTCTACCTGTTCAACGGCGTCAACTCGACCGCGCTCGGTTTGCTGCTGTCGCTGTTCGCGCTGTTCTCGTTCAGCACCTTCGGCAACTTCGGCGTGTTCTTCGAGATCGTCGTCGCCGCGCGGCTCGACGGCCGCGCGACGCGCCTGCGGCTCGTGCCGGTCAACGTCGTCGGCTTTTGCGTGACGATTGCGGCGGTCGTCTCCGCGCTCTGGGGGCTCCTGCTCGACGCCGCGTTGCGCCGCGAACTGAAATGGGACAAGACCGAGCGTTTTCGCCGGCAACTGAAACCGGAGCGATGAGCGATGACGACCTTCAACGTGATGGTGCCGGTGGCCGGCGTGCTCACCCTGCCGTTCCTGCCGCTGCTGCATGAACTGATCCGGCGCAGCGACGTCGCGGCGCTGCCGATCGGCGACGGGCCGTTCGTCGATCAGGCGCTGCTCGCCGCGCGCTGGCACGACGCGCTGCGCGCGCACGCGGCCGGCGCGCCGCCGGCGGATGCGTCCTTCGCCCCACCGTGGCAAGCGCTCGGGCTGGCCGTGCAGCACGCGGACGCGATCCACGTCGCACGCGACGCGCATCGCGACGACGTGCTCCACGCCGATCGCACGATCACGCTCGACGACGGCGCGCGGGCCGCGTACGCATTCGCCGACGAGCGCATCGACATCCACGCCGGCGCGACGATCGGCACGCTCGCGCATGCGCCGCTGGTGGACGTCGACGGCGCGGTGCTGCGCGGCGTCGTGGTCGGCGGCACGGTGCGCCTGCGCGGCGCCGGCGGCTTCGCGTGCCTGTATGGCGAGCCGATCGTCTTCGGCGCGGCGCCGGGCGCGCGGCCCGCGGACACGGCGGCCGCTCCGCGCCGCGCGATCTCGCTCACCCGCCACTTCGCGTCGCTGCCGCATCGCTTCCTGCACGGTCGTTACCTGCTGCCGTGCGACGTTCGCCTGCCCGCGCATACGGTCGTGCAAGGCAACCTGATCGTCGACGGGACGCTCGTCCTCGGCGAAGGCTGCGTGCTGCGCGGCAGCGTCAAGGCGCATCGCGTCGAGCTCGAACGTCACGCGTTGCTGCACGGCGCGGTATTCGCGCGCGACGACGTGTTGCTCGCCAGCGCGAGCTGCATCGACGGCGTCGTGTCGGCCGGCGGCCTGCTGCGGCTCACGGGCGCGCGCATCGGTGTCGCCGGTCATCCGGTCAGCGCGTGCGCGCGCGACGTGTCGATCGTCAATCATGCCTGCGTGCATGGTGACCTCGTCGCGTGGCGCAGCGGCTGGTTCCATACATTCCGTCAAGGAGCGCCTCATGTCTGATCGCCCCAGCCATCGCGGCCCGCGCGTACCGGTTGCCACCCTCGCGATGCTGTGCGGCGTCGCCTTCGGCGCGCCCGCGGCGCTGGCGGAGCAGCCGGACGATGCCGCCGCCGTGCAGCCTCCGGCCCCCGCGACCGTCATCACCCCACGCATGCGCGACGAGTCGATGTTCGTGCGTGTGGACGCGGAAGGCCTGCCGGACGGCGTGCCGCTCGCCGAATTCACGCCCGAGGATACGAACCGGCCGCCGCTGCCCGATGCCGTCGTCGCGCATGTGCAGGCGCCGCGGGAAACGCATACCGAACTGACGCTCGGCTATTCGAGCGCGCACCTGACACACGGCTACGGCGACTGGTACGGCGTCCACCTGCGCGGCGTCTATCAGGATGGCGGCCGCACCATCCTCGGCGAACTGGCGCAACTGCACCGCTTCGGCGAGAACACGCAGCTCGGCGCGCTCACCTACGTGCAGGATCTCGGGCCGGACTGGTTCGGCGGGATCGGCTTTTCGGGCACCACGTCGGGCACGATCCTGCCGAGTGCGCGCATCGACGCGTCGATCAACCGCAAGCTGTTGCCCGATCGTTCGCTGGTCGTATCGCTCGGCGCCGGCTACGCATGGAACCGCAGCGGACACCGCGATCAGCTCTATCACGCCGGCGTGATCTGGTACGCATTGCCGAAGTGGATTTTCGAGGCGGGCGCGAACTATACGGTCGATTCGCCCGGATCGGTGAAGGCGCCCGGCTACTACGGCGCCGTCACCTACGGCGAAGCCGGCAAGAGCGTGATCGTGCTGCGCGGCGGGGTCGGCCGCGAGGCGTATCAGGTCACCGGCTCGGGCACGCAGATCGCGGATTTCCGCAGCCACGAGATCACCGCGAAATGGCGCTACTGGTTCACGCGCAAGTGGGGAACGCAGCTCGAATTCGCCTATTACCACAACCCGTACTACTCGCGGATCGGCGGCGAGCTCAGCGTGTTCTATCGCTGGTAGGCGGGCGGACGCCGTGCACACGCATCCCGTCCGTCCTCCCGTCGATCGTTCGCTGCGCATCCACGCGCATCCGCAGCGCTGGCTGTGGTCGATCGCGTTGCTGACGCCCGCGCTGTACGCGTCGCTGTGGTTCGGATTGCCGCTGGCGTGGCGCTACTGGCGCGCGGTCATGGCGTGGGGCGCGCGCGAGATCGATCCGGCGCTTCACGTGATCGTGATCGGTTATCCGCCCGACGCGCCCCGCGTGCCGCTGCTGTCGATCGACGTCGCGGCCCGCCTGCCGGGTGGCATGCTGCTGGCCGCCACCGCCGCGCTCTGTGCGATCGGTTTCGCCGCATCGTTCATCCGGCGCGCGAACTGGCTGCCTGTTGCATATCTGTTACGTATCGCGAGCTTCACCCAGTTGCTGATTTGCGCGTACTTCTGGCTCGCGCCGGGCACGTTCCCGTATGTCCCGCAACTGCATCTGCGCGACATGTTCGTGCTGCACGGCGCGGCGATCGCGCTGATCCCGCTGGTGATGGCCGCGCTGTACTACCCGCTCGATTTCTCGCTGCTGCAAAAGGCCGCCGCATCGCTGCTGGTGCTCGGCTACTTCGTGGTCGCGCTGCCGTTCGTGATGCTGCTGCATGCGACGATCATCCATCACGGCTCGCTGCTGTTTCTGCCGTTCTGCTATTTCCTGCTCGGCGGGCCGCTGCTGATCGGGCTGCTCGTCACGCTCTATACCTACTGCGCGAGCTGGCCCGGCGCACTGACGCGCGATCGCGATTCCGTCTGCTGATAGCGCCGTCAAACGCGCCGTATCAGCGATGAAACGAATCCGCCGCGTTTGCGACCGCGCCGCGCGACGTGCGTCGCAGGAAGCCAGCAGGACCGGGCCTCCTGCGCCAATGGCACGTTGTTCGCTTCTTTCAATGCGTCGCATCGAGTCCTCTCGTCGGCGAAGGCAGCGCCGCGCACCGACGCATGTGCGCGACCGGCTGCCGTCGACACGCACAGCTCGATACCCGACGAACCGGACAGCCGCACACACCTACGGGGCTGGATTGGTCGACCTGGCGGCACGCGGATCACGCTGCCGCACGCCCCCATTCCTTGAGCGAGGAGCACACCATGTTGGCAAAGTCAGGCAAGTTCTTGCGGATCCTGTTCGCGCTGTTCGCGCTCGCGTTCGCATTCAGTCCGGGCGGCGCTCAGGCGGCCACCAACCAGCTTCTGCTGTTGGTGCCCGACACGCTGACGCTGCCCGATCCGCGCGTATCCGCATGGCTCGACAGTGCGCAGGAGGAAGGGCTGCAGATCAAGGTGATGACCGACAGCCAGTTCATGGCGGCCGGCGCGTCGCTGTCGCAGTATCCAGGCCTGATCCTGCCCGATCAGGTACATACGACCGCGGCCGACTCGCTGGTAACGGCGATCCAGAACTATGCGCTGAACGGCGGCAAGGTGATGCTCGTCTACGATTTCGGCGTGCTGAATTCGGCCGGCTTCTACGTCAGCCCGAAATCGCGCTTCAGCAGCATGGTGGGCGTGGACTACGTGCTGTATGACCAATACGGCGGCAACATGATCGGCCTCGGCAACGTGACCGGCATGAGCAGCTGGCTGCGCACGCTTCAGGTGCCTCCCGGCAAGTCGATGCCGTGGACCACGGCTTCGTCGAGCACCACGACCGCGAGTGCGCTCGCATCGACGAGCACGTCGGGTACGTCGGGTACGTCGACGAATTCGACGTCGGGCACGGCACAGTTCCTGACCGCCAGCCGGTCGAACCCCGGTGGGCTCGCCAACTACAACCATGGCGCATGGTTCCAGTACACGACGCCATCCAAGGGCAGCGGCATGCTGAACCAGACGGCCCCCAAGCTGACCGGCACCGTGACCGGCAAGCTGAAGAAGACCACGACGTATACCGCCAATTCGCTGCTGAGCACGTCGACCGGCAACACGGCCAACACGCTCGCATCGACACTGGCCACCACCACCGACACGCTCGAAGGCATCTCCGGCTACGTGTACGGCTTCCTCACCTATCCGAGCTTCGTCACGCAGGGCACGTATACCGGCACGACCATCCTGACCTCGCCGACCTTCGGGCTGGTATCCGGCTACAACACGTACGGCAACGGCGGCGTGCTGTTCGTCAACCTGCCGCTCGCGTACCTCGACGGCCAGACCGACGGCATGCTGATCCACGGCTACCTGCATTATTTCGGCACGCAAATGCTGAACCTGCCGTCGCTGTCGCCGCTGCCGAAAGCGATGGCCGGCCTCGTATTCAACTGGCACTTCTGCGCGGGCGATCAGCTCCAGCCGGCGCTCTACCTGAAGAGCCTCGGCGTGTGGAACAACGGGCCGTTCTCGCTCGTGGTCACGGCCGGCCCCGATGAAGCGGCGTTCGGCGACGGTGGCGGCCTCAATCTCGCCAACAACCCGCCCGCGCAGAATCTCCTCAAGTATTTCGTGAGCAAGGGCCATCGCGTCGGCAGCCACGGCGGCTGGATTCACGACTACTGGGGCGCGAATGCGAGCGAAACGAACGCGAGCACGTTCACGCAGTACCTGGTGATGAATCACCAGGCCGTTCAGGCCGTGACGGCCCAGCCGGACGTCGAGTACGCGGCGCCGGAAGGCAATACGCCGACCTGGTCGGTCAACTGGCTCGAAAGCAACGGCTTCAACGGCTACTACTTCACCGGGCACACCGGCTCGGCGCCGACCCGCGCATACCGCAACGGCGCGCTGCTGAACCCGGGCCTGTGGGCTTACCCGGTGATGCCGTTCGGCAAGTACGCGACCTTCGAGGAGTTCCAGCAGTTCGCGGTGCCGACGGCCGACGTGAACAACTGGTATGCATCGCTGATGAACTTCGTCGTCGCGAACCGCACTAGCCGGCTGATCTATGCGCACCCGCTCGGCGCGTCGTCCTATACGTCGACGCTGTCCGCGATCTTCTCGCAAGCCAATACGCTGAAGCTGCTCGGTCAGTTCAAGTGGTACACGATGAGTGACATCACGACCTTCGATCGTGCACGCCTGAACGTCACGTGGTCGGCCACCGACACGGGCAGCGGCTGGGCGTTCGCCGCCAGCCACCCGACCAGTCTCGCGAACATGACGTGGCTGCTGCCGAAGAAGGGCTTCGCACTGCCGGTCATCACGCAAGGCTTCGGCAGCGTCGTCATCACCGACTCGACGTACTGGCTCGTGACCGCGAACAGCGGCACCAGTCTCAAGTTCACCAGCGCCAAGGTGCACTGAGCCGCGACATCGACATACCCGCCGGCGCGCGACGCGGCCAACGCCGCGCCCGGCGGGATTTGCGCAGGACCACCGCGCAGGAGCCCCCCATCATGAACCGGCCCGCGCTGTTCCCGGCCGCACGCGCACGCGTGACGGCCATCGCCCGGCTATGCCGCCTGTGGTGCGTCGCTTGCGGTGTCGCCGCGTGCGGCGTCGCGCTGCACGCGAGCGCCGCCGAACTCCAGCTCAACGGACTCTACCAACGCCCGGACGGCGCGATCACCGTGCGCCTGAACGGCGCCGGCATCGATCCTTACTTCGCGTCGAAGGCGCTGCTCGCCGCCGCCGACGCCGGGCTCGACGCCCATCAGGCCGCGCTCGCGTGGATCGCGTGGCTGTTGCCGCGCCAGCGTCCGGACGGCGGCTTCGATCGCTACTGCATGAAAAGCGGCCAGTACAGCGCATGCGCCGAAGCCGATGCCGACGACGCGATGATGGCGACCTGGATCGAACTGCTCGCCCGCTTCGCGCCGCCCGACGGCCTGCCCGCCGCATGGGAGCTCAGCCTGAATCGCGCCAGTGCGCACCTGGACACGCTGCTCGCCAAGCCCACGGGCGTCTATCAGATCTCGTCGACGCTGCGCGTCGCGCTGCTGATGGACAACGTCGAGGTACACAGCGCGTTCCAGGCGCTCGCGGCGTACTACGTCCGGCATGCCGACTCCACGCACGCCGGCCCGTGGAGCCAGCGCGCCGACCGGCTCGCGTCCGCGATCCTGAAGGTGTTCTGGCGCGGCACGCAGTCCGGCTTTCGCGCGAGCACGCAGCGCATCAGCGACACGACGTTCTACCCCGCGAAAGTCGCGCAGATTTTTCCGCTGCTATCCGGAATTCAGGTTCCCGAACAATCGAACGACACGATCTACGCGCAGTGGATGCAGAAGTACGGCAAGACCTGGCTGCAACTCGCCGGCTCCGATTATCCATGGGGCTTGATCGCACTGGTCGCACTCAAGATGAACGACAGGAACACGGTCGCGTGCTGGCATGCACGATCGGGCCCGTACCGGCACGGCGCACACTGGAACGTACTGGAGGAAGCACTTTACCTGGCATTCGAAAGCCGGATGGCCGACCCGGTCGCGCCCGCTCAATGCGGCTTCACGACGGCGGCGACAACGGAGACCGCGTCACGCTGATCCACGCGTGCGCACGGTCCGGGGGAATCTACAGGGAAGGAGACGTGTCATGTGTGGCATCGTCGGCGCGGTCGCGCAACGGGACATCGTCCCGATTCTGATCGAAGGTTTGCGCCGCCTTGAATATCGCGGCTACGATTCATGCGGGGTGGCGACCGTCGTCAACGGCCAGGCACGCCGCGAGCGCAGCGTGTCGCGCGTCGCCGACCTCGACGCCCACGTGCGCAGCGCCGGCCTGGCCGGCAGCACCGGCATCGCGCACACGCGCTGGGCGACGCACGGCGCGCCGGCCACCTGCAACGCGCATCCGATCTTCTCGCGCGACGAGATCGCGCTGGTACACAACGGCATCATCGAGAACCACGAAACGTTGCGCAGGCAACTGGCCGACGAACACTACGAGTTCGACGGACAGACCGACACCGAGGTGGTCGCGCACCTGATCCACAGCAAGTATCGCGGCGACCTGCTCGCCGCCGTGCGCGACGCGACCTCGCAACTGCACGGCGCGTATGCGATCGCGGTGTTCAGCAAGCACGAGCCGCAACGGCTGATCGGCGCGCGGGCCGGCTCGCCGCTCGTCGTCGGCGTGAAGGACGGCGAATGCTTTCTCGCGTCCGACGCGCTCGCGCTCGCCGGCATCACCGACCGCTTCATCTTCCTCGAGGAAGGCGACATCGTCGAGCTGACGCCGGGCGGCGTACGGGTGCTCGATCGCAACGGCGCGCCGATCGAACGCGCGATCCAGACCGTTTCGTCCACGCAGGGCGTGGTCGAGCTCGGGCCGTACCGGCACTTCATGCAGAAGGAAATCTTCGAGCAGCCGCAGGCCGTGGCCGCGACCATCCCCGACGCCGGGCTGTTCGACCCCGCCGTATTCGGCCCGGACGCCGCGCGCGCGTTCGAACAGATCGACAACGTGCTGATTCTCGCGTGCGGCACGAGCCACTACTCGGGCCTGACCGCACGCCGCTGGCTCGAGACGATCGCGCGCCTCCCCGCGCAGGTCGAGATCGCGAGCGAATACCGCTACAGCGACGCGCTCGCGACGCCGAACACGCTGGTGGTCAGCGTGTCGCAATCCGGCGAGACCGCCGACACGCTCGCCGCGCTGAAGTACGCGCAGGCGCTCGGCCACATCGACACGCTGGCGATCTGCAACGTGCCGACCAGCGCGATGATGCGCCAGACCAGCCTGCGCTTCCTGACACGAGCGGGCCCGGAGATCGGCGTCGCGTCGACCAAGGCGTTCACGACGCAGCTCGTCGCGCTGTTCATCCTCGCCGTGACGCTCGGGCGGCTGCGCGGCTACGTAGACGACGCGCAGCTCGCGCGCTATACGATGCAGTTGCGGCGCCTGCCCGGCGCGCTCGAGGACGTGCTCGGGCTGGAGCCGCAGATCGCGCGCTGGGCGGCGGAATTCTCGCAGCATGAAAACGCGCTGTTTCTCGGGCGCGGGCTGCACTACCCGATCGCGCTCGAAGGCGCGTTGAAGCTGAAGGAGATCTCGTATATCCACGCGGAAGCGTATCCGGCCGGCGAACTGAAACACGGGCCGCTCGCGCTCGTCACGCATACGATGCCCGTCGCGACGATCGCGCCGAACGATGCGCTGCTCGAGAAGCTCAAGTCGAACATGCAGGAAGTGCGGGCGCGCGGCGGGCAGCTCTACGTATTCGCGGATGCCGATACGCGGATCGACAACGGCGAAGGCGTGTCGGTACTTCGGATGCCGGACTACTACGGGCTGTTGTCGCCGATTCTGCACGTCGTGCCGTTGCAGTTGCTCGCGTATCACGCGGCGTGCTTGCGGGGCGCGGATATCGACAAGCCGAGGAATCTGGCGAAATCGGTGACGGTGGAGTGACGTACGGTTGCTCGACGCGCGCGGGCCGGTGAAGATCGTCAACCGATCGAGCCGGCCCGCCCTGCACGATTCGCCGTCGATTCGCGCCTTGTCGAATCCCGAATACTTCGTACAATACTTAAACCCTATGTCGTCCCGTCCACGGTGGGGAGGCTGGCCAGGACCGCCTTCGCCCCGAATCGGGTAACGCCCGCCCGGCGAACGACAACGGAAACCTACCGCGCAACGCAGGCCGAATCTCTCCGGGGGCCGCAACGTGTCGACGCATGCCAGGAAGCCACTGATATCGCTCATCGTGCCTTTTCACGACGAAGAAGAAACGATCGACGCATTCTTTGCCGAAACGCTGCCGGTTCTGGAGTCGGTCGGCTCGGTGCGCTTCGAGATCGTCTGCGTCAACGACGGCAGCCGCGATCGCACGCTGGACCGGCTGCTCTCGGTCGCCGCCGGCGACGCGCGCGTGCACGTCGTGGATCTCACCCGCCGCTTCGGCAAGGAGGCGGCGCTCACCGCCGGCATCGACGAGGCGGCCGGCGCGGCCGTGATCCTGATCGATGCCGACCTGCAGGACCCGCCCGCGCTGATTCCCGCGATGCTCGAACGCTGGCGCGCGGGCGCCGAGGTCGTCGCCGCGAAGCGCACCGACCGGATGTGCGATCCGCTGATGCAACGCGTGGCGGCCTCGCTCTACTACCGCGTGCACAACCGGCTCTCCGAAGTCGAGATGCCCGAGAACGTCGGCGATTTCCGGCTGATGGACCGCGAAGTCGTCGACGCGCTGCGCGCGCTGCCCGAGCGGCGGCGCTTCATGAAGGGGCTCTTCGCGTGGGTCGGCTTTCGTACCGAAATCGTCGAATACACGCGTGCGCCGCGCAGCGGCGGCCGCTCGAAATTCTCCGGCTGGCGGCGCTGGAATTTCGCGCTCGAGGGCATCACGAGCTTCAGCACGGTGCCGCTGCGCGTGTGGACCTACGTCGGCCTCGCGTTCGCCGCGCTGTCGTTCGTCTACGGCGCGTACATCGTGATGCGCACGCTGCTGTACGGCAATCCGGTGCACGGCTACCCGTCGCTGATTTCCGTCGTGCTGTTCGTCGGCGGCATCCAGCTGATCGGCATCGGCGTGATCGGCGAATATCTCGGCCGCATCTATCACGAGTCCAAGCAACGCCCCGTCTATCTCGTGCGGCGGCGCTACCGCGCCGAGCGCGATGCGGCCGCGCGACCGGCATCGAAGCTGCTGCAGTTCCCGCTCAAGCGCACGCACCCGGCACGTCGCCGGGGCGCGACGCCGGCGGCCGCGGGCATCGCCGCTCGCAAGGCGTCGTTCAAGTAAGCCCGGGCCACGTGAATTGGATATCCTCCGGCAATCGACACGGCCGACGGCGCGGCCCGTCGCCGCGTGGCTCACGTCGCGACGCGTCGTCCTGTACAGCGCGCTGATGCTGGTGTCGTACGCGCTGTTCATTGCGATCTGGATCGCGGTCGTTCGTCACGCGTCCGGCAGCGGCGGCGTCATACCCCGCCCGGGGGCGGACTTCTCGGTGTTCTGGTCCGCGTCGTACGTGATGCTGCACGGCACGCCCTCGCACGCATACGATTTTTCCGCATTCTCGCGGCTGACGACCGGGCTGTTTCCGAACCTTCCCCGCGACGTCTTCGCACCGTGGCTGTACCCGCCCACGTATCTGCTGCTCGTGACGCCGCTGGCGCTGCTGCCGTTCGCGCTTGCTTATCCGCTGTTCGTCGCGTTCGGCGTGCTCGTGCTCGGCCTCGCCGCGTGGCGCGTATCCGGCCTCCGTACGATACCCGGCGCATCGCACGCCGGCGCATTCGCGCTGGTTGCCGCGCCATGCGTGTTCGTCACCGCGACGCTCGGGCAGAACACGTTCCTGACCGCCTCGTGCGCGGCGCTGGCCGTTTACTGGGCCGATCGGCGGCCGATATATGCCGGCCTCTGCATCGCGCTGCTGTCGGTCAAGCCGCAGCTGGCGCTGCTGTTCCCGTTCGTGCTGGTCGCCGCGCGAGCATGGCGCACGATCATGTGGGCCGCGCTCGCGACCGGCGCGTTCGCCGCGTCGAGCGTGCTCGTCTGCGGTGTCGAGTCGCCGCGCCTGTTCGTCGCCAGCGCCGGCATCGCCCGCTCGATCGTCATCGAGCATGGCGTCGGGTTCTGGCTCGCGTCGCCCACGCCGTTCGCGGCGTTTCGTCTCGCGGACGTGCCGCTCGGCGCCGCGTACGCCGCGCATGCGTGCATCGCCGCGATCGCGATCTACGCCGCTTGCGTCGTATGGATGCAGTCGCGCGACACCCGCGTGCGCGCGGCCGTACTGACGGTCGCGACGCTCGTGGCGAACCCGTACGTGTGGCACTACGAACTCGCGTGGCTTGCCATCGCGATCGCGTGCATGCTGTCGATCGGCTGGCGCGACGGCTGGCTGCGCGGCGAACAGGCCGCGATCGCGCTGATGTGGGCGCTGCCGATCGTCGAATACCTGAACCCGTGGCTGCAACTGCCGCAGATCGGCCCGGCCGTGACGCTCTTCGCGCTGCTGGTGCTGCTGCGCCGCGCCCGCCACGACGCTCGCAACAGTCACAACGCAAGCCGCGGCGGCACGTACACGCCGTAGTACGGCCCGACGCCCGTCGCGACGCCGGTCATCTTCACACCGGCGACGAAGTGCCCCTGGATGTACTTGTATGCGCCGCCGAGCGACACGTCGATGTGGAACGCGGCAAATGCGACGATCGGCACGTAGGTGCTGCTCGACGTCTGCGTGACGACCGGCAGCACGACCGTCGCGCCGACCGGCACCGACGTGTAGAGCGTCGCCTTCACGCCGGTCGCGAGATAGATGCTGTCGCCGATATTGAGCGTCGTCGGGTTGCCGGTCACCATCAGGCCACCCATCGTCGTCGTGTCGGTCGCGGTCGACTGGAACGACGTCCACTGACCGCCCATGCACAGCGAGCCATACGTCTGGCCGTTCGTGATCGAAAACTGGTACGGCAGACCCGTGAGCGGATTGATCAGCGGCTGGTTGGTCTGCGCGTTCCAGTACTGGTTGTACACGCACTGGTCGATCGCGATCGGAAACAGCCCGCCCGCCGCGACGCCGCCCGGCGCGGCGAGCACCGCGATCGCGGTCGCGCCGCCGGATGCGCCGGGGATGCCGAGCAACCCGCCGAGCAGCAGCGGAATCGAGCCGCCGTTGATGCCCGGCGCGCGCGACACGGTCACCTGCACCGCCGGCACGTCGTACGGGCCGGGCGTGATCGTGGTCGGCTGCATCGACGCGGGCGTGCGCGTCACGTTCCAGTAGCCGGTCGTCACGGTGCCGCTCCCGAGCCGCGCGCCCGCCGCCGAATTCAGCGCGATCACGCCGTTCGCCGCCGGCGCGGCCTGCGACCAGTTCAGCGGCCCGCCCGTCGGCGACATCATCGCGTCGGCCGCCGCGAGCGCGGCCGCGTCCGCCGCATTCTGCAACTGGTTGCGCACCGTGGCGATCCACGCGATGTCGATCGCCAGCGCGCCGAACGACAGCAGCGGGATCAGGAACATCAGGAAGAACAGCGCGACGGAACCGCGTTCGCGCGCGGCGCCGATGCATCGCGTGCCGGCCGCGTCATTCATAGAGCATCACCGAGGTAGCCGAGATCGTCACGGGGCCGGTCAGCGCGCTGAACGCCGAACCGAGCACCAGCCCCGCATACGTGTAGGTCACCGTGACCGTCAGCGCGGTGCCCGCCGTCGTGCCGTTCGCCTGCGTCACGGTCACGGTCGGCGTCGTCGGCGTGCCGCCGGTGATCAGGCTGTTCTGCGTATAGCTCAGCGCGACGTTGGCGATCTGCGTCGGGGTCAGCATCGGCACGCGCAGCACGACGCCGGCCCGCGCGGCTTCGCGGCTCGCGTTCGTGATCACGGCCTTGTCGCACAGCAGCAGGCTCGTGTCGATGATGCCGATCAGCACCATCAGCAGGAACGGCAGCATCAATACGAATTCGAGGGATACGACGCCGCGCGCGTGGCGGGCGCCCGTCGCCCCGCGTGTCATTTTACGGCCCCCGCGGCGGGCGGCACGGCGCGCGGCTCGAGCGCGGCGCCCTTCGACGGCCGCGACGCGTCGCCGACCGGACGCGCCGCGAGCTGCGTACGCACCGCCTGGTACACGCGCAGATTGTCGGCCACCGCCGACGCGGGCAGGTCCGCGGACAGCAGCTTCTTCGCCGAATCGGTGTTGCCGAGCACGCCGTACGCGAACGCGAGGTTCTGGCGCGCCTGCCACGGCGCATCGGGCAGCCCGGCCACGTCGAGCAGCACGTTCACGCCTTCGCGCGGACGATTGCTCAGCACGAGCGACAGCCCGAGGTCGACCCGCAGCCCCTGCGCGTCCGGATGCGCGCTCAGCGCGTCCCGGTACACGGTCTGAGCGTCCTCGTGGCGGCCCTGAAGATCGAGCACCGTGCCGAGCCCCTGCGCCGCGAGCGGCAGGTTTGGCTGCGCGGCGAGCAAGTCGCGATAGCGGCGCGCGGCCTCGTCGAGTCGACGCTGTCGCAACGCGACGCGCGCGAGTCCGACCTGCGGCCCGAGTTCGGCCGGCGCAAGCTGCCGCGCCTGCTCGTACAGAATACGCGCGCGCTCCAGATCGCCGGCGCGATAGTTGACGTCGGCAAGCCCCAGTTGCGCGGCGAGCGAATCGGGATGCCGCGCCAGCACCTTCGCGTACAGCGTCGACGCGAGATCGACGTTGCCGCCGGCCAGCGCGCTGTCGGCGATGCGCAATTCGGCCTGCGGGTCGTCGCTCTTGTGCGACAGCGCCGGCCGCGTCTGGATACCCGGCGCGCAGCCGCCGGCGAGCAGCGGCAGCACGGCCGCGAAGACGAACGCACGGAGCGCGGGGCCTGTCATTTGAACACCTCGAGCAAACGGATGGCCGCCGGGCCTGCCGCGATCAGGCCGACCGTCGGCAGGATGAACAGCATCATCGGCAGCGTGATCTTCGGCGCGAGCTTCGCGGCCTGCTCCTCGAGCGCGACGATCTGCTCGGTGCGCTCGCTGCGCGACAGCGTTCGCAGCGCCTGCGTGATCGGCGTGCCGAACCGCTGCGATTGCGTGAGCGTCGTGGCCAGCGAGCGCGCCGACGCGAAGTCGACGCGGATCGCGAAATGCGTGAGCGCTTCGGACACGTTGCCGCTCAGCGTCAGCTCGTCCGCGCACACCGTCAGCTCGTCGGCGAGCGGCGGGCAGATGCGCCTGAGTTCGCGCGCGACGCGCCGCACGCCCGATACGAGGCTGTTGCCGGCCATCGTGCAGATCACGAGCAGGTCGAGCGCATCCGGAAAGCATGCGGCGATGATCCGCCGGCGCCGCCGGATCATCGCGCCGAGCACGTATTCCGGCACGATCACGCCGACCACGAACGCGGCGACCATCGCCACCGCGCGGATCACGAAGTATTCGCCGAAGCGCGGAATATACGGGCTGAACACCATCGCGACGCCGGCGAACAGCACGCCGCAACTGAGCTTGATGCCGATCATCGACGACACCGCGCGCCGTTCGCGAAAGCCCGCGCGCGCCAGTTGCAGCGCGAGCTTCGCGCGCTGCATCGGATCGAGCACGGGCAGCCGCTCGCCGAGCTGCGCGAGCCGCCGCGTCAGGTCCCGACGCACGTCGCCCGCCTGCAGGCGCCCCGCTCCCAGCGCGGGCGACCGCTGTCCGGCGGCCTGCTGCACGCGCACGGCGATGCGCCGGCGCGTGCCGCCGCCCGGCGTCGCGAGCGCCGCCGCGACGCACGCGAGCAGCAGCAACAGTTCGAGGCCGCGGGCGGCCAGCATCGACATCGTCATCGTGCAGTATCCAGTTTCGAGATCTTGCGAATCGTCACCAGTCCGATCGTCAGCAGCGTCGCGGCGATCGTCAGCATCACGCGTCCGGCATGCGTATCGAACAGCAGCATCACGTATGCGCGGTTCACGAGGAACAGCGCGCCGATCATCACGAACGGCACCGCCGAGATGATCTTCGTCGTGATCCGCCCCTCGGCGGTCAGCGCGCGCGTCTTCAGGCGGATGTCGCGGCGCGTGCGGATGATGCTCGACAACTCGTCGAGCGTCTCGCCGAGGCTGCCGCCGGTCTCGCGCTGCAGCAGCAGATAGACGGTGAAGAACGAGAAATCCGCGATCATCAGCCGGTCCGCCGCGTGCGTCAGCACGTCCTTCAGATCCGCGCCGACGCGCAGGCTGTCACCCATCGTGCGGAAGGTCGAGCGCACCGGCTCGGCGGCGCTATCGCCGACCGTGCTGATCGCCTGCGTGACCGGAATGCCCGCGCGCACCGCCCGCACGATCAGGTCGATCGCGTCGGGGAACCCCTCCAGAAAGCGCAGCCGGAAGCGCTCGACCAGCGCGCGATAGCTCGCGCGCATCGCGATCAGCGGCAGTCCGACATAAATCGCCGGATGCACCACGCGCGGCAGCGCCACGAGCTTCACCACGACGATCCCCGCGACCGCGCCGGCGATCGTGCTCGCGATGACGATCCGCAGCCCGCGCTCGCCGCCGACCGCGCGCACGCGCGTCACGTAGCGCTGCACCCATGCCCGCACGCGGGTCTGCCGGCGCGGCAGGTTGAACAGCGCGACACCGGCCCCGGCTGCCGCACCGGCGGCCCGGCCCGTCAGCGATGGCGCAATGCGCTGCATCCGCGCGCGAATGCGCTGCTCCGGCGTCTGGCGCGCACGGTCCAGCAACGCCGACAGGCCGAGCCCCACCGCGAGGATCACGACGAAGGCGCCGAGCGCGAACAGGTCCGCCGTCCTCATTGCCGGAACGCCTCGGTAAGCGCGTCCTCGACGCCGTAGTACGCAGCGCGCGGCGCGAAGGCGGGCCGCAGCGACGACGCCTCGAACACGCCCTTCACCGCGTCGCGCGTCGTGTCGCCTTCCTGGCGGAACGCGAACAGGTCCTGCGTGATCACGACTTCGCCTTCCATCCCGACGATCTCGGTGATCCGCGTCACGCGGCGCACGCCGTCGCGCATCCGCTCGACCTGCACGAACAGATGCACGGCGCTCGCGATCTGGCGCCGGATCGACAGCAGCTGCAGGTTCGCGTTCGCCATCATGACCATGCTTTCGAGCCGGCTGATCGCGTCGCGCGGCGAGTTCGCATGGATCGTCGTCATCGAGCCGTCGTGGCCCGTGTTCATCGCCTGCAGCACGTCGAATGCCTCCGCGCCGCGGATTTCGCCGAGGATGATGCGGTCGGGCCGCATCCGCAGCGCGTTGCGCACGAGATCGCGCTGCGAGATGCCGCCGAGCCCTTCCGTGTTCTCCGGCCGCGTCTCGAGGCTCACCACGTGCGGCTGCAGCAGTTGCAGCTCGGCGGCGTCCTCGATCGTCACGATCCGCTCGTGCTCCTCGATGTGCTGCGACAGCGCGTTGAGCAGGGTCGTCTTGCCCGACCCGGTGCCGCCCGAGATCACGATGTTCAGCCGGCACGCGCACGCGATCTTCAGGACCTGCAGCATCCCGTGCGAGATGTTGCCCTGATGCGCCATCCGCGCGAGCGTGATGTCGCGCTTCGCGAACTTGCGGATCGAGATCGACGCGCCGCGCATCGCGATCGGCGGCAGGACCACGTTCACGCGGCTGCCGTCGGCAAGACGCGCATCGACCATCGGGCTGCTCTCGTCGACGCGGCGCCCGACCGCCGCCGCGATCCGCTGCGCGACGCTCGTCACGTGCGCGTTGTCGCGAAACTTCAGCGGCGTGAGCTCGAGCCGCCCCGCGCGTTCGACGTACACCTGGTCGGGGCCGTTCACGAGGATGTCGGACACGGTGTCGTCGGCAAGCAGCGGCTCGATCGGCCCGACGCCGAACATGTCGTTCAGGATCGCGTCGACGATCAGCACCTGCTCGCCCGTGGTGATCTTCAGGCGCTCGCGCTCGACCGTGTGCGCGGCCACCTGTTCGATGCCGGCCCGCACTTCGTCGCGCGTCTTCATCAGCGCGGCCGACATGTTCATCGACGCGAACACCGCGTTGCGGATCGCGTCGAACTTGCCGGAGCGGATGAGCGCCTCCTGGGTATCGGCCGTCGCGGCCGCACGCGCCGACGTGGACATGGACGCCGGCACCGGGCTTACGGCCGGCGCGGGCGCGGTGTCGTGCGGCGCGGGGCGAGAGCCCGCCGGCGCAGGGTCCGGTGTCGGCTGCTTGCGGGTACCGAACGTCACGATCCCTTCCTCCATTTGACGAAGCGCGCGTACCACGGCTCGGCGACGGCCATCGATTCGCCGGTGATGCCGTTCGCGAGCAGCCGGATCTCGTCCAGGAAGCCGCGGCGTTTCGAGCGTTCGATCGGCTCGCCCAGGTTCTCCGCGATCGCGAGCGACTGCGCCTCGTGCGGCAGCTCGCGCAATTGCACACCGCCGAACGCATCCTCGAAATCCGACTGCGTGACGCGCCCCTTGACCGGCTCGAGCGGATTGTTCAGCACCATCGACAGCAGCCGCTCGCCCGGCATTTCCTTCACGAAGCGCGCAAGCCGCGCGGCTTCGTACGCGGCGTGCACCGACCGGTCGGCGACGATATAGACGAGATCGGACGCCGTCAGCGCATCCTCGAACAGCTTGCCGGCACGGTAGCCGACGTCGAACAGCACGTAATGGAAGCGGTCCTTCAGCATGTCGACGAGCTGCGCGATCGCATCGTCGCGCAGCAGCGCGTCTTCGCCGTATGCGAGTTCGGCCGACAGCACGTGCAGGCGGTCGCCCTTCGTGACGAACATGCGGTCGAACAGCGCGTCGTCGGGGCGCAGCTCCATGTTCAGCAATTCGATCAGCCCGTTGTTGCTCGACAGCCCGAGCATCGAGTTCGCGCCGCCGCCATGCAGGTTCAGGTCGACGTACGCGACGCGCCGACGCTTCTCCCCCGCCAGGCAGCGCGCGAGGCTGACCGCGATCGTCGTCGCGCCGACGCCGCCGCGCGCGCCGACGAAGCTCACGATCTTGCCGGTGCGCACCTGCACGACCGACTCCGTCGTGGTCAGCGCGCGCCGCATCAGCTCGACGGTCAGCGGCTTGACGATGTAGTCCTGCACGCCGATGCCGAGCAGGTTGCGGAACAGCCCGACGTCGTTCTGCGTGCCGATCGCGACGACCCTCACCGACGGATCGCACACGTCCGCGAGCCGCATCAGGTCCGACACCGGCAGCACCGAATCCGACACGTCGACGATCAACTGGCGCGGCGAACGCTCTTGCTGCTGCAGCAACCGGATCGCGTCGTCGCAGTCGCCCGGGTGCACGTGGGCGCGCGCGATCGACAGATCCTGCGCGACGCGGCGGATCACGTCCTCGCTACCCGCATCGGACACGACGGCGAGGAGATCCGCCGCTCCGGCGGAGGCGGCGCGCTTGGCGTTCTGGCGGTCGAGGACGTTCATGGGCGGCATCGCGATCGCATCGTCAGGGGGTCAATGACCGGACGAGCCGGTCGTCGTCAGCGTCTTGCCCGGCGGGGGCTGCTTCACGCGGTCCTCGACGTAGCGGCGCACCGCGTCGGCCGCCACTTGCGCATCGGCGCCGCCGTACGGCACGGGCGCGACGAGGTCTTCCGGCCGCGCGAGCATCGTCGCGAGATTCGTGTAGGTCGCGCAGCCGAACGGCACGCCGGGCCGCCCGAACCCTGCATCGACGAGATGCGACGGCTGCATCAGCTTCGCGCAGTCGGGCGGCACCGCGCGCACGCCGTCGAAGCCGATCGCGCGCGCATCGGGCAGGTTGATCGGCGGCGGCGCCGACAGGCACGCCGCGAGCGCCAGCGGCAACGGTGCGGTGAACAGGGTTCGAACTCGCATGCGCGCTCCTTGGCTCAGTACACGAAGCCCGCGGCGCCGACGAGACGCGGCGTGTCGCCCGACAACAGGTCCAGCCCGAGATTGCGCTGGATCGCGAACTCGAGGTCGCTGCTCGGCCGCGCGACGGTATCGAGCGCCTGCTCGAGCTGGCCCGGCCCGGTCGGCTGCACGATGTACGGCGTCACGATCACGACGACCTCGGTCTTGTGGTCCTGGAAGTTCTTCGATGAAAACAGCCGGCCGATGATCGGCAGCCGGCCGAGCCCCGGGACCTGCGACACGGTATCCGCGGTCTGGCTCTGCAGCAGGCCGCCGATCGCGAAGCTCTGCCCGCTCGACAGCTCGACCGTCGTCTCCACGCGCCGCACGGAGAGCCCCGGCACCGTGATGCTGCCAGTCGTCACGCTGTTGCTCGTATCGACCTCGCTCACTTCCGGGCGCACCTTCAGGCTGATCCGGTTGTCGGCGAGCACGGTCGGCGTGAAGTCCAGCGACACGCCGAACGGCTTGTACTCGACCGTGATCGCGCCGGTCGTGTTGCCGGCCTGCGCGACCGGAATCGGAATCTCGCCGCCCGCGAGGAAGCTCGCGGTCTGCCCGGACATCGCGGTAAGGTTCGGCTCCGCGAGCATCGTGATCAGCCCTTCCTGGTCGAGCGCATCGAGCACGACGTCGATCGACCAGCGCCCCGTATGGAAGCCGCCGAGCACCGAATATGCGCCGCTCGGCGACAGGTTGAACAGCTTGTTCGTCGGATCGAACAGCGTGCGTCCGTTGAACAGCCCGCCGACGAAGTTGCCTGCCGCGCCGAGCGAACTCCAGTTGATGCCGAGCTGCTGCGTGATGTTGCGGCTCACTTCCGTCACGCGCACGCGCAGGTTCACCTGGATCGGGCGCGACAGCGTGAGCCGGTTGACGATCTTTTCCTTGTCGCTCACATAAGGCGCGAGCGACTGCATCACGGCGTCCGCGTCGGCCGCGCTCGGCACCTTGCCCGACACCATCAGCGAGCCGGGCGCGCCGGACACCGACAGCTTCAATTGCGGGAAGCGGCTGTCGAGCACCGTCTGCAGCGATGCGGTATCGACCTGCACGATCACGGTCCGGCGCAGGATCGGCCGATGATTCGCGCCGAGCGCGATCAGCGAGGTCGTGCCGGCCTTCTTGCCGAACACGAACACGGTGCGCGGCGACGGCACCTGGATGTCCGCGATGCTGGGGTCCGCGACGAACATCGCGGTCGCCGGTTCCGGCAACGACAGCATCTCGCCCTTGCCGGTCGCGATCGACAGCGCCGCGACGGCGTCCGCCGCCTGCGCGCGCTGCGCGAGCGCGGCGCCCGGCGCGACGACGCAGGCCACGCACCAGAAAGCGATCCAACGAACCGTGCGCACCATTCGTGTTCCCGTCAAATGCCGGCCGCCGGGCGGCCGGTTCCGAATCGACACCTCGTCATCGCGTCACTGCGCGACCGCCGCCCGCGGCACCTGCGCCGTCGCGTCGGCGGCGGCAGTGCCCGCTGCGGGCGCAGCCGGCGCAACCGGCGTGCCCGGCCAGCCGGATGGCAACGGCGGAAGGCCCGGCGTACCGACACCACCGCCGCCGCCACGCGAGCCGTCATCCACCGATGAACCGCGATAGATCACCACCGTATTGCCCTGCGGTGCCGGCCGCGCGCCCGTGTCGGCTTTCGCGGACGGCGAGCGCGTCGCGTCGCGGAACGCGCGCGATACGTCACCGGCCCACACCGGCGGCGTATCGGGCTCCTGTTCGGCGCCGCCCGCCGCATCGCGGCGGTCGCTCGTCGCGAAGCTGCGCAGCGCGAGCGACAGCGAACCGAGGCGCGTCGCGACCAGCACGACCTGCGCCGTGCGCGGCGCGACCTCGAGCGTGACCGTGCGCGCGCGCACCGGCGCATCGGGCGCGCTCGCGGGCGCCTTCGCGCGCTGGAATTCCGAGCCGACGGCGAGCACGCGAGCACGGCGCACGACCGTCTCCGCTTCGAACGTGCCGGGTGTCGTCGCGGTGCCACCGATCTGCTGCGTGAGCACGACGTCGACGAAGTCGCCCGGCTGGATCAACCCTGCGTTGCCCGACACGTCGTCGACCGGCACCGAGATCGCGCGCATGCCCGGTTGCAGCGCGGCCGCGAGAAAGTCCGGCGCGCCGGCCGGAATCACGTTGTCCGCGCGGATCGGCGTACCGGCGTCGACGCGGTTGCGCAGCAGCGCACCCTTGAGCTCCGCGCCCGGCTGGGACTCGACGAATGCGCCGGCCGGCACCTGCGCGCTCGGGATGCGCTTCCACGCGAGATCGTTGTCGCGCAGCAGCAGCCCTTCGGGCAGGTCGGCCGCCGCGACGCGCACGTTGACGTCGCTCGTCGCGCCGGGCGCCGCCGGCGTCGACGCGGCGACATAGAGCTGGCGCAGGACGAACGCACCGACGGCGGCAGCGATGATCAGCACGGCCATTCTCAGAGGTTTGGGCATGGCGGCGTGCGTCCCCGCTAGGTGAGCGAAACCGCGTGAGGAAACGGCGCCCAGACGGCCAGTGCGCCGCCGAGCGAAAGCGCGACGCCGTACGGCACGCCGCGCGTGTCGATCGTGCGCGCCGGTGCGATGCGCCAGCGCTGCCATGCGACGGCCGCGAGCACGGCGAGGCCGCACGCCGCGCCGCTCGCGCCGACGATCGTCAGCACCGGCAGCGCGAGGCCCGGCCCGGCCCACAGGAAGACGGCCGCCGCCAGCTTCACGTCGCCGCCGCCGACCCAGCCGGCGTGACGCAGTCCGGCGAACAGCAGCAGCATCACCGCCGCGGTCCCCACGTGAGCGGCGAGCTGCGCGAGCCCTTCGCGCGCGAGCGCGGCCGCGACGAAATACAGCATCGCGAACGCGAGCACCGCGCGGTTCGACAGGCGCCGCGTGCGCACGTCCTGCAGCACGAGCGACATCAGCACGAGCGTCGCCGCCGACTGTACGAGATGGAGCATCGGAGAGCCGTCCGTCGGCGCGCCCCGGCTGGATACGTCGTACCGCTGCGGATCCGTGTATTCGTCGGCGGCGCGCGGGTTCAGGGAGGTCAGATCAGCGCGGTGACCTTGTTGATCAGCGACGTGAACACGGCCGGCAGGCCACCGGTGTTGCTGCTCAGGATCACCCCGACCGCCGCCAGCGCGACGACCACGATGCCGGCGAGAACCGCGTATTCGAGCGAGCTGACGCCGCGTTCATCACGCAGCAGGGATTTGACGTAGTGCAGCATGACAACCTCCGTGTGACGGGGTCGTTGATCGACCGTTGAATGTAAAGACGCGGTGCTGCTTCGGTGGCGCGCACTGCGTTCGCCCATTCACGACTCATGCGGCAGCCCGGGCAACGGGCCGTTCGCATCCCCCGGAATCCATTCGATCGCTGCAACGCGCGGTTGCTGGCGTCGGCCATTGCCAGCGCCCGCTTGTTGCGTGCCCGCATCGGCATGATGCGGATCAGCCTGATTCGTCTAGGGTATAGACAATTTTCTCGGCGTTTTCAAATAATTTGGCGTCGAAATGTATTTATGAAAATGCCCGTGCACAAGTAAATCCGGAACCCGACGCGCGGGGTAATTACTGCGCCCCGCATGATGTCATCGCGATCCCGATTAAGAATCCTTACTGCTTCGGATGGGCGATTTCCGGAACCGGGAACAATTTACGCATTTGTTCAATTTTTGACCGCCGCGCAATCCTCCTTATTACCTGGGTATCGATCCTTGGCGATCGATCCGGGCACCACGTGCTGCTCGATCGGCGTCGCACGGCGTGATCCACGATTGCACTTTCCAGGTCCATTCACGTGCCGTCACGACTGCGGACAATAACGCGCGGCGGCGCCTTCCGGTCAAGGGCGATTGCGCGGTTCCGCCACGTCGAGAGACCGCGGCGGAGACCGGCGAATGCCGAGACGCGCCACCCCGAGATCCCCGCCGCTCAGCGACGTGTGCTCGAACCGCTGGAACGACTCGGCAATGTGCTTGCGCAGCAGCGCGACGTCCCATGGCTTGATCAGCAGCTTCTGAACGGACCCGTTGCCGGACGCGTCGGCGATCGACGCGCCGTCGCCGTAGCTGGACAGCAGGATGCGCACGATGTCCGGGTACAGCGCCTTGACCCGCTGCAGCAGGTCGAGCCCGGACACGCTCGACATCCGGAAGTCCGACACGATCACGCCGACGCGATGCTGGGCCAGCAGGTCGAGTGCTTCGTCGGGATCGGTGGTGTCGAGAATCTCGTAGCCGTCGCGGCCGAGCGCCTGCCGGAGCATCCGCAGCACCGCGCGGTCGTCGTCCACCAGCAGCAGCGTGCGGTGCAGCAGTTCGCGCTGCCGGCAGTGCTCGGGCAGCTCCGAGCCGGCGGTCAGCATGTCGGCGATCTCGTCGCCGGTGACCGGATGGCTGAAATAGTAGCCCTGCATCGCATGGCAGCGATGCCGGTTCAGGAACGACAGCTGGGCTTCCGTCTCCACGCCCTCGGCCACCGTCTCCATGTGCAGCGACTCCGCCATCGCGATGATCGAGCGCGTCAACGACGCGCCTTCCGCGCTGGTGGTGACGTCGCTGAGGAACGAACGATCGATCTTGACGACGTCGATCGGCAAGTCCTTCAGGTAGGACAGGCTCGAATAGCCGGTGCCGAAATCGTCCAGCGATAGCACGACGCCGAGCGCCTTCAGTTCGCGCAGCGTATGGGCGATCGCATTGGAGTCCTCCATCAACACGCTTTCGGTCAGTTCGAGTTCGAGCGAGTCCGGCTCGAGACCGGTTTCCGCGAGCGCGGTGCGCACCAGGTGGGCCACGTCCTGCTGCCGGAACTGGCGCGCGGACAGGTTGACGGCAATCCGGATCGGCGGATGCCCTTCCCGGCGCCACGCGACGGCCTGGGCGCACGCGGTGCGCAACACCCATTCTCCGATCGGCAGAATCAGCCCGGTTTCTTCGGCGATCGGGATGAAGCGGTCGGGCGGAATCACGCCGATTCCCGGACGTCGCCAGCGAATCAGCGCTTCGACGCCGCTGATCTGGCCGGTCTTGAGATCGACCTTCGGCTGATAGTACAGCTCGAGTTCGCCATTCGACACGGCCTGGTGCAGCGCGTTTTCGAGGATGGCGTGCTCCTCGACGCGCGCGCCCAGTTCGCGCGTATAGAAGCTGTAGCAGTTGCGTCCGTGTTCCTTCGCGCAATACAGCGCGGCATCGGCCGTCTTCAGCAGCGTCTCCGCGTCGGTGCCGTCGGTCGGGTAAAGGCTGACGCCGACGCTCGTCGTCACGTGCAGGTCGTGGCCGTCGAGCACGAACGGCGCGACGAAGGTGTCCAGGATCTTGCGGGCGATCGCGTCCGCGTCCGACGCCGTCGACAGGTTGACCAGCATCACGACGAACTCGTCGCCGCCGAGTCGCGCGACGGTGTCGCCGTCACGCACCGAACTCTTCAGGCGTGCGGCGACGACCCGCAGCAGCCCGTCGCCCGCCGAGTGGCCGAAGCTGTCGTTGATGTGCTTGAAGCGGTCCAGGTCGAGCACCATCACCGCGATCAGTTGCCCGGTGCGCCGCGCCTGCGACATCGCCTGCTCCATCCGGTCGCCGAGCAGGTTGCGGTTCGGCAAGCCGGTCAGCGCGTCGTGATTGGCGAGGTATTCGATGCGGCCCTGCTGCATCTTGCGCTCGGTGATGTCCTGGACGATGCCGCGCAGGATGATCGCGTGGCTCGGATCACGGCCGGACTCCGCCTGATGCAGCACGTAGCGCTCGGTGCCGTCCGCATGGATCAGCCGATGCTCGATCGAGAACGCGACGCCTTCGGTGCGCAGGCTCGCGTAGGACTGCACGAGGAGCGGCTGCTCGTCGGGCGGAACGGCCTGCACGAGGCGTTCGAACGTCGGCGGCGTGTGGGCGGCGTCGAGCCCGAGAATCCGGTACAGCTCCGGCGACCAGTAGCCGTCGGTCCGCCCCGCCTGGTATTCCCAGTTGCCGAGGTGCGCGAGCGCCTGCGCATGCGTGAGGCTGACTTCGGTCGTCGCCAGCTTTTCGACCGCCGCGGCCGCGCGCAACAGATAACGGACCCGATAGCCGAGCAGTTTCCACCGCATCGGCTTGGACACGAAGTCGGTCGCGCCGGCGTCGAACGCGCTGGCGATCGACGCGTCGTCGTCGTTGCCCGTGAGCATGACGATCGGCACGCGGCGGCCCTCGGGCAACGCGCGCAGCGCCCGGCAACAGTCGAATCCGTCGCCGCCGGGCATTTCGACGTCGAGCAGCACGACGACCGGACGATGACGCAGGAACGCATCGATGCCCGCCTGCGGACCCGTCGCTTCCTCGACGCGAAAGCCTTCCGGTTCGAGCGTTTCCACGACCAGCAGGCGCGTCATTGCATCGTCGTCGATGATCAGAATCGTCGGTACATCGGCATGCTCGTCGTTCACGACCGTCCTCCTGTTGTACTGCCGCGCGATCGTCATGGCGATCGGCCGGCGTCCCTTCAACCGTCCACGCGCTCCGCGATCAACGCCGCATGCGCGTGCCCGAATTCCGCTTCCGTGCCGGCGACCAGTTCCACCGCCGCGTCCACGTCGGCGGCGCGCGCGAGCCGCTCGATCTCGCGGCAACGCGCCGACAGCAAGTGCGCGCCGACGTTCGCGCTGCTCGATTTCAGCGTATGAGCGGCCAGCTTCAGCGCATCGGCGTCGCCCGCTTCGACCGCCGCCTGCATGTCGCGGATCAGCCGCGGCGCATCCGCCGTGAATTGATCGATGATCCGCGTCAGGACATCCGGGCGGCCCGGCCGCTGCAGCGCGCGCAACGCATCGAGCGCCTTATGGTCGATCACGCTTGCTTCGTCATCCGGATCGATGGCGGCGCCCCCCGTCGCTTCCGGCTTCGCTTCGACGCCGCCGCCCGTCGTTGCCGCATCGGTTCCGGTAGCCGGCGCGCACGCCGCGCCGCCGACATGGCGCGCGAGCATCTGCAGCAACGCATCGCGGCGAAACGGCTTGCCGAGATAGTCGTCCATGCCGGCGGCCAGACAGCGCTCGCGGTCGCCGCTGAGCGCATTGGCCGTCAACGCGATGACCGGCATGCGCGGCGCGCCGGCTTCGGCTTCGCGACGGCGCAACTGCCGCGTCGCCTCGAAGCCGTCGAGCCGCGGCATCTGGCAGTCCATCAGCACGACGTCGAATACGTCGTCGGCCAGGCGATTCAGCGCCTGCTCGCCGTCGTCGGCCACCGCCACCTGATAGGCGGTGTCCTCCAGCATCGCGAGCGCGATCTGCTGATTCACGACGTTGTCCTCCACCAGCAGCACGCGCGCCGAAATCGCATCGAGCGGCCGGCCCGGGCCGGCGCCGGCGTCGTCAGATAGCGGTTCCGGCGAATTCAGCCGCGGCGGCATCACGTGCATCGCCGACGCGATGGCCGTATGGAGAGCGGCGCCACGAAGCGGCTTCGTCAGCCGGGCGGCGATGTCGAGTTCGTGCGCGACCAGGACGCTGTCCATCATCTCGAACGCGGTCAGCGTGATGATCCTGAGCGCACGCAACGACGGATCGCGGCGGATGTGCTGCACGAGCGAGATGCCATCCATGCCCGGCATCCGCACGTCGACGATCGCCAGATCGAACGGCGCGCCGTCGGCGACCGCCGCGCGCAACTGCGACAGTGCGTCGTCGCCGCCGATCGCCGTGGCGACGCACAGCTGCCATTCGATCGCGTGTTCGAGCAGCACGCTGCGATCGGTCTCGCTGTCGTCCACGATCAGCACCTTCAGGCCCGCGAGCGACGGTCGTGCATCGGCTGCTACGCCGACCTCGCCGGATGCCGGCTCGAACCGGGTCGTCACGGTAAATACCGAACCCTTGCCGGGCGTCGATTCGAGCGTGAGCTCGCCGCCCATCATCTCGGCCAGCTGGCGGGAAATCACCAGACCGAGCCCGGTTCCGCCGTATTTGCGCGCGATCGAGTTGTCGGCCTGCTGGAACGGCCGGAACAACTGCGCGGCCACCTCGGGCGCGATGCCGATGCCGCTGTCGGCGATCGTGAACACGATGCGGCCGTCGTCCGAATACGATGCGCCGAGCGCGACGTGCCCGTGCTCGGTGAACTTGATCGCGTTGCCCAGCAGGTTCGTGAGCACCTGGCGCAACCGCACCGGGTCGCCGCGCATCCACTCCGGAACGGTGTCGCCGCGCCGGAACTCGAGCGCAAGCGCCTTGCGCTGCGCGTTGGGCTCCAGCAGCGCGACGACATCGTCGAGCAATTGATGCAGATTGAAATCGATGCGCTCCAGCGTCAGCTTGCCCGCCTCGATCTTCGAGAAATCCAGAATGTCGTCGATGAGGACGAGCAGCGTCTGGCCCGATCGATACACGGTGTCGACGAACTTGCGCTGCTTCGACGTCAGCCGCGTGCGCTGCAGCAGTTCGGTCATGCCGAGCACGCCGTTCATCGGCGTGCGGATCTCGTGACTCATCCGCGCGAGAAACTCCGATTTCGCCGAATTCGCGGCTTCGGCCGTGGCGATCGCCGCCTGCAACGCGACGTCGCGGCGCTCGATTTCGTCGAGCATCATGTTGAAGCCGGCAATCAGCACGGCGACTTCGTCGCTGCCTTTGTGCGTCATGCGCAACGACAAGTCGCTGCCGCTGCGAATGCGGGCCATCGTGCGCGTCAGGTTCGACAGCGGCCGCGAGATCGACGTGCCGAGCCGATGGCTGATCACCAGCCCGCCGATCGCGAGCAGGAACGATACCCCCACGATCATCAGGATCGCGGTCGCCACGGCCCGGTAGACGTCCGATACGATGCCGCGCTGCTGAAGATCGACGCGCACGGCTTCCTGCTCCGTGTAGGCCGCGAGGCGATTGGCCGTCGTGTCGACGTCCGCGACGATGCGCTGCATGGCCACGTCGTTGGACAGCATGTCGGACTTCACGGCGAGGATGCGGCGCGCGGATCCACCGAGCGCCGTGGTCAGCCCGACGACATCCTCGGCGCGCTTCGCGTTGCCCGGGCCGTCCGCGGCGAGCGCATCGCGCAGCGCGCCGGCGGATGCGGTCAGCGCGCCGATACTCTTGCGCAGTTCGTCGTCGGCGCGCTTCAGACGGTCGGCGCTGTCGCTTTGCGCGATCATGCGCAGGTCGAACGCCAATGCGTTGATGCCGCCGCTCACGACCGCCGACAGCGATGCAACCCGCGCGGCTCGCCGCCGGAATTCGATCGCGTCGTCGAGGCGCCGTCGCGCCTTGACGATCTGCAACGCGAACGGGTCCGCGATCTCCGCGAGCTTCGCGTCCAGCGCATCGAGCGACTGCAGCACCCTGTCCTCCTCCGCGCGGTAGCGGGGCGCGACGGAGGATTCGGCGAACAGGGCGCCGCGCAGCGCGACGAGGCCGTCCTGACCGTCGAGGATGTCGGCCGCCACGCGCCCCAGCGCGCTCGTCACCCCCTGTGCGGTGGCGGCATCGAGGTTCGGCGCCGCGACCGCGAGCGCATTGCGTGCGCCGTCGAGCGACGCCTGCATGCGCTCGCGCAGCGGCGCGAGCCGGTACCGGTTCGGCGCGACGTCGACGCGGCCGGCGATCGTCATGATGTCCTTGACGTTCGTGCGGACCTGATCCAGTGCATGAATCGTCCGGTTGTAGGCGGTGTTGGCCGCGAGCGCGCCGCTCACCGCCGCATCGGCATCGTCGTCCAGCCGCTCGATTTCCTTGCCGATCTCGGTCAGCAGCGTGGCGCCCCGTGCCTGCAGGCGTTCGATCAGCCGGCGCTCGGCGACGAGCTGCGCATCGCCGCGCAGGCGCTTGTCGATCCCTTCGTTCATCGAACGGAACATCGTCCGCAGGTCGGTGGACGGTTCGGCGATGCCATGCCCGTCGATCGCGCGCACGGCGGCCGTGATGCCGGCAATCCGCTGCAATTGCGTTTCGATCTCCGACGACGACTGCTGTCGCTCCGACGCATCCTGCGCGTGCTGGAGCCGGCCGAACTCCACCGCAAGTTCCGCATAGGCGCGCTGGAGTTCGTTGCTGCGCATCTGCAGCGGCAGCGATTCCGTCGTCAGCGTGCGCACGCCGGACGCGATGCCGTGCACCGCGATCAGGCTGGTCACCGAAATCGCCACCGCCCCCAGCAGCATCAGGCTGGTGCTGGTGACGAGTTTCGCCTTGATGTCCATGCAGCCCTCCAGGATCGGAATGGCTCGGCGGCCATCCGTCCGCTCATTGCGCCGGCACGACGAGCGGCGCGACGCGGCCGTGCGCGATTTCGGTGAGGAACACGTCGTTCAGCGCCTGGTGATCGTCGGTGCTCAGATTGGCCACCAGACCGCCGAGATCGAGATGCCGGATCGACTCGAGCGCCTGCTTCAGCGTCGCCCGGGTGGGTGCCGGCCCCGCGCGTTCCAGCCCGATCAGCGCGACCTTCGCGTCGAGACAACCCTCGATGTGCACCACGCCGATGTGCTCGTCCGGAAAGCGCCGCGCGATCAGCCGTGCACAGTCCCGGATCACGGGGCGCTCGCTCTGCGGCAGCGGCACGACCTGCGAGATCACCGTGCCGTTCGCTTCGTCGCCGATCAGGCGCAACAGGTCGTCGGTGCCGACGAACGACACCGCCGCGAGACGGGCCGCGAAGCCTTCGCGGTGCGCCGCGCGAATGAATGCGGCGACCGGCGTATACGGGCCGACCATGACGACGACGTCGGGCCGCGCGTCGAGTACGGCAGCGAGCCCCGTGTCGACCGCCGTCGTGCCGCGGCGAAACGTGCCGGTGGCGACGACGTCGAGGCCATGGCGGCGCAGTGCGAGTTGCGTGCCGGCCAGCACCGCGAGCCCGAAGCCGTCGTCCTGATAGAACACCGCGAAACGCTTTGCGCGGTCGTGCACGATCAAATGATCGACCAGCGCGCGCGTTTCGTCGTCATAGCTCGCCCGGATGTTGAAGACCTCCGGAATCACCGGCCTGCGCAGCGCCATCGCGCCGCTGAACGTACCGACGAGCGGGATGCCGGCATCCCGGATCATCGGCAGCACCGCGGTGGTTGTCGGCGTGCCGACATAGCCGAACAGCGCGAGGACGTTGCCCCGCTCGATCATTTCCAGCGTGTTGTCCACCGTCCGGTCGGGTTCGTAGCGGTCGTCGGCGACGACGAGATCGATTTTCCGCCCGTGCACGCCGCCGTGAGCGTTCGCGTCGTCGAATACGGCTTGCGCACCGATCAACAGCCCGCGCCCGAGGCCGGCGGAATTGCCCGACTGCGCGTTGACCATGCCCAGGCGGATCGTGTCGTCGGTCACGCCGGGTTCCGATGCAAAGCCCGCGCCCTGGCCGCTCAGTGCGGTACAGCACGCGAACAGCACCAGCACGCGCCGGCCGCCGGGACGCGCGAGCGCGTGCAGTACGTTCGAGAACCAGATGCCGGAACACATCCATGCGACTGACACACCCTCGTCCATGTTGGGCTCCCGTTCGGCACCGGTTGTTCTGATTCGATGGTGCGCCCCGCCGCATGCCCCACCGCTGCCGTGGTACGAGTCAATTAGTCATATATATAGGTGGCATCCCTTGCGACTGCAAGCCGGAGGAGCGGATCGACGCCGTTTGTCGAGAATCGTTTCGCTGGGGCGACGGAATGCGGGTGGACGCGGTCGGGCGGGATCGCCTTCCAGCATTTCGATACAGTCGTCAGTGCGGTGATTTGTTGCGGAAATCGATGCGCCAGGGCACGGCGCGGCGATCATCTCGCTCGTTGCGAGCATCGTGAACGTCGTGGCCTTGTCGTGTCCGGACCGCCCGAGCGGCAAGCGGATTTCGGGGGCGCGCACTTCGATGTCGATGTCCTCGACAACTAGTGCGCTGTGCCGTGCCCGTGACGATGGATGAATACGCGCCAGCGTTTCGGGTTGACTGCCGCGATTCGGTCCAGTTGGAATAAGCAAAGGAATGCAAAACAAATGGACGAGGCTGATGCGATTCGTCCGTGCGGTGTCTATCGACCGATGGGATGATTTCCGGCACGACGGTAGCAATGGAGTTCATCTACCTTGGATATGACATCGGTTTCCGATGCAATCTCCCGCTCTCAAGCCGTGATCCTTCAACTCGTGCGTCAAGTTTCAGAGGCCGCGCGCTCCGCTTAATACTGATCATCGGCTTCCCCCGCACTCCGTCAGCCTACTCCTGGGATACAGACTCCTGGCCGTCATTCGCGCCCATCGGAATGGGCGCGAGCCGATCACACCAAGTCAGGCCTGCTTGATGTAGAAAGTGACCGTCGCATTGTCTCCTGAGCCTCCGTCGTAACCGACTTTGTAACCGGCAGCGCTCACGGTTATCGAGTATCCGTTTCCGCCGTAATACGGGTTGTCCCAGTAGATCCGCAAGTTTTCGATACCGCCACCGTCGGCAAATTGATATTGAAGCTTCCCCTCGGTTCCGGTCATGAAGCCGTCGGAATCGCTCTCCCATTCCCCCGTTTGTCCATTCGGGATCTTCTCCGGCGGGTACGTGACCCATTCGCCATGCAGCAGATTGATCGATGCCGAGTCCAGAAACAACGTGCTGCCCGAGTTGTTTTGCAGCTTCACAACAGTGCTTCGTGCGGACATTTCGTTCTCCACAATAAAGTGTGATTACGCATCGCAGCCGTTTTTGAATGCATACCCCGCAATGCATTTCAAACATAGAACGCGAACATCGGCACCGAAAGCTGATACTTATGACAGTCGAATTTTATGGAATAGTTTAAGAAATTATTCAAACAATTGTGACATCAAAAATCACAACGTAAAAACCACAAAAATAGAATCGAGCAGCATTTGATTCGCAAAATTAACCGCATTGCTTCCTTAAAAATCGCACGAAACACCACGGTTTCATGACAACGACACCGCGCCGCGTTGAGAGCATGGCACTTCAGGTATCAAACGGTTCGCTGCGGGAGACCAACCGTGAATGGGCACTGGCAAGCGCTTGTGGCTGGCCCAGCTCCACTTTCGTGACAATCCCGCCCTGTGGATACGAAATCTGCGGCCCTGTCTTGGTGGTGTCGTGCGACCGGCTCGACATTGCGGCGTACGGCGCCATCAAAATAAGCATTTGTCAGTGAAAACTTCCGGTCTCACATGGATTTGTTGTGTTCCGGACTGACTGCAAACATCTACACGCTGCCTACAAGAGGATACCGACAGACGACGATGGGAAATTTGAAAGCCATCAGCCAACGCGCTGATTTCATTGGCCCGCCCTACACGATTCGAACGTGTGACCTACGGCTTAGAAGGCCGTTGCTCTATCCAACTGAGCTAAGGGCGGTCGGGGAGAAAAGACACGGCCGGACACGGACCGGCATTCGGCATCGGGCTCTGAGTAACGAAGCAGCAGCAACCCCGCCCACTGCCCCACGACAACTCAAACCCCCGAAACAAAACGGGCCCGGCACGAAGCCGAGCCCGAAATTATACCCGATCATCGCACCAGATCACGCGATACCGGCGCCCGCCGCGTCAAACCGGCTGCGGATGCAGCATGAACCAGCCGAGGCAGACCACCCCGGCGATCACGCAATACACGCCGAACGACGCGAGCCGGCCGCGCCCTTCGAAATAGCGCATCAGGAACCGCACGCTGAGGTACGCGGCGATCGCCGTCAGCACGCCGCCGAGCAGCGCATCGGCGAGCTGGTCGCGCGCATGGAACAGCTTCGGCAGTTCGAGCACGCCCGCGGCAAAGATGATCGGCGTGCCGAGCAGGAACGAGAATTCCGCCGCCTTCTCCGCCGTCAGCCCGGCCGCGTTGCCGGCGATCATCGTCAGCCCGCTGCGCGAGAAGCCTGGAATCAGCGCGCCGATCTGCGCGAGCCCGACGAAGAACGCCTGCTTGAACGTCATCTTCTCGGGCGGCTGGTGCGCGCGGCTACGCTGGATGCGATCGCCGAGCCACAGCAACACGCCGTTGACGATCAGCGCGATCGCAACGATCCGCAGGTCGTGAAACACGCGTTCGATGCGCTTCTCGAGCAGCAGCCCCACGATGCCGGTCGGGATCGTGCCGATGATCAGCGCCCACATCAGGTGCCCGTCGTCGTTCTTGCGACCGCCGAGCTGCGCGAAGAAACCGCCGATCAGCGCGATCCACCGCGCGCGGAAGTACCACAGCAGCGCCAACGCGGTACCGAGGTGGAGCGCGACGAGGAATGGCAACAGCTGCGGCGCATGCTTGTCGATGTGCATGCCGAACAGCGCCGGCACGAGCAGCGTATGGCCGAGGCTGCTGACGGGGAAGAGTTCGGTGACGCCCTGCAGGACGCTCAGGAATACCAGAAACCAGAGGCTCACGCGTCGGTCCTTTCAGTGAAGATTAAGCGGGAAGGAAGGCGGACGACGCGATGCGCGTCCTGAAAAACGCGCCCCGATTATGCCGAGCCAGGATTACCGCGCCAAGGCATTTGGCAGGATATTGCGGCAATGCACACAAACGCTTGCAATTTGTAAGCACTCAGAAAGCAAAAAGCCCGCCATTTGCATGGCGGGCCTGTCGGTTTCGGCAGAAATTGCCGTCAGCGGCCGAGCTGATAGAAAAATAATACGGTGCTGCCGGTAAACATGCCGAACAGTGCGATTCCCATTGCCATTGCCAGATCCATGGCCCCCTCCACGAAGTGTCATGACCCGGCAACATCACCGGTTTAGAGGCATTATCCCGACGGTTGACAGCGTTAAAAACTCGCAATTTCCCGAGAAGGGTTTTCCCGGACCGCCCGCGGCCCGATAATGGAATGCACGTTGCTCCCCTCACCCGCCCAACCCGATTCGCCATGCCGATCTTCCAGCAACACGACATTCACGAACTTCATGCCGGCCCGTCGCTCGTCCGGGTCGCCCCACAATTCGGCGGCCGCCTGCTGTCCTGGCACGTCGATGGCGAACCGGTGATCTTCTGGCCGGAAACCGCCGACTGGAGCAACCTCGCCCGCGTGCGCGGCGGCAATCCGCTGCTGTTCCCGTTCCTCGGCCGCCACCGCGTCGACGGTGAAATCGGCCGCTGGCGCGATGCCGCCGGCGTGGTCCGCGACCTGCCGATGCACGGTTTCGCGCGCGACCTGCCGTTCGATGCGCACCCGTCGGCCGACGGCGCCGCGCTGTCGATGACGCTCGACGCGAACGACGCGCTGCGCGCGAGCTACCCGTTCGATTTCCGTTTCGAAACGACCTACCGGCTGGCCGACGCGCATACGCTCGACGTCGCGCTGACGACGACCAATCGCGGCGACACGCCGCTGCCTTACTACGCCGGCCACCATTTCTACTTTGCGCTGCCGCACGGCGAGCGGGCCGATACCCTCCTCGAATTGCCGCCCACCCACCGTTGCCACCAGCGTGCCGACGGCTCGATCAGCCCGCTCGAACCGGGCGACGCCCGTTACCGTCTCGACGATGCGGACATCCTCGACCGCTTCCACTGCCTCGACGGCGAACCGTCCACGCCGGTGCGCATCGTGATGCCGGGCCGCCGCCGCACGATCGAGATCGCGCTGGACCTGCCGGGCTCGATCCCGTGGTACGCGGTCACGACGTGGACCGAAAAACCGGATTCCGACTTCTATTGCGTCGAGCCGTGGCTCGGTCTGCCCGATGCGATCCACAACGGCCGCGGGTTGCGCATGCTCGCGCCGGGCGCGACGGAAACGGCGACGCTGCGGATCCGCGTGATCCCGTTCGCCGGCTGATTCGACACGCATCGGACCGGGGCCGCTACGGCCGCGCCCGCAGCCGAAACTGCGGCGTGCGGGTCGAACCCGTTAAAATCGGACGTTTTGTGTTGCCTGCCGCGTCACGCGCGGCAGGGTTTTGCGAGGTTCAATGTTCGGAACAACAACGAAGCGACTCTTCGCAGCCGCCTGCGCCGCCCTGCTCGTCGCGTGCGGCTCCGCACCCGTCGGCCCCGGGTTCTATCGCGTCGAGCGTGGCGACACGCTGTACAAGATCGCGCGCGCGAACCGCACGTCGGTCCAGAACATCGTGCGCTGGAACCAGATGACGAACCCCGATGCGATCGAAGTCGGGCAGGTGCTGCGCGTCGCGCCGCCGCCCGGCTCGGCCACCGCATCGACGCCGTCGACCACCGGCACGGGCAGCGCGGGTCGCGCGCGGCCGGCTCCGTCCGCGCCGGTCGAATCGGCGGTGAAGCCGGCCACGAGCATTGCGCTGATCTGGCCGGCGGCCGGCAACGTGGTGCGCACGTTCGATGGCTCGAAATCGAAGGGCATCGACATCGCGAACTCGCCGGGCACGCCGGTGGTGGCGGCCGCGCCGGGCGTCGTGGTCTACGCCGGTAACGGGCTGCGCGGCTACGGCAACCTGATCATCCTGAAGCACAACGCCGATTACCTGACGGCCTACGCGCACAACCGCGCGCTGCTGGTGAAGGAAGGCCAGTCGGTCACGCAAGGGCAATCGATCGCGGAGATGGGCAACAGCGACAGCGATCGGGTCGCGCTGCATTTCGAACTGCGCTATGGCGGCCGCTCGATCGATCCGTCACGCTACCTGCCGGCGCGTTGAGCGCACGACACACGACACACGATGCCGGCGCGCATCGCGTGTCGTGACGGATAAAACGGAAAAAATCGAGTCAGCGCTTGCGCAGACGTCCGGTGAAACGGCCGGACAACGGATCGACGTGGCGGGCAAACGCCACCAGCCCGCCGATTCCAATCAGGCTGAACCCCGCAGCTATCAGAAGCAAATCCATGATCACACCACTGTTTTGTCTTGATCTTATGCGTCATTGTGGAATCGTGCACTGAGCCCCGCCTATTGGACGAGTCCGAACATTCCCTATCAGCAAACACCATTGTTGATGCGTCAGAGTGAAATCCTGATGTAAGCCGTTCACCCAGCGCCACGTTCGACACCCAGGAGACCATGCGATGCTGCCCGCCGCCGACCGCTACGACCTGCTCCTCTCCCGCTTCCGGTGGGACATTCCGGCGCGCTACAACATCGGCGTGGACGTGTGCGACAAATGGGCCGACGGCAGCGGACGCATCGCGCTGATCCACGAAACGGCGCAAGGCGACGTTTCCCGCCTCACGTTCGACGAACTGAAGCATGCTTCTAATCGGCTCGCGAACAGCTTTGCGCGCGCGGGCCTGCGGCGCGGCGACCGGATCGGCATCTTCCTCGCGCAAGGCCCTGAAACGGCCGTCGCCCATCTCGCCGCGTACAAGTTCGGCGCGATCGCGGTACCGCTCTTCACGCTGTTCGGCGTCGACGCACTGGAGTACCGGCTCGCGAACAGCGAGGCGGCCGCGCTCGTCACCGACGCGGCCGGCTACGCGAAGATCGCGCCGCTGCGCGCGCAGCTGCCGGCGCTGCATACCGTCTACTGCATCGGCGACGACGCGCCCGACACGCCCGGCGTGCTCCGCTACGACGCGGCGCTCGCCGCCGAAGCGCCGGATTTCGTGCCGGCGGATACGGCCGCCGACGATCCGGCCGTGATCATCTACACGTCCGGCACGACCGGCAAACCGAAAGGCGCGCTGCACGCGCATCGCGTGCTGCTCGGCCACTTGCCGGGCGTCGAGATGTCGCAGCAGTGCTTCCCGCGCGACGCACGCCTGTTCTGGACGCCCGCCGACTGGGCATGGATCGGCGGGCTGCTCGACGTGCTGCTGCCGTCATGGCATCACGGCGTGCCGGTGCTCGCACGTCGCTTCGAGAAATTCGACGGCGAAGCCGCGTTCGCGCTGATGGCGCGGCACGGTGTCACCCATGCGTTCCTGCCGCCCACCGCGCTGAAGCTGATGCGTGCCGTCGCGGCGCCGCGCGAACGCTACGCGCTGTCGCTGAAATCGGTCGCAAGCGGCGGCGAATCGCTCGGCACCGAACTGACGGCGTGGGGCCGCGACGCGCTCGGCGTGACGATCAACGAGTTCTACGGGCAAACCGAGTGCAACATGGTGCTGTCGTCGTGCGCGGCGCTGTTCGATGCGCAGCCCGGCGCGATCGGCAAGGCGGTGCCCGGTCACACGGTCGCGATCGTCGATGCGGACGGCACGCCGCTGCCGCCGGGCGTCGAGGGCCGCATCGCGGTGCGCCGCCCCGACCCGGTGATGTTTCTCGAATACTGGCGCAACCCCGCCGCGACGCGCGACAAGTTCGCGGGCGACTACCTGCTCACCGGCGATACGGGCACCATCGACGCCGACGGGTTCGTGCGCTTCGTCGGCCGCGACGACGACGTGATCACGAGCGCCGGTTACCGGATCGGCCCGGGTCCGATCGAGGACTGCCTGCTCACGCATCCGGCGGTGCGGATGGCGGCCGTCGTCGGCGTGCCCGACGCGACGCGTACCGAGATCGTCAAGGCGTTCGTCGTGCTGAACCCCGGCCACGTCGGCGACGACGCCCTCGTGAGCGCGCTGCAGGCACATGTGCGCACGCGGCTCGCCGCGCACGAGTATCCGCGCGCGATCGCGTTCGTCGACAGCCTGCCGATGACCGCGACCGGCAAGATCGTGCGCCGCGCGCTACGCGACGCATGAGCCGCCCGCCCGCGCTCGGCCCTCCCGACCGGATGGTTTATAGTGGCGCCACGCAGTCTTTCCAAGAAACCGATGTCCTCTGATCAACACCCCGCCGCGGGCGCGTCGCACAGCCCGCTCTACGCCAAACTCCTCGGCGAAACCGCCAAGATCGACTGGTGCGATCTCGAACGCTTCTTCGCGCAGGGCAAGCTGCTGTCGATCGCGTGCGACCTCGATCTCGTGAGCGTCGCCGAAGCAGTCGCCAACGACGATGCCGAACAGGTCACGCGCTGGCTGTCGTCCGGCCTCGTCGCGCGCATGCCGGCCGAAACGGCTGCCGACTACGCCGCGCGCAATCCGGAGCTGTGGGCGGTCGTCGTCTCGCCGTGGGTGTGCGTGCAGGAACGCGCCTGACGCGTCCGCCATGTCCGGATCCGCGGTACCGCACGGGGCCGGCAGCGCGTCGGCCGCCGTCACGCATCGGCGCGTCCTCGCGCTCGCGTTCCCGATCGTCGTCGCGAACCTGACCCAGCCGATCCTCGGCGCCGTCGACACGGCCGTCGCCGGCCACCTCGACGGCGCGCAGTATCTCGGCGGCGTCGCGCTCGGCGGGCTCTTCTTCAATTTCGTGTTCTGGGGCTTCGGCTTCCTGCGGATGGGGACGACCGGCCTCGTCGCGCAGGCGCATGGCGCCGGTGACGCCGCCGGGATCCGCCTGAACCTGCTGCGCGCGCTGATTGTCGCGTTCGCGCTCGGCGCCGCGGTGCTGGCGCTGCAGATGCCGCTGCTGTCGTTCGCGCTGTCCGCGTTCGGCGGCAGCGATGCCGTCCGCATGACAGCGCTCGCATACAGCCACGCGCGGATCTGGAGCGCGCCGTTCGCGCTCGCGAACTACGTGGTGCTCGGCTACCTGCTCGGCGTGCAGCGCGTGCGGCTCGCGCTCGTCGCGCAGGTGTTCATCAACGCGGTGAACATCGGCGCCGTGCTGCTCTACGTGTACGGCTTCGGCTGGGGTATCGCCGGCATCGGCGCCGCGACCGCCACCGCGGACGCATGCGGCTTCGCGCTCGGCGCGTGGATGCTGTGGCGGCTGCGGCCGAGCGGCCTTGCGCCGCTCGCGATGCGCGCGCTTGCCGACCGCGTCGCGCTCAAGCGGCTGATCGCGCTCAACCGCGACATCTTCCTGCGCACGCTGTGCCTGCTCGGCGCCTTCGGGTGGTTCGCGCATCTCGGCGCAAAACAGGGCGACGCGACGCTCGCCGCGAACGCGTTGCTGCTGAATTTCCAGACGTTCATGGCGTATGGCCTCGACGGCTTCGCGCATGCGGCCGAGGCGCTCGTCGGCGCGGCGGCCGGCGCGCGCGACCGCCGCGCATTTCGGCAAGCCGTACGCGTCACACTGTTCTGGTCGGCACTCGGCGCGCTGCTGTTCGCGCTCGTTTACTGGGCGGCGGGCGGCTGGATCGTCGCGCGCCTGACCGATCAGGCCGAGATCCGCGCCGTCGCGCTGCGCTACCTGCCGTGGGCCGCGATCTCGCCGATCGTGTCGGTCTGGGGCTTCCTGCTTGACGGCGTGTTCATCGGCGCCACGCAGACGCAATCGCTGATGCGCGCGATGGTCGTGTCCTTGTCGATCTTCATCGTGGCCACGCTCGCCGCCGTCGGACCGTTCGGCAATCACGGCCTGTGGTTCGCGCTACTGTTGTTCATGGCGGCGCGCGGTGCGACGCTCGCGCGCCACCTGCCGGCGCTGGTGCGGCGCATTGGCGCCGACCCGCCGGTCGCGCCCGCGGCACGCGCGTAACGGCGGGCCCGGTCGAGCGTTACTGCACCGGCTTCGGTGACGGCGCGTCGAGCATCGACGGCGGCGTCATGTCGGTCGGGACGCCGTGATAGTCGGCCGGGTCTTCCGGCGGGTGGCCACGGCGCGCCTGGCGCGGATCGCTGCTGCACGCGGCAAGGAGGGATGCGGCCAGCACGGCCAGCAGGAAACGGGTCATCAGGGAGGGCTCCGGAAAACGGCGCGCCCATCGCGCGCCGGAACCGCGCCGAGTCTAGCGGAAATCCGGTTTCGGGGTTGCGCCACGCTTGTCCTACTATGTACGCATGGCGCTGTGCCGTCGAAAGGAGGCTGCCATGTCGTCTGAGGAAATTGCGGGCCTGATCGGCCTGATCATCGGTCTGATGGTGCTGGTCGCCCTGTCGTACTTCGAATCGCGCGAATACAAGCGCAGCCACGGAGGCGAAGGGATGATCCACCACTGGATGACGGAACACCACCTGCTCGACTGGCGGCGCAAGCACTGAGCGCGCCGCTGCCGGCCGGTCCCGCCTCGGGTCGTCGCGAACGTGCCGCTCTGCGGCACGGTGATCGCTGCGTGCCGCCGAAATTATCGGGGCCGGACATGCATGCATGGACCGGACACACGAACGCCGTCGCGCGGCTAGCGTGCGACGGCGTTCGCTTGCGTGCGCCGCACCTGACCGGCGCGACGCGATTCGGACCGTTCAGCCCAGGAAGTGGCGGGCGTAGCGCGCGTTGATGTCCGACAGACGGAACAGCGTCAGGAAATCCGCGCAGTTGAAGTCGGGATCCCAGGCCGGGGCGCCGCAGATCTTCGCGCCGAGACGCAGATAACCCTTGATCAGCGGCGGCGGCGCGACGACGGTGCCCGTCTGCAGTTCGTCGACCGGCAACGCCGTGTGCGGGAACGCGCGATACTCGGGTGCCGTCAGCGCGCCTGCCGACAGCGACTGGTACAGGTTCGCCGCATAGTGGCCGCCATCGGCCATCGACACGCTCGCGCAGCCGAGCATCGTTTCGTAGCCGTTCTGCATCATGTATGCGCCTAGGCCGCCCCACAGCGCCATGATGACGGCGCCGCTCCGGTAGTCGGTGTGCACGCACGAGCGACCGACCTCGACCATCTTGCCGCGCAGATGCGTAAGGCGCGACAGGTCGAATTCGCCTTCCGCGTACAAACGGCCGACACGCGCCGCCTGGTGCGGCGGCAGCACGCGGTACGTGCCGACGACTTTCAGCGTGTCGAGATCGCGGACCAGCAGATGATCGCAATACGCGTCGAACGGATCGACGTCGAGACCGGACGGGCCGCTGACCTGCGCGCCCATCTCTTCGGCGAACACGCTGTAGCGAAGGCGCTGGGCTTCGCGCAATTCGTCTTCCGTACGCGCCCATGCGGCGCGCAGGCGATACTCCGATGTGACGGTTTCACTGGCGCGCGGCAGATGGCGCCGCGACGTGTCGAGGGGCAGCGAGGCAAAAGGGAGCGTAGGCGTCGGCAGTTCTCGCATTAGGCTTTCCTGATCGTAAGGAATAGGACGACATGCCCGCCAATGTAGTAACCGGCCGTGACCGTTATGTGGCACGACCGTGTCCTTTCAATGACGTGTCGCCGAATTGACTTTAGCAGAAAGCTTGCAAAACCGTATGACCAATCCCTTCAAACCTGCTCAGTCGGGCTTTACACCAGTTCGGGCGTCAGTACCGCCCGCAGCACGGCCTGCGGGCTGCCGTCGCGCGTGCGGCTCGCCAGCCACACGATTCCGCCCTTCCTGACGCTCCAGCCGTCGTCGCCGCCGGCGACGAGCTGCGCGGCGACGCTGCCGAGCGTCGGCTGGTGGCCGACGATCACGACCGTCGGCGCGATGCCTTCCGGCCAGCCGGCCGCCGTGAGCACGTCGTCGACGCTGCCGCCCGGCGCGAGCGCGTCGACGGTCCGGTACTGGTCAGTCAGCGCCTCGACGGTCTGCACGGTGCGCGCCGCCGGGCTCGCGAGAATCACGGTATTCGTCTCGAGGCGGCCGCGCAGCCATTTGGCCATCGCCTGCGCGTCCTTGCGGCCGCGCACGGTCAACTGGCGCGCGAGATCGCTCGTCGCGTAGTCTTCGGCTTCGGCGTGGCGCCACAGGATCAGGTTCATCATGATGTTCTCCTTGCGTCGGCAGGCGGCCGCACGCGAATGCCTGCGGGGCGGCCGATCATCAAGGGAATTGTCGCAAATCGTGGCAGATTCGCCGCCGCGGCATTTACCCGCATATCGTGATTGACCGAATCGGTCGTTCAACGTTATTATCTCTGGCTCGTCGGAGCGTAGCGCAGCCTGGTAGCGCATCTGATTTGGGATCAGAGGGTCGAAGGTTCGAATCCTTTCGCTCCGACCAAAGGAATCAAGGGGTTATGGACTTTTGGTCTGTAACCCCTTTCTATTTTCGCCCCGCCGTTACCGCCGTGTTACCGGAAAACACCCCGAACACGGCCGGACATCAACGGTTTGGTCCGAACTCTAACGAAGCTTGCGCCTTCTAGACTGCGCTCCGCCGACGTTCGCGATCATTCTATTTGACGACGGATCTGCCTGTGAGCGCGTCGCGCAACCGACACACACGAGAACGCAGCGCGGCTGCGGAAGATGCATGCTCGCGCGCCAACTCCCCATATGAAACGCCTGCAGCCCCACCAGTGAGGAGTTCCCAGTCCGGTTCGCGCAACATCGCAGCAAGACGCGCAAGCTCCTTGCGAGCATGAACCGCATCGTCCAATGATGAAGCTCCGGAACCGGATTCCGGTTTGTCGTCACTGGTATTGGGCAAACAGGGCCCCGCTGCTACCGCATGCGCACGACGAAGAAGTGCCGCACGGTGCCGGTCTTGGCGTGCAGCGGACGCAGCTACGCGCAAAAACTCGGCTTCGTCGACGGACCCCGGCACAAAGTCGGGTTGCAAAATTACGCTGAGCGCTTCTTCAAGCGCTGCCGCCTGAGCTGTGCAGTTGGTGGAAGAAAGCTTATGTTGGAGACGTTCGTACGCCTCCCAAGAGGGCGGGATATACGCCATGATCGAACCCCTTTTGTGCAGACAGTGTTGCCCGCGGTTGGGTTGAAGAAATACGCTGACCCCTTCCGATTCGCGTTCTTACCGGGGGCAGGTCACACGTGATCAGCATGTATGCGCGCGGCATGAGCGTGCGCGAGATTCAGGGCCATCTGCTGGAGCTGTACGGGTTGCAGGTGTCGCCCGACCTGATTTCCACGGTTACCGACGAGGTGCTGGCCGACGTCGAGCAATGGCAGCAACGCCCGCTCGAAGCGATGTATCCGATCGTGTACTTTGATGCGCTGCGGCTGAAGATCCGCGACGAGGGCACGGTCAAGAACAAGGCGGTCTATCTGGCGCTGGGCATCCGCGCCGACGGTCGCAAGGAAGTGCTGGGTTTGTGGATCGAGCAAACCGAAGGCGCCAAGTTCTGGCTGAAGGTCTTCAACGAGCTGAAGAACCGCGGTTTGCACGACATCCTGATCGCGGTGGTCGACGGTTTGCGCGGCTTTCCCGAAGCGATCGAGGCGGTCTATCCGGCCGCCCAAATCCAGACCTGCATCGTGCATCTGATCCGCAATTCGTCGAATCTGGCGAGCTGGAAGGACCGCAAGCCGCTGGCTGCCGCGATCAAGCCGATCTATCAGGCCGCCACGGCCGAGGCGGCGGCAGCGGCGCTCGACGCCTTTGCGCAGAGCGAATGGGGTCGCAAATTCCCGACCGTCGCGGCCATGTGGCAGCGCCAATGGGAACAGGTGATTCCCTTCTTTGCCTATCCGCCCGAGGTGCGTCGAATCGTATATACGACAAACGCTATCGAGAGCATGCACATGCAGTTGCGTAAGATCGTCAAGAACCGCGGCCACTTCCCGAGCGACGAAGCCGCCAGCAAACTGTTGTATCTGGCCTTGCGCAACATCGAAAAGGATTGGAAGATGCCGCCTATCACCTGGCGGCAAGCCGTCAATCAGTTCGCCATTCTGTTCGGCGAGCGATTCACCGCCGCCATCAGCTGAGGATTTTTTAACCGACCTCAGCACACGAAATTCCTGACACGTCCGGCGTATCGAGTACAACACCGAGCGGCCTCATAGTTCGCTCGGCTATCTGACGCCTGCGCAGTTCGCGCGGGCGCACGATGCAAAGCAGCAGTTTTTAACCTCGGACTCTAACTGCAGTTCGGACTAAAACCGGGGGCAGGTCAAAGCCTCGTTAACCGACGCGGCGACATGTTGATGGAAGCGATGACGCTTCATCGTCGATTTCCCTATGCCGTGCTTGGTGCGCTCTTCTTTTTCGACAAGGGTGCTGCAACTGACAATACGAAGACACGTCGCTCGACGTTTGACAACGCTCACGCACGCCTCCAGTTATTTACCGGACGATCGGACCCAGCAGGCCGCGAAGAGCAATTCGAGAAATTTTATATCCTATTGCTTGAAGCATCGCCCTCTAGCGCCGAAATTCAGGCCTATGAGGTTGGGAAGAAAGATCAGCAAATTCCTCTTGAAAATATACTGAACGAGTTGTTGCAGTTGGCAGCACAACGAAATCCAGACTTCTATGAGTTCGTAGACGGCAAACTAGTCAGAGCGAGCTGAACGTGGGGCGAAACCACTGCCCCTACGTCGTAGTAGAAACACTGGCCGATACTGACGAAAATGTGATCGCGCCCCAGAAGCTGTCGGCCACCAGCGTCGAACAGCTTCGAATCTCCCAAGTCACCTGAAGCACCAACTTCTCAACAACGTCCACGGGTTGCCCGAATTCATTTAGGTCCCGAGTTCCACGTTGCAGCGCCCGAGCTCCCCGAATCACGCCATTCGCCTTCTCGGTCGATTGTGTTTGAAGGGGCCACTATAGATAACATCGAGGAAACCGTCAAAAATCGTCACCGCTCCTTTATTGTGCTCAATCTACTTTGGTATGATCTTTTGCGCTGTCGAACTACGTTCCGCGACCGCCGTGCGGAACTAGCCTGAAAGCAAAATTAAATATTTTCGTTATTTATTTGTAGTTTTTATTGAGGTGCATACGGAGTTCCGGCGTTTAGATGTCTAGCTACGATCGGGCGCGTTCTGCACAAAACGGGGTGACTGCATGGCCGGGGAAAGCTTGCTGAAGGTGCTGCGCGGCGGCTACGCGCAATTCGATCGCATCGTTAAACTTGACACTCCACTCGGCGACGATTGGCTCACGCCGCTGTACGTCAAGATCAACGCGCGGCTTGGGCGCAATTTCGAGGTAACCGTTGATGCCTCATCCGTCATGGGCGACAAGATCAAGCTCAACGCCCTGATGCTGCAACCCGTCACGCTGTGGATTCAGCAGACCGATGGCGGCTATCTGCCGATCCATGGCTATGTGCAGCGGGCTCGCCGCCTTGGAAATGATGGAACCGTTTCGTATTTTCAACTCCAGTTCTCTTCGTGGCTAAGCTTCCTCAAGCTCAGCAGCGATCGGCGCGATTGGCAGGAAGCCAGCGGCTGACAGATTCTCACCGACGTATTCGACAAGCATCCGCAGGCTTCCGGCAACTATGGACAGGAACTGCGTACGGCAATGCGCTCGTATTCGCACCGCGTGCAGTGGGAAACCGACTGGAATTTCGTGCACCGGAGTCTGGAGGAAGTCGGCGTGTTTCCGCGCTTCGATTTCGCGAAGGACGGCAAGTCGCACAAGGTCGTCATGATGGACGATCTGTATTTCGGGCCGTCGCTGCCGAATTCGGAGATGAAGTTCAGTCACGCGGGTGCCGACGAGGATTTCGACGGGCTTACCCAGTTGAGCGAACAGCAGGACGCCCAAAGTGCGACGCTGACGCTCGGCACCGCCGACTATAAGCGACCTGACCTCGATAAACAGGCGAGCACGCCAGCGGCCGACTTGGAAGAGTTACCTGGTCAGGGCGAAGAGTATCTCTATACCGGTTCACAGACGTGGGCCGAATCTGATGCTGGACAACAACAGGCCCGCATCCGCACCGAGGAATGGGCTTCGCGAGCAAAACGCTATTTCGCGATCGGCAGTCCCCGCTATGCATTGCCCGGCTACTGGTTCAAGGTGTCGGGACATCCCCTCTTCGATACATTGCCTGAGGAGGAGCGCGAGTTGTCGATCATCGCGAGCGACTGGTTGATCCAAAATAACTTGCCCGGCATAGACGCGCTTACGCGATTCCCGCGCAGCCTGCGCGGCGAGATCGAACAGGTTAAGGCGGCCGGAGCCGGTACAACCGTGAGCCACCGCGATGGCGGTATCGGATTTTTTCACGTCGAGATCGAAGCACAACGTCGCAAGACACCGTTCCGCAGCCCCTTCGAGCATGAGAAGCCGGAAATGCATTTGCAGACGGCGATTGTCGTAACTGACAGTGACGAGGAAATCGTCACAGACGACGGCAATCGTGTGCGGGTCCGGACGTCGAACAGTCGAAAGGATCGCAATACGAAGTCCACGTCGTGGATTCGCGCAGCGATGCCGGACGCAGGTTCGAAGCGCGGCGGCTACTTCCCGTTACGTAAAGATGATCAGGTGCTCCTCGGGTTCGTCAATGGCGACTGCGACCGGCCGGTAATCATCTCGCGACTGCACGGTGGCGCAACGATGCCGGTGTGGCACACGCACGGCCTGCTGTCCGGCTTCCGTTCTCGCGAATACGGCGGTGACGGTTTCAACCAGCTCGTCATGGACGACGCTACCGGGCAGAACCGGGTCCACCTTTACTCGTCGAGCTACAGTTCTCACCTGCATTTGGGTTACCTGATCGAACAATCCGATAACACGCGTGGCTCGTTCCTCGGCAACGGATTCGACCTGAAGTCCGGCGCGTACGGCGCGGTACGCGCCGAGCAGGGGCTCTATGTATCGACGCAGCCAGCCACCGCCCAGCCGCTGAACGTAACGGCCGCCACCGATCCGCTTGCCGGCGCGGAGGCCGTGCTCGAGACCGTGTCGAAGGCTAGTGAAACGAACCGCGCCGAAAGCCTCCAGGACGGTCAGGCCGCGCTGAAGTCGTACACCGACGCAACGCAGCGCACGGTCGCCGGTTCTGCCAGCGGCGGCCGTACTGCCGGTGGCGGCACGGGCAATGCGAACGGTTTTGCGAAGCCGGTGATGTTGCTGTCGAGTCCTGAAGGCATCGCCGCGTCGACGCAGCAATCGGTACACGTCACGGCGAACCAGCACGCGAACGTCGTTGCAGGCAAGAACGTCAACTTGGCCGCCGGTAAAGCGTTACTGGTCAGTGTGCTCGACAAGATCAGCCTGTTCGCGCAAAACCTCGGCATCAAGATTTTCGCGGCAAAGGGACCGGTAGACATTCAGGCGCAAAGCGGCTCGGCCTCGCTGGTGGGGCTGCAGGACGTGAAGATCGAAAGTGCGGACGGACGGCTGATTCTGACGGCCGCGAAGGAAGTGTGGATCGGCGCGGGCGGCTCGTACATCAGCATCAAGGGCGGTCTGATCGAGAACGTGACAACCGGACAGATTCTGGAAAAATGCGGGAGCTGGGATAAACCGAGTGGTGGCAGCGGAATGAAGCTTGATCCGCTGAAGGCGACGCCAGTTTCGACTGACGGCGGACGCGGTTCGCTCTTCTCCGGCTGACACGGAAACGTAACACGCCGTCGCAACACGAAAGCAAAAACGAGAGATTCCGAGAAACATGAGCAAAAGCCACCATTCCTCCAAGCATGCAGCTCCGGCCAAGACGGCTTCCGCGCCGAGCACCCCCGCTGCGACGCCGGCTACATCAGCGCCACCTCCATATCGACCGTTGCGGTGGGCATTTCCGTTCACGCCAGCAGGGCAGGATGACCCAACTAATCCGATGACCTACATGAAGGCGCTAGCGGCCGCTGAAGACGGGTTCTATCCGCTCGGCGCGAACGGCATGTGGCATGGTGGCATCCACTTCGACCAAAATACGGCGGCGCAATTAAAGCAAGGTGATGGTATCCGCGTGATCGCCGACGGCGAAGTCGTTGCGTACCGCCTCGATAGTAAGTATCCGGAACAAGACTACCAAGACGACCGCCACGCACTGTATTCGACCGGTTTCGTACTTGTCCGCCATCGGCTGCAGTTGCCCCCGCCGCCCCCGCCCGATCCCCCGAAAACGGATACAACCAAGAATTCGGCCACGCAACCGGCAACGTCATCCAAGTCGACAGCTACATCGGCATCAGTACCGACAGCGACATCGGCACCAGCGCCAGCATCAGCAGCGGGCACGAATAAGCCTGCACCGGGCGAAGTATTGACGTTCTTCAGCCTGTACATGCACACGATGGATCACAACAGCTACCAATCAGCGGCGGAACAGGCGAAAGTCGCCCAGGTTGATCCATCGAAGCTGAACATGAATCCGATGCCGTATTGGGAAGGCGACCGCTACTATCGGGTCGGCGACAAGGCCAAAGACTCACAAGAAGTACCGCGACCGAAGGTACCCGTGCCAAGTAATCGCGATGTACTTGGGGAGTTCATCGAAAGCGATTTCAAGAAGGTGCCCGAGCCGGTAGCAAATACGAAAGACTCGCCCCCACCTCAGCCTCCTATTACCGGCCTCCGCATCCGTGATCTTCCTAACGGAAAGATCATCGGCATCCTGCCGCGCGGGTCTGAGTTGACGGTCGTGGCCGATGACAAGACAAAAGCAAATCCGGGTTGGATGAAGATCAATACAATCAAGTCTGGCACACCGGCCAGCGCGGCCGTAGGTCAACCGGTATCGCAACACGCTCCGTATGGATATGTGTACGAAAAGGAACTAGACATAATTGTTGACCCTAAGCCTCTGGATACGGTCGTCGTCCTAAAAGAGCCATATCCGGTCAAGGCCGGCAACGTGATTGGTCAGCTCGGCCACTATCTGCGCTACCCCGACGCAAAGCTACTTCCTCCGAAGCCGACGCGGCCATTGCTGCATCTCGAAGTTTTCGCCGGGCCCGAATTCGAAGCATTCGTCAAGAAGAGTCAGGCCCGTGCGAAAGAACGGCCCCCGGAAAAAACGTTCCTGGAAATCTCGCCGGGCGCGCTACTGGTGACCAACCTGCCCGAGCCTGACCAGAAACTGCAACCCGGGACCAAACTTGTCGCTGTTACCCCCGCCGGGAAAGGAAAGTGGGTCAAGGTGCAACCGAAAACGGCAGCGCCTGTACATGGCGGTCGTCATGCGAAACCCGTGTTCAACGACGTCGGCCCACCTGTATGGGTCGAAAGTGACTTCGCCAATACGACCGCGACGGCAATCGTGCCAGGCTGGAAGGATTTCCCGCTAAGCCTCTCAAACGCGAAGGGGCCGGGCGCAGATTTCCGCAATGTATTTCGACGAGTCGACCTCGAAAAGAACGGTGACGCGAACGTCGCGAAGGACGACAAGGGGCGGCGCTGGTACTACGTGACTATCGGCACGAAGGACGGTAGCACTCGAGCCGGATGGGTCTGCGAGCAAAATCCCCCACTGGTTCGGATGTGCGGGCCGTGGGACTGGCCCGGCTTTGAACTGGTCGACAACAGCAGCATCAAACCTGTCGACATGTTCAAACGCTACATCCACGTCGCCGAGCAGTTTCTGGCCGACGAAGACAAAACCGAATTCGAAACGAGCGCGGCAACCGTGAACGCGAGCCCTCTCATCTCGAAGCTTGAGAAGGCAATTGATGCGAACCACGACGGGAAGGTGACAGCACAAGAGCTGAAGCACGCGCAGGAAACACAGTGGACGGCCGAAGCCCTCTCCCATCTTGTAGTACGCTGCGAAAGCGAATGGGGCGGCGGCTTGGGAAAGTGGGAAGCGCTGTCGCCGCTAATGAAGAAACTGCTGTGGCTATGGAAGGCCGAGATTGAGCGAATCGGAAAACTGCAGTGGTGGGAACAGGTCGTCGAAAAAAAAGTGGACGGGTTCCCAAGTGAGCCGAACCCATGGCATTTTCATCCGATTGGATTGATCGGCAATTTCATTAATTCCGGAATTGGCGATCCAACAAGAATTCTCCGACTGTCCGAACAAGACGTAGAAGACCTGATTAAAGTTACAGCAACAGAGGTTGCCATCAGTCTAAATGATGAAAATTTAGCCAATCAGGCCGGCGCAGTCGTTGACACCATCATAAACAGAGTGATGTCCGGCGTCAAAAACTGGAGCACTTTTAGAGGCGTAATTAATGATAGGTGGCAGTTTTCAGACATTAACGCCCCGAGAGCGGGCGCATATGGATCAGTGCAAAACGTTCCCGAGAGTAGAGTCCCTGCAAGGGTAAGAGCCATGGTTATTGCTCATTTGCAAGATAGAGCAAATGGTGGCCCTTCTCTCGTCGGCAACAATCTCAGCTATGCAAATCCATATGCCTTAGACGAGGCTACGGATGCAACAAAAGCATGGGTTGAAGATGTTGTCCATCAAGCAAGCATTACCGGATATAGGTACGGAGCGGGACGCGCAGTTCATGTACATGGAACAACGGAAGGCCTAATGCCTTTTAGACCGGAGCCTTTTACTATAGTAATTCCAGAATCATACAATCAATAATTTTTTATGAAGCCATGAAAAAAATCATCTCACTTGTATTTTTTATTTTACCTCTAACCTCTTTTGCCGATGCATGCATCAATAGCGGGAACGTATACGACGACTTATCCTGCACCAATCAATCCCTGGATAAATCAAAAAAAGAACTCAATTCAATTTATCAAAAACTGTACTCTGCCACACAGTACAAGAATGAGTTTGAGCAATCTCAGAAGGCTTGGCTCAATTACCGGGACAAGCAGTGCAACGGCTATATCGCAGCCGAAGCGTCGCAATCCCAAGGCGCCGGCTCCGGTCTAATCACGAAGGATTGCCTTGTCACTATAACAAAACAGCGAGTTGATTATTTAAAAACACTTCTCGGGAAATAGTAGGCTGACATGATGAATTTAATTCGCATCGGAGACGACACCGATCACGGCGGTAAGGTCGAAACGGGTTCCACGACGATGCGCTTTGACGGCCGCTACGTCGCTCGCAAGGGCGATCGCGTGTCGTGCCCGCAGCATCCCGAAGTGTCGTCCAACATCATCGTCGAAGGCGATCCGTCAATGACGGACGACGGTATTCCGATCGCACGGCACGGCCATCGCGCCACGTGCGGCTGTCACCTAATCTCGAGTCTCGTTTGATCCTGAGATCAAACAAGGTGCCAACGTGTCGACAAATGTCGTTGGTTGTGTATCGAAATCAGCGCTCGCAGATGTTTAGCGCCCCGCGCCTGACACCTATGCCGGGCCGGATTGTGGATTGGCACGTGGTTTGTTATTGGTAACGGGTGCAGTCTTTATGGCAACCGGTGATGATCGTCTGACCTGCTCCCCGCGTTTAGTACGGTGACGGTGTAGAGTCCGTTCCAGAGAGGAACGGCAATGAAGAAGCGATTCACCGAAGAGCAAATCATCAGCATCTTGAAGGAAGCCGAGGCTGGCCTGAAGCCGGCGGAGCTGTGTCGCAAGTACGGCATCTCGGAAGCGACCTACTACAACTGGAAAGCGAAGTTCGGCGGGATGACGGTCTCCGAAGCGCAGCGTTTGAAGGAGCTGGAGCAGGAGAACAGCAAGCTCAAGCGTCTGTTGGCCGAATCGATGCTCGACAACGCCGCGCTGAAGGACCTGCTGGCTCGAAAGTAGCAAGCCCGCAGGCCAAGCGCGAAGCGGTCCGGATATTGATGACCGAACGTGCCATGGGTGTTACCCGGGCCTGCGGGCTGGTAGGGATTTCGCGCTCGCTGTTCCACTACGAATCACGCCGCCGAGTTGATGACGAAGCGCTGACTGGCCGGATGATGGCCATCGCCGCGCAGAAGCGCCGCTACGGCTATCGCCGGATTCACGTGCTGTTGCGGCGTGATGGCTGCTTCGCCAACCACATGCTGTAATTGCGTCTCCGGCTAACGACGGAGGCTGCCATGGAAACGTATGTGGGTCTCGATGTATCGCAGATGTCAACGGCGGTTTGCGTAATCGATGGGGACGGTAATCCCGTCTGGCGCGGAATAGTAGCATCGGATCCGCAGGCTATTGATAGCATCATCCGACAGCAAGCCCCCGAGGTCCGGCGCGTCGGAATGGAAACTGGCCCTCTCGCAGTATGGTTCTATCACGCACTGCGAAATCGAGGTGTTCCTGTTGATTGCATTCATGCCCGCCACGTGCACGCAGCGCTCGCGACGCAACTGAACAAGACTGACAGCAATGACGCGCGCGGCATCGCTCAACTCACGCGCAGTGGCTGGTATCGTGCCGTCGAAGTCAAAAGTATCGCGAGCCACGAAGTCCGGCTGCTTCTTGGAGCGCGCAGTCAATTGGTCAGTATGCGTACCGGCCTGTACAACCAGATCCGCGGGGTGCTCAAAACCTTTGGTGTTGTGCTGCCTCCTGGTACGCGCAGCGCATTCGAGAAACTCGTCGAGCAACATACGCCATCGACATCGCTAATCCGTGGCGTAGTTGACATCCTGCTCGACAGTTGGAGGCATATAGACAGGCAAGTCCGTGAGACCGATAAGGCGCTTGAACGGATTGCGCGCGCCAGCGATGTGTGTCGTCGTCTGATGACGGTCCCCGGTGTCGGCGTGAAGACAGCAGTGGCATTCGCTGCTGCAGTCGACAATCCGGATCGATTTCGCCGTGTCGGCGATATTGGTCCGTATCTTGGTCTAACGCCAAGGAAGTACCAATCAGGGGACGTCGACCATAACGGTGGAATATCCAAGACCGGCTGCCGGCTGACCAGACACATGCTGTTCGAGGCGGCGTCGGCTTTGCTCCTGCGTCATAAGCGCGACTGCGCAATCCGACGCTGGGCGCAGGCACTGATTCCCCGGATTGGCCTGCGCAAAGCACTGGTTGCAACCGCTCGCAAACTCTCGACGCTGCTGCTCTCAATGTGGAGAAGCGGCAAGGAGTTCATCCCGGGATAGCCACACGCTCGCCGTCGCAAGTCGCTTTACCTGCAACAACTGCGGTACCGGTTCATCCAGGCTGATTACGTCGCCTCAACGATTCCTTGACGCGCTTTGCGGGAAAACCGCGGCAATCACATCGGAACGTTGTAGCGACTCTCTGACGGCATGTTGTGGCGTGAACACGACCACGAAGACGACAAGGAAACGGCTGGTCTGAACCCTTTCCAGGAGGATGATCTATTGACAGCAATTAGACGACAAGCGCATCTGGCGCCTGTACAGCAAGGCGGGACTGAGCGTGCGCAAGCGGCGACGCAAGCGTATTGCGGCTGTCGAGCGCACGCCGCTGCCGTTACCAACAGGCCCGAATCAGAGCTGGTCGATGGACTTCGTTTCTGACGGGCTGGCCTATGGTCGGCGGTTTCGATGCCTGAACGTGGTTGACGACTACACGCGCGAGTGCTTGGTCATCGAGGTCGATACATCGCTGCCGGGCTTACGAGTGCAGCAAGTGCTCGAGCGGCTCAAGGAGATGCGAGGCTTACCCGCATCCATCACGGTCGACAACGTTCTAAATGCAAGCGGAATGTGCAACGCAAGGTAAAACGGTGCCGCGCACACGGCGAGATGCAGTGCGCGAGCTGTCAAAGAGCGAACGACAACCAACCAGTGGTCTTCCGCGGCATCGGGGAGACTTGCTGACCATAGTGGACACAAGATTCATCGCACACGGCGTGATCTTCACCGTACCTAAAACAGCATAGAAGCCCCAGCGGAAGGTCCGAGCATTATCTACGGGGTCGCCTGCGCCCCAACGGCAGCCGAGAGAGGGATCGATCCACTGGGTAAACCGAGTTCGAAGAACTGCCTGTAAGGCTGGTTCTTCTTGATCATGCTGTAAGCCACGCGAGCCATCTTCGCTGCCACGGCGGTAAGCGCCTTGCGCTTGAGGTCAGCGTCGTCCGGATCTGCATGGACGTAACGTTCATATTTCGAGCGGAATGAGTTCTCCTTCATGCGCACGGCAGCCATGCCTGCCATCCAGAAGGCCAGCCGCAATCGTGCATTGCCGCGCTTGGAGAGTTGCTCGCGCCCCCGCTGGGTACCCGACTGCATCTTCGCCAGGTCGAATCCACAGTACTTCAGGAACTGACGGTGGTGACCGAAGCGGCGCAGGTCGCCGGCCTCGGCGAGGATAGTCATGGCGATCACCGAGCCAATGCCAGGCAGCGTCTTCAGAT
>NZ_JAIZRS010000025.1:0-112333 GCF_020419985.1 Burkholderia sp. AU32262
TGCGGCTGCGCGAACGAATGCAACGTTCACCAGCATGCGCACGCGAGCGCATGGGCGAACGCATTGCCGACGTCGGACGCGAAGGGTTTCTGGGGCGCGTTCGGCTGTTCGTGCTGGGCGGTCTGACAGGGCGATGCGTGCCACTTGCGACACCGCGGCGCAGGTCCGCGCGCTGCCGTCGCGGCCATGGGAAATCCAGCAGCGCGTCACCGTGCTCGACGATATACGACGCCAGACCGGCAGCGTTCCCGCCATTCGGTGACGTTGCGGCGACCGCGCTGAAACGACGAGTCTGCGCCGTCTCCCGCCGAGCGGGAAGCCGCGCGCCGCTCGTGTTTCTCGCCGGTCGTCCGGCCGCCCGGACGCGTGGCCCGTATCCCGCTGAATCCGAATCCGCGCGCGGCGCTGGCCGCGCGCATCACCATCAAGGAGAAAACCGATGAGTTCATTGAACCTGCGCAACATGCTGCGCATGACCGCCGCGTCGTCGGCCGTGCTCGCCGCGCTGCTGGCCGGCGCGCCGGCGCTCGCCGACGAAACCCATCTCGACGACATCGCGTCGCCGGCCGCCGCGGCGCGGTTCCCCGCCGTTGCGGTCGGCCCGCAGTACGACACGACCCACGTGTGCGTCGCGCCTGAGGACTTCGACCGCTTCACCGACAGCTTCGTCGCGACGTTCGGCGGCAAGAAGTCGAAGCAGGGCGTGTTCCAGGTCACGCCGACGCCGAGCCAGACGATGTCGCAGCTCGTGCTGACGCCGGTCGGCACGATCTCGGTGTTCGGTTTCAAGACGCCGATCCCGTATCCGTTCTGCGAGGAGCGCACCGGCTATCTCGTCACCGACATGGACGTCGCGGTGAAGTCGGCGCACGCGCATGGTGCGGACATCGTCGTGGCGACGTTCCCAGACCCGATCGGCCGCGACGCGATCGTCCGCTGGCCGGGCGGCGTGAACATGCAGCTGTACTGGCATACGCAGGCGCCGAACTACGACCCGCTGCAGACGGTGCCGGAGAATCGCGTATACGTGTCGCCGGAAAGCGCGGGCAAGCTCGCGCGCGACTTCGCCGCGTTCTCGCACGGCAAGATCGTGTCGGACGTGCGCCATGCGCCGGGCATCGAAATCGGGCGGCCGAACGACACGTATCGCCGCATTCGCATCGAATCGGGCTTCGGCAAGATGACCGTGCTCGCGACCGACGGTCATCTGCCGTACCCGTTCGGGCGTGAAATGACGGGCTACGAAGTGGCCGATCTCGCCGCGACGCTGAAGCAGGCCGAAGCCGCGGGCGTGACGGTGCTCGTGCCGCCGTTCAAGTCGGACGGGCGCGACGCGGCGCTCGTGCAGTTCCCGGGCGGCTACGTCGCCGAGATCCACGCGCGGTCGAAATGACGGTGCGCCGGCCGATGAAGCGATCGTGGCGCGGCGCGCTGTCGTGCGTCGTGCTCGCGGGCGGTGCCGCGTCGCACGCGGGTACCGCCGTCGGCGCCGAGGCCGAGGCGGCGTCGGCCGGCGCGGCCGCGTCGCCGGCTGCCGCGGCCGCGTCGTGCACCGCGAAACGCCCGACGGTGCTGTTCAACCGCTGGCAGGAAGACTGGTCGGCGCTCGCGAATCCGTGCGTGCCGCGCAAGCCGTTCGACGCGCTGAAGTACGTGCCGCTCGGCGACGACCCGTCGACCTATCTGTCGCTCGGCGCGAACCTGCGCGAGCGCTTCGAGCTGAACAACGCGCCGCTGTTCGGCCTCGGCGCCGCGCACGACGACAACTACGTGATCCAGCGCGCGAACGTGCATGCGGACCTGCGCTATCGCGGGCACCTGCAGGCGTTCGTGCAGTTCGTCGATGCGCGGCCGTTCGGCAAGGATACGGTCGGCCCGGTCGACAAGGACCAGCTCGACCTCCAGCAGGCGTTCGTCGCGTACGTCGATCAACTGGGGCACGGCACGTTCAAGACGCGGATCGGCCGGCAGGAGATGGCGTTCGACTTGCAGCGCTTCGTGTCGGTGCGCGACGGCCCGAACGTGCGCCAGGCATACGACGGACTGTGGACCGATTACGAAATCGGCAAATGGCGCGTGATCGGCTATGTGACGCGTCCGGTGCAGTATCGCAACGCGGCCGCGTTCGACGACGTGTCGAACCGGCACCTGCGATTCGACGGCGTGCGCGTCGAGCGCACGGGCACGGGGCCCGGCGATCTGTCCGCGTACTGGTCGCGCTACACGCGCGACAACGCGCGCTATCCGGATGCATCCGGCACCGAGCGGCGCGACGTGTTCGACATGCGCTACGCGGGCAAGACCGACGGGTTCGACTGGGACGTCGAAGCGATGCTGCAGACGGGCCACGTCGGGCAGGACACGATCGGCGCGTGGGCGTTCGGCGCGCTGGGCGGCTACACGTTCGCGAAGACGGCCGGCACGCCGCGCGTCGGCATCCAGGTCGACGGCGCATCGGGCGACGCGCATCCGGGCGACCGGCGCGTCGGCACGTTCAACCCGATGTTTCCGAACGGCTATTACTTCACGCTCGCCGGGTATACCGGATACAGCAACCTGATCCACGTGAAGCCGTCGCTGACCTTCAAGCCGGCGAGCTCGGTGACGGTGCTCACCGCCGTCGGCTTCCAGTGGCGGCAGACGACGGCCGACGCGATCTACGGGCAGGGGATGTCGGCGGTGCCGGGCACGGCGGGCAAGGGTGGCGCGTGGACGGGGATGTACGCGCAGGCGCGCGTCGACTGGCTCGTGAACGCGAACGTCGCGCTCGCGCTCGAAGCCGTGCACTTCCAGCTCGGCTCGTCGATTCGCGCGCTCGGCGCGCGCAATGCCGACTATGTCGGGATGGAAGCGAAGTTCGGCTGGTGACGCGCCGCGCCGGGCTCTCGCGTATCAGGGCTGCGCGCGGGCGAGCGATTCGACGAAATCGATGAACGCGGTCACGCGCTTCGAGCCGCGCTGGTTCGGCAGGTACAGGGCCGTGATCACCGCGCGCGCCGAGCCCGGCGTCACGTCGTACTGGTCGAACAGCCGCTGCAGGCGGCCGGCTTCGATATCCGCCCCGACCAGCCAGTCGGGCAGCAGCGCGATGCCGGCGCCGTCGAGCGCGGCCTCGCGCAGCACCTCGCTGTGATTCGATTTCAGCCGCCCGGTGACGACGACCTGCGTCGTGCGTGGCGCGCCGGCGAACGTCCACGCCTGCTGGTCGACGCCGAAATGAAAGCGCAGGCACGCGTGATCGACGAGTTCGCCGGGTGTCGCCGGCGTGCCGTGCGCGTCGAGGTAGCCGCGGCTCGCGACCACGTAGCGCCGGAACGTGCCGAGCGGACGCGCGACGACGTCCGCGGTCGGGGCCGCGTCGCCGAGCCGGATCGCGACGTCGATCCGCGCGGACACGAGATCGACGCGTTCGTCGGTCAGTTGCAGATCGAGGTCGAGCTTCGGATGGCGCGCGACGAACGCGGCGACGTGCGGCGCGATGCGGCGCAGCCCGTAGGCGACGGGGACCGATACGCGCAGCGGGCCGGACGGCGCGTCGCCGCGGTCGGCCACCAGCGCGTCGGCATCGGCGAGCTCGCCGAGCACGCGTTTCGCCCGCGCATAGTAGACGGCGCCCGCGTCGGACAGCGTGACTTGCCGCGTCGTGCGGTTCAGCAGCACGGTGCCGAGCGACGCCTCCAGCGCGTCCACCGCGCGCACGACCGACGAAGCGGCGAGATCGAGCCGGCGCCCCGCGCTCGAGAAGCCGCCGGCTTCCGCGACTTCGACGAACGCGCGCAGCGCGGAGAATTTGTCCATGAGATCGTCCTTGGGCGGGTGGCAACGTCGCGTTGCATGCGGTTCGCATTCTAGCGCCGGGCGGTGCGGCGGCCGGATCGCGTGCGGCGTGTCTTCAGGACAATTCAGGCGTCGCTCAGGATTTTCGCCGCGGCGGCCGATAAGCTGCGCGACATCGCGTGTTGCGCTGGCCGTTCCGTTCGTGACGGGCCACGCGCACGATTCGCCACGGAGATCCGATGAAGAACCTGTTTCGGCACGCGTGCGTCGCGCAGGCGGCCCGTTGGTTGATCGTGGCCGGGTGCGCGGGCCTGTTGGCGCCCGCGGCGCATGCGCAGGCCGGCGTGCGGGCCGATGCGGCGTCCGGCGTGCAGCCCGATGCGCCGGTGCCCGCCGCGGGCCGGCAGCCGCCCGGCTTCTATCGGCTGAAGATCGGCGACTTCACGGTGATCGCGCTGTCCGACGGCACGCATCCGTTTCCGGTCGACACGGTGTTTCGCGACATCTCGAAGGACGAGATCCGGCGCGACCTCGACCGCGCATTCCTGGAGCCGCCCGTGCAAGGGTCGATCAACGCGTTCCTCGTCGATACCGGAGCGAAGCGGATCCTCGTCGACGCGGGCGCCGGCACGCTGTACGGCGACTGCTGCGGCAAGCTGCTCGACGACCTGCGCGCGGCCGGCTACGCGCCCGCGCAGATCGACGAAGTGCTGCTCACGCACCTGCACAAGGACCATGTCGGCGGGATTGCGTCGAATGGCGCGATGACGTTTCCGAATGCCGTCGTGCGGGTGAACGCCGTCGAGGCCGCATACTGGCTCGATCCGGCGAACAAGGCGCACGCGCCGGCGTTTCTCGCGTCGTTCTTCGATGCGGCCGCCGCGGCGGTCGCACCGTACGTCGCGGCCGGCCGCTTCAAGACGTTTCGCGGCGACGCGACGCTCGCGCCCGGCATTCGCGCGGTGCCGATGCCCGGCCATACGCCGGGCCATACGGCTTACCTGATCGAGAGCGGCCGCGCGGGCCTGCTCGCGTGGGGCGACATCGTGCACGTGGCGGCGATCCAGTTGCGCGACGTCGACGCGACGGTCCAGTACGACAGCGATGCCGAGGCCGCCCGCCGCACGCGGCGGGATACGCTGAAGCGCGTCGCCGAGCGGCGCTATCTCGTCGGGGCCGCGCATATCGCGTTTCCCGGTCTCGGCCACCTGCGCCGGCACGGTGCGCAATACGACTGGGTGCCGGTCAACTACGACGCGACGCCGGTGCGGTGACGTCCCGGCGTGCGTCCCGGCGTGCGCCATGCCGCCGGTCAGCGCGCCCGTGCGCGCCGCCACGCGCCGGGCGGGTGCCCGACGATCCGCGCGAATACGCGGTTCAGGTGGCTCTGGTCGGCGAAGCCGCACGCGACCGCGATGTCGGCCAGCGTCATGTCGGACGTCTCGATCAACTCGCGCGCGCGCATCACGCGCTGTTCGAGCAGCCACTGGTGCGGCGTGCGGCCCGTGGTGCGCGAGAACGCGCGGATGAAATAGCCGCGCGACAGGTCGCATTCGTTCGCGACTTCCTCGATCGACACGCCGAGGTCCGCCTTTTCCATCAGCAGCTCCTTGGCGAGCGCCACCTTCGCGGGAGACAGCGCGCCCTTGTGCTCGAGTTCGCGCGCGCACGTTGCCGTAGCGGCGCACGAGATGCGTGCCCATCGCGAGCCCGACCTGCTCGATGAACAGCGCGTTCAGCGGGCCGGGCGCGTCGAGGCTGTCGGCCACCGCGTGCGCGAGATGCCCGAGCACCGGGTCGCGCGCATCGACGCGGCACGTGAGGCCGTCGACCGGGCTGCCGCCGTGTTCGGGGCCGATGCGCGCCAGATACGGGTGCGGCAGCTCGACCAGCACGAAGTCGAAATTGCCGTACAGGTCCGCGTGGAAATGGCGCGAGAAGTCGCGAATGTAGATCGAGTGATGCTGGAACCGGCGTTCGCTCGCGCCGGCGCGCCCATAGAGCGTGCGGCGGTGGCCGCCGTTCAGCGACACGCCGACCAGGAAGCCGCGGTCGCACGCGGGCATGTCGATTCGCTCGACGTGCGCTTCGCGCATGCATTTGCGGTGGAGCTTCAGGCCGCCGGATGCCGTCTCGACATCCTTCGCCAGCAGGCTCGACACGCACCCGAGCGTGTCTTTCGGCCGTGGCGGAGGCGATGCCGTCGGGGCTGCGATGACGGAGTCTGACATGGAATTCCCCAGCGAGGGACTCGGAGCGTGAAATGACGAGTCCAGTTTAGATGCGCGCGCGAACGTTCAAAATGAATTTGCATAAACGTCCGCTCTTCATCCTGACAAATTGCTTTCAATGCGTGCGCGCGGTGAGTGCGTGCCCCGGCGCGACGCCTGCGCGAGCGGCCCGGCAGAGTATAGCGCCCCACTTTTACACGCAAGCGATCGTGCCGGCCGCGCGTGCGCGGCATGCGCGGACAGCGCATTTTCCTTCAAGATTTTCACGGCATGCCCCTCTACACTCGACCCGTATTTCGACATTTATCGTCCGGCGCGGCAGCACGCCGGACTTGGACTCTCCGCCGGGCGAACTGCCGCGTTCACCCGGCGCTCATCCCGAGGTACCCGGAGGCGGCCATGGTCCAGATCGGAACTTTGTCGGTGGATTTCGAGCAGCGGGACATTCGCCGTCACGGCGCGTCGCTGCGCATCGGCGCGCGCGCGCTCGACATTCTCGAGGTCCTGCACCGCGCGAGCGGTTCGGTCGTGTCGAAAGACGACATCATGGATGCGGTCTGGCCGGGCCTGATCGTCGAGGAAAACCGGCTGCAGGTGCATGTGGCGACGCTGCGCAAGGCGCTCGGCGCGAGCCGCGATCTGATCAAGACGGTGCCCGGGCGCGGCTATCTGCTGGTCGCGAGCCCGTCGCCCGGCCCGGACCTCGTGCCCGCGGCCGACGCGCCGGCTGTCGCGGCGCCGCCCGACGCCCCCGCGTCGTCGCTGCTCGCGCCGCTCGTCGGGCGCGACGCCGAAATCGCGCAGATCGTCGACATGCTCGAGCGTACGCCGGTCGTCACGCTCGTCGGCGCGGGCGGCATCGGCAAGACGAGTCTTGCCGTACGCGTCGCGCACGGCGTGCGCAGCCGCTCGCGCGAGCGCGTGCTGTTCGTCGAGCTGGCGCGCGCGTCGACGCGCGACGACATGCTGATCGCGCTGGCCGCCGAGCTCGGCCTCGACACGCAGGGCGTGCCGGCCATCGAGCGCATCGGCGACGCGTTCGCGACGTCGCGCTGCCTGCTCGTGCTCGACAACGCGGAGCACATCATCGATCTGGTGGCGAGCCTCGTCGAAACGCTGACGTCGCGCGCGGGCTCGCCGCGCGTGCTCGTGACGAGCCGCGAGCCGCTGCACATCTCGGCCGAAGCGGTGCTGCGGATGAGCCCGCTCGCGGTGCCGGACGGCGGCGCGTCCGTCCCGGAAATGGCCCGCTGTTCGGCCGTCGAGCTGTTCCTGGAGCGCGTGCGCACGGCCGCGCCGGATTGCCCGGTCGACGAAGCCGGCGTGCGGGTGATCGCGGACATCTGCCGGCGCCTCGACGGGCTGCCGCTCGCGATCGAGCTGGCCGCGGCGCGCGTGGCGACGCTCGGGCTCGCGGTCGTCGCGTCGCGTCTCGACGACAGGCTGAACCTGCTGACGGGCGGGCTGCGCTCGGCGCTGCCGCGTCATCAGACGCTGCGGGCGACGTTCGACTGGAGCTACGTGCTGCTCGATCCGGCCGCGCGCGCGCTGTTTCGCCGGATGGGATGCTTCATCGGGCCGTTTTCGTTCGATGCCGCGCGCGCGGTCGCGACCGAGCCCGGCACATCGGCCGCGGACATGATCGCGGTGCTCGGCGAGCTGGTGGCGAAATCGCTGGTGACCGTCGAGTTCCATGGCGCGTATGCGCGCTACCGGCTGACCGAATCGACGCGCGCGTACGCGCTCGAAAAACTGCACAACGAAGGCGAATTCGAACGCATCGTCGCGCGCCACGCGGCGTACGAGCGCGAGCATGCGCCCGCGCGTCCCGCGACGCTCGCCGACGCGCTGCCCGCGGATGCACCCGCGCCGGCCGCGGACGAACCGGCGGAGGCCGCCGTGGCCGCAGGCGTGCCCGAGCCCGACCGGCTGGCGCGCGCGCTGCTCGAGCCGGCGCGGATGCGCGCGTGCACGGCGCGCGCGCGCCAGGTACTCGACGCGCTCGACACGGGCGCCGCGGGCCCGGTCGACGCCGCGCGCGAGATGCGGCTGCGGGCGGCCTGCGCGTCGGCGCTGCTGCATACCGATGGCGATGCGCCGGCCGCCGCCGCGATGTGGAACCGCACGCTCGGTCTCGCCGCGCATATCGGCGACGATGCGTTCGACGCGCGCGCGCTGGTCGGGCTGTGGCATACGATGCTGACGCTGTCGGACATCCACGAATCGCTGCGCTACGCGACGCGCTTCGAGCGCGCGGCCGAGCGGCGCGGGGACCGGTCGCAGCGGTTGCTGGCGAACACGATGGTCGCGACGTCGCTGCATTACTTCGGCGAGCATGCGCAGGCGCGCGAGCGGCTGGAAGCGGCGACGGCCGAACTCGCCGACGCGGACGAACCGGCGTGCGCGCAGGCCGCGCTCGGCGTCGACATGGCGACGCTGGGGCGCACGATGCTGATCCGTCTGCTCTGGATGCAAGGCGAGCCCGAGCATGCGATGCGCGTCGCCGCGCAGGCGGTCGAGTGCGCGCGCCGCGGTCCGTCGGCGCTCACGCTGTGCATCGTGCTCGGTGCGGCCGCCGCGCCGATCGCGCTGCGCTACGGCGATCACGACATCACCTCCGACTATCTCGCGACGCTGCGCGCGACCGCCGACGCGCACGGCTTCGACATCTGGCGCAGTCACGCGGAATGCCTGACCGGGCAGTTCGACATCCAGGCCGGCCATCCCGGCGCCGGCCTCGCCCGCCTCGAACCGGCGCTGCGGCGCGTCGAGGCGAGCGGTTTCCGGCGTCTGCTCGCGCCGTTGACCGTTGCGTACGCGGAGGGCCTCGTGCGGACCGGTCGCGCGAACGAAGCGCGCTCCCGGCTCGATGCGACGCTCGCGCGCTGCCGCGCGCACGGCGAGCACCTGTTCGTCCCCGAATTGCTGCGGGTGAACGGCGTCGCGATGCTCGAACAGGCGCGCACCGTCGGCGCGGATCTCGCGGTGGCGTACGAGGCCGACGGCCATCGTCATCTGCAGATGGCGATCCAGACCGCGAACGCGCAGGGCGCCGCGATGTGGGCGCTGCGCAGTTCGCTCGATCTCGCCGATCACCTGATCGAGCGCGGGCACACCGCGCAGGCGTCGACGCTGGTCGCCGCGGGCGCGCGGCACTTCGATCCGGATTCGCGCGCGCACGACGTGCGCCGCCTGCTGCGCGTGCAGAACTTCGTCCGTCAGGAGGCGCCGCTCGCGCCGTGCCGGACGCGCGCGCGACGCGATGCCGCCGACGCGGCGCAGCAGGCGGCATAGCGATGCGCGAATCCGGTGCAGCAGCGCGCCCGCGCGATCGCGGCATGCGTGCCGACGCGCGCGGTGCGGCCGCCTGCCAGGCAGCGGCGCCGAGCAGCGCGTCGCGCGCGGATGCGCACGGGAGGGCCGACGGTGCTTAGGGCGACGGAACCCGCGCGCTCGGCGGACCTCGTCGTCTTCAACGGCAAGATCGCGACCCAGGACGAACGACGCTCGTTCGTCCGCGCGCTCGCCGTGAAGGACGGGACCATCGTCGCGACCGGCGACGATCGCGACGTGCTGCGCCATGCGCGCGACGGCACGACCCGTATCGATCTGAACGGCCGTACCGTGATTCCGGGCCTGATCGACGCCCACCTACAGGCGATCCGCGGCGGCATGAACTTCAACCTCGAGGTGCGCTGGGACGGCGTGCCGTCGCTTGCCGACGCGCTCGAACTGCTGGGCCGGCAGGTGCGACGCACGCCCGCGCCGCAATGGGCGCGCGTGGCGGGCGGCTGGACGGCGCTGCAGTTCGCGGAAAAGCGCGGCCCGACGGTGGCCGAGCTCAACGCGATCGCGCCCGACACGCCCGTATTCATTCAGCATCTGGGCGACAGCGCGTGGCTGAATGCGGCCGCGCTGCGCGCGCTCGGCTACGGCCGCGACACGCCCGATCCGCCCGGCGGCGAACTGCGGCGCGATCGCCACGGGCGGCCGACCGGGCTGCTGCTCGCGCGTCGGGATCCGGCCGTGCTGTTCGCGGCGCTCGCCCGCGCGCCCATGCTCGATGCGGCCGACCGGGTCAACTCCACGCGGCAGTTCATGCGCGCGCTGAACCGCGTGGGCGTGACGAGCGCGATCGACGCCGGCGGCGACGGCCTCGCGTATCCGGACGACTATGCGGCGGTCGCGACGCTCGCGCGGCGCGGCGAACTGACGACGCGCATCGCCTATGCGCTGGGCGCGCGGCACGCCGGCCGCGAACTCGACGATTTCGCGACATGGATCGCGCGGACGGCGCCCGGCGACGGCGACGCGTTCCTGCGCGTGAGCGGCGCGGGCGAGCGGCTGCTGTGCTCGGCGATCGATCTCGGGAATTTTCTCGAACCGCGCGTCGAGCTGGCCGCGTCGGTCGACGCGGACCTGGCGGCCGTCGTCCGGCTGCTCGTGCGCCATCGCTGGCCGTTCCGGCTGCATGCGACCTACGACGAATCGATCGGCCGCTTCCTCGACGTGTTCGAAGCGGTGGATCGCGACACGCCGTTCGACGGGCTGCGCTGGTGCTTCGACCGCTGCGAGACGATCTCGGATGCCAATATCGCGCGTGTCGCGGCGCTGGGCGGCGGCATCACCGTGCAGCCGCGCATGGCGTTCCAGGGCGAAGCCTTCATCGCCCGCCACGGCGCGGCGGCGGCCACGCGCGCGCCGCCGATCCGCGCGATGCTCGCGGCCGGGCTGCCGGTCGGCGCGGGCTCCGGGGCGACGGGCGCGGCGAGCTACAACCCGTTCGTCGCGCTGTACTGGATGGTGTCGGGGCGCTCCGTCGGCGGCACCGCGCTGTATCCGGCGCGCAACCGGCTCGGCCGGATGGAGGCGCTGCGCCGCTATACGGTCGGCAGCGCATGGTTCTCCGCCGACGAGCATCGCAAGGGCGCGCTGGTGCCCGGCCGGTACGCCGACTTCGCGGTGCTGAGCGACGACTACTTCACGATCGACGCACGGCGCATCCCCGCGTTGTCGTCGGTGCTGACGGTCGTCGACGGCAAGGTCGTGCACGCGGAGCAGGAATTCGCGCCGCTGGCGCCGCCGCCGCCGCCCGTCAGTCCCGCATGGTCGCCGGTCGCGGAAGGCGGCGTCGGCGGCGCGGCGCTCGCCCGTCCGCATGCATCGGCGGCGGGCGACGCATGCGCGGCGCCCGGCAGCGATGCGTGCCGGGCGCGCGGTCACGGCCGCCGTTTCGCGCGGCCGCGCTATCCGACGGCAAGTGCGGCCGCCGAGCGCTGCGAAGCCTTCGGCCGCTGCTGCGTCGCGTTTTGAGCGGCGCATGCCGGTGTGCGACGCGCCGCGCGCCGGGTGCCCCCGGGCATTGAACGATTTTCCGCCCCGTGCGCGGGGTATGAAGGAGACAGGATGAATGCTGCGCACCCGCGCGCACCGGCCATCGGCGACGAAGTGGCCGGCGTTCGCATTCCGCGCACGCCCGTTGCGCTCGATGCTGCCGACGCGGCCCGCGCGTCGTTGCCCGCCGTGCTGGTCGATCATGCGGCGCGCGTGTTCGTGTTCGCGTCGCTCGCCGCGCGGCGGGCAGGCGTCGCATGCAACGCATGCGACGCCGACGCGCTGTACGTCGCCGCGATGTACGCGAACATGGGGTTGAGCCACGCGTATTGCCGCTCGACCGAGCGCTACGAGCTCGACGGCGCGGATGCCGCATGCGCGCTGCTGTTGCGCCATCGGCGCTCGCGGCGCGTGCGCGACGACGTGTGGCAGGCGATCGCGCTGCATACGACGCCCGGCGTGGCCGCCCGCGCGTCGCCGCTCGCGCGCGCGCTGGCGGCCGCCGTGTCGACCGATCTGATGGCGACCGACTTCGACGCATACACGCTCGACGAGCGTGACGCGTTGCTCGCCGCGTATCCGCGCGGCAGCGGCTTTCGCGAAACGTTCCTCGCGACGGTCGCGCGCGGCGTCGAACATCGGCCGCAATCGACGTTCGGCACGTGGAGCGCCGACGTGCTCGAACGCGCGGATCCGGATTTTCATCGGCCGAATTTCTGCGGGCGCGTGCTGGGCGCGCGGTGGAACGATACGTGACGGCGCCGCTCCGGCACGCGGCGGCCGGACGCGTCGCGGCACCGCGTCCGGCATGCCGGGCCCTGCGCGCCGCATGCGCGGATCATGCGTGCGACTGCACGGCGTCGTGCCGCGCATAGTCGACGTAGCCGGCGCGGTCGCCGCCGTACCAGCCGATGGTCTTCGGCTCCGCGAGCGGTGCGCGGGCCGCGATGCGCTCCACGAGATCCGGGTTCGCGATGTACGCACGCGCAAACGCGACGAGATCGGCGTCGCCCGCGTCGATCAGCGCGTTCGCCGCGTCCGGTGAAATGCCGCCGTTGACGATCAGCGTGCCGCGGAACGACCGGCGCGCGTGCTCGACGATGCGCGGCAGATCGGGCTCGCCGCTCCAGCCGTTGGTATCGGCCGCGTGCAGATAGGCGACGCCTGCCGCGTCGAGCATCCGGCCGACGTAGGCGAGCGTCGCGTCGGGGTCGGCGTCGCGCACGTTGTTGTATTTCGCGTACGGCGAGATGCGCACGCCGACGCGGTTCAACGGCATCACGCCGCCGACCGCGTCGACGATTTCCTCGAGAAAGCGCGCGCGGTTCGCGACCGAGCCGCCGTAGCGATCGTCGCGGCGGTTCAGCGTCGACGACAGGAACTGGTGCGGCAGGTAGCCGTTGGCCGCATGGATCTCGACACCGTCGAAGCCCGCGGCCATCGCGCGCGCGGCCGCCTGCCGGAATTCGTCGACGGTCGCGACGACTTCATCGGTCGTCATCGCGCGCGACGGCGTCGCATGAATCTTCGTGTAGTAGCCGTTCTGCAACTGTGCCCAGACCTGCAACTGTTCGAGGTCGTCGTTCACGCCGGACGGCGACAGCGGCGCGGCGCCGCCGAGCAGCGTCAGCGAGCTGACGCGGCCGCCGTGCCACAGCTGCGCGAAGATGCGCCCGCCGTTCGCGTGGACGGCGTCGGTGACGATTTTCCAGCCGGCGGCCTGTGCATCGTCGACGAGGCCGGGCGTCAGCTCGAACGCCGCGGAGGCCGCGCTGACGTTGGTGGCCTCGGTCACGATCAGGCCGGCCGACGCGCGCTGCGCGTAGTACTCGGCCATCAGTTCGGTGGGCAGGCCGCGCGACGGCGCGCGCGAGCGCGTCATCGGCCCCATCACGACGCGGTTCGGCAGCGCGAGGCCGCGCAGATCGTAGGCACTGAGCAGGGAAGACATGATGGACTCCTGTGGTTCGACGTGGAGCGGGGCGGCGGCGCGCCCCGCGAACGGATCGATTCGATGGGTGAGGGCGGCTCAACCCGCGGCGTGACGTTGCGCGTGCGTCCGCCCGACGAGCAGGTAGTGGGCGAGCGCGACGATCGGGAACGCGCCGGCCGCCGCGGCGACGAGCGGCCAGCCGCCACGCTCGTACAGCGGGCTCGCGAGCGCGGAGCCGACGGCGCCGCCGACGAAGATGCTCGTCATGTACAGCGCGTTCAGCCGGTTGCGGCTCGCCGCGTGCAGTGCGTAGATCTCGCGCTGGCCGAGCACCATGTTCATCTGCACCGCGAAGTCGAGCACGATGCCGGTGACGACGAGCCCGTACAGGCCGGTGCCGTGCACGAACCCGACCGCATACGACAGCGCGCCGGCCACGAGCGCGATCAGCGTCGCGCGCACCGTATGGCCGGCATCCGCCAGACGCCCCGCTACCGGCGCCGACGTCGCGCCGATCGCACCGACCAGCGCGAACAGGCCGATCGCCGATTGCGACAGCCCGTAGTGACGCGTCAGTTCGACCGGCACGGCCGTCCAGAACAGGCTGAACGACGCGAACATCAGGCCCTGGTAGAACGCGCGGTGGCGCAGCACCGGCATCGTGCGAACGAGGTGCAGCAGCGAGCCGATCAGCTCGAAATAGGTCGCGCGGTGATCGGGCTGGCGCGACGGAATCGTCAGCGCGAGCACGGCCGTGACGAGCGTCATCAGCACGGCCGCGGCCGCGAACACGAAGCGCCAGCCGAATGCGTCGGCCACCACGCTCGACAGCGGACGGGCCAGCAGGATGCCGAGTAGCAGCCCGCTCATGATCGTGCCGACGATGCGGCCGCGCGAATGATCCGGCGCGAGGTGCGCGGCGAGCGGCACGAGAATCTGCACGGCCACCGAGCTGAACCCGATCAGCAGCGAAACCGCGAGAAAGAGCCCGGGCGTGCGCACGAGCGCCGCCGCCGCGAGGCTCGCGATCGACACGACGGCCGTCACGATCATCAGCTTGCGGTTTTCGAGCAGATCGCCGAGCGGCACGATGAAGAAAAGGCCGAACGCATAGCCGATCTGCGTTAGCGACACGATCAGGCTCGCCGTGTCGCCGGACATGTGCAGGCTCGGCGCGATGAGCTCGGTGATCGGTTGCGCGTAGTACAGGTTCGCGACGATCGCGCCGCAACTGAAGGCGAACAGCAGGATCAGCCCCTGCGTGAGCTTGGCGCCGTGCGCGGGCGGCGCGAGCGGTGTTGAATCCGTTGACATGGTCGACTCCTGGAAAAGGGAAAGGCCGGCTACCGGAGCGCCGCGCCGGCATGGAGGCCGGCCGCGATACGGTGCACCGCATTGCCGTCAATACTATTGATCAATCGATAAAGCCGGAAGCGGAACGCCGCGCAATCGAGCGTTGCGCGGCACGCAAAGGTACCGCGCCGGGCGGGTTCAGCCGCGTTTGCCCTGCAGCGTCGGAATCTGCTCGAACAGCCCCGCGAGCCAGTCGACGAACACCTTCAGCTTGACCGGAATGTGCCGATTGGGCGGATACAGCACCGAGATCGGCCGGGCCGGCGCGTTGAAATCGGTCAGCACCTCGCGCAGCCGGCCCGATTTCAGGTACGGCTCGACGAGGTACAGCGACGTCTTGATCAGCCCGATGCCGGCGACGCCGCACTCGATGTAGTTGTCCGCGTCGTTGACGGCCACCGTGCCGCACATCTGCACGATGCGCGGCTCGCCGTCGACCACGTAGTCCCACGCGCGCGGCCGGCCGGTATCGGCGGAGATGTGACTGACCGCGACGTGCCGTGCGAGATCGTCGACGGTCTCCGGCTCGCCGAACCGCGCGAAATACGCGGGCGAGCCGCACGTGCAGGTGGTCAGGCTGCCGATCCGCCGCGCGATCATCCCCGAATCGTCCAGCGCGCCGATGCGCACCACGCAGTCGACCCCTTCGCCGACGAGGTCGATCTGCCGGTCGGTCACGCCGAGTTCGAGCATGATGTCCGGATGGGCGTCGAGAAACGCCGGCAGCGCGGGCACCACGACCTGCTTCGCCATCGCCGGCGGCAGGTTCACCTTCAGCCGGCCGCGCGGCACGTTGCGCGCCTGCGAGACCGACGCCTCCATGTCGTCGATCTCGCGCAGCACCGCGACGGACCGTTCGTAGTAGGCCTGGCCGTCCTCGGTCAGCGAGATGCGGCGCGTGGTGCGGTTCAGCAGCCGGCAGCCGAGGTGCTGCTCGAGACCGCTCAGCAGCGCCGACACGCGCGGCGTGGTGAGGCCGGTCGTGTCGGACGCGCGCGTGAAGCTGCCGGTTTCGACGATGCGCGTGAACACGCGCATCGAAAGCAAGGTATCCATCGTCGGAAGTTCTCCAGCCTGTCGGCATGCGGCGCCGGTGCGTGCCGGCGCCGTCTGGTCGGATATCGGGTATCGCGTAGCGGGGGCGACCGGGCCGCTATGCGTCGATGCGCTTTCTCAGCGCGTCGCCGGCAAACGGCATTTCACGCATGCGCTGGCCGGTCGCGTCGAAGATCGCGTTGGCCAGCGCGCCGGCGGTCGGCCCCATCGACGCCTCGGCCGCGCCGAGAAACGGCGCGCCGGGACGATTGATCAGATGAACCTTCACGCTTTGCGGCGCCGCCGAGAAACGCAGGATCGGATAGCTGCTCCAGTCGAAGCTGCGAATCCGTTCGGTGTCGTACTTCAGCGCCTCGTACAGCGTCCAGCTCGCGGCCTGCACGATGCCGCCCTCGATCTGGTTGCGGATCCCGTCCGGCGACACGACCTGGCCCGCGTCGACCGCCGCTTCCGCGCGCTCGAGCGTCACCTGGCCGGTTTCCGGCACGACCGACACCTCGACCGCGATCGCGACGTAGGCCATCAGGTTCTTGTACTTGCCGAACGCGAAGCCGACGCCACGGTTGCGCGCACGCGGCGGCCGCGGCCAGCCGAAGTGCGTCGCGGCGAGCTTGATCACCTGCCGCGCGCGATGGTCGTCCATGTGGCGCAGCCGGAATTCGACCGGATCGACGCCGGCCGCGTGCGCGAGCTCGTCCATGAAGCTTTCGATCGCCCAGACGTTGGTGTGCGCGCCGAGCGAGCGCATCGCGGAGGTCTGCAGCGGCATCGTCGGCGAGAAGTTGTTGACGATGTGCTGGTTCGGCAGCGCATACAGCGGAATCGCGTTGCGGTCGCCGCCGCCTTCCGGTTGCAGCATCGGCGTCGACGGCGCGGGCACGAACGGCGGCTCCAGCATGCGCGCGGGCAGCAGCCGGCCGGCGTTGACGATCCGCTCGTTGTGCGAGCTGCTCCACAACGCATAGTTCCAGTCGACGATGCGCCCGCTCGCGTCCAGCGATGCGCTGACCTCCGTCACCATCGCGGGCGTGAAGTGGTCCCACGTGTGTTCCTGTTCGCGCATCCATTGCACGCGAATCGGCTTGCCCGGCATCGCGGCGGCGATCAGCGCGGCGTGCGCGGCCGCGTCGTCCGCCGCATTGTGCCCGTAGCAGCCCGACCCCTCGGTGTGAATGCAGCGGATGCTCGCCTTCGGCATCGACAGCATCTCGGCGAGCGCGTCACGCAGCGGGTAGACGCCCTGCGAGTGCGTCCACACCGTCATCATCCCGTTCTCGAGATGCGCGACCGAACACGACGGCCCGATCGACCCGTGCAGCAGGTAGTTCTTCAGGAACGTCGCATTGAGCGTCTTCACGGCCGGCGCGGTGGCCGCGTGCGTGTTCGCGATCTCGATGCGCTGTGTCGCGATCCGCTTCAGGTCCGCGTGCACGGTGCCGCGCTCGGGCAGCGTGCGGCCCGGCGACCAGCGGCAGCCGGCGGCGAGCGCGCGCTGCGCGACCACCGCCTGCCATTCGCCCTGCGCGACGACCGCGAGCATGCTGCCGTTGCGCACGATCCGCACGACGCCCGGCAGCTTCAGGACCGCGGCTTCGTCGAACGACAGCAGCTTCGCTTCATATACCGGCGGCATCACGACGCGCGCGTGCAGCATGCCGGGCAACTGCATGTCCTGCACGTAGCTGACGCCGCCCGTGACCTTGTTCGGGATGTCCACGCGCGGCAGCGACGTGCCGATCACGGCGAACGTCGCCGGGTTCTTCAGCGGCGACGTGGGCGTCGCATTGCGATGCAGGTCGACCGTGCGGATCGCGTCGCCGTAGGTCATCGTGCGTCCGTCGGGCGCCGTGATCACCGCGTCGGCGGTCGTCAGCACGCGCGGCTCGACGCCGAAGCGCTTCGCCGCGCCTTCCACCAGCAGCGCACGCACCTGCGCGGCCGCGTTCAGCAGCGCGGAGCCGCTGTCGGCCATCGTGTGGCTGCCGGCGGTCAGGCCCTCGTCGGGCGACGCGCCGGTGTCGGCCGTCAGGAACGTGATCAGCGACGGCTTCATGTCGAGTTCCTCGGCGGCCACCTGCAGCAGCGCCGTGCGCACGCCGGTGCCGAGCTCGACCTTGCCGGTAAACACGGTGACCTTGCCGTCGGGCGCGATCTTGATCCACGCGTCGAGCAGCGGATTGGTCTTCAGGCTGCCGGCGAGCGCCTGCGTGGCTTTCGCCACGTGCACGGCCGCGCCTTCGTCGGCGATCACCAGCTGCGCGGCCGCGCGCGATGCGGGCGCGAGACTGAACGCGACGAACAGCGCGCCGGAGACGATGAAGTGCCGGCGGCTTTCGTCGATGTCGTCGTGGGAATTCATTACAGCCCCTTGCTGATCGTGACGGGAGCGGAAGCGGGTTCGGGGGCCGGCAGCCCCGCGACCGAGCGCACCGCCGCGAGAATCCGCATGTGCGTGCCGCAGCGGCACAGGTTCGGTTCCATGTGCGTGCGCAGTTCCTGTTCGGTCGGTTTCGGGTTGCGTTCGAGCAGCGCCTGCGCGCGCATGATCATCCCGGCGATGCAGTAGCCGCACTGCGCGGCCTGGTGCTCGATGAACGCGCGTTGCAGCGGGCCCGGACGCTCGGCGGTGCCGAGGCTCTCGATGGTACGCACGCTGCGCGAACCGACCGCGGCCACGGGCATCAGGCACGAGAACGTCGGCTTGCCGTCGACGATCACGGTGCACGCGCCGCACTGCCCGAGGCCGCAGCCGAACTTCGCGCCGTGCAGGTGCAGGTCGTTGCGCAGCGCGTACAGCAGCGGCGTGGACGGGTCGATGTCCAGCGTGTGGCGCACGCCGTTGACGGTGAGGGTGATCATCGTGCGGTGTCCTCTTTTCTGAGCTTCGCGGCCATCGCGTCGACGCCCGACCACGCGGGGCGGTCGGTATAGGTTTCTCGCACGTACGCGGCGAGATCGGCGATCTGCGCGTCGTCGTACTGGTCGATGAACGACGGCATGTAGTTGAGCGTATCCTCGCCGTGCCAGCCGATGCCGTTGAACATCATCTGGATCGCGTTGCGCGGCGTGTCTGCGTTGACCGCCGTGCTGAACGCGAGCGTCGGCCGTTCGCCGATCGACTGCATCGGCGCCGCCGGCCCGTGGCACTGCGCGCACGATGCCTGGAACAGCACCGCGCCGCGCTGCGCGGCCGGCGTCGTCGCGACGCGTTCGACCGGATGCGCGGCCGCGGCCGCACGTGCGTTCGCCGGTTTCTGGATCGACAGGATGTACGCGGCGATCGCCTCGACGTCCTCCACCGGCACCGTCGCGAGGTCGCGCGTGACAGGCAGCATCGGCCCGGCCGCCGCGCCGTGTTCGCTCGCGCGGCCGGTGCGCAGGTAGGTGACGAGCTGCGCCTGCGTCCACGGCCGCGCGGCATCGCCGAGCGCATTGAGCGGCGGCGCTTCCCAGCCGTCGACGATGCCGCCGTCGAACGCGCGGCCGCGCTGCTCGCCGCCGATCGCGTTCAGCGGCGAATGGCACGATGCGCAGTGGCCCAGCCCGTCGACGAGCATCCTGCCGCGGTTCCATTGCGCGGACTGCGCGGGATCGGGTTGATATGCGCCTTCGCGCAGGAACAGCACGTTCCAGAACGCCACCAGCGGCCGGAAGTTCAGCGGGAATATCAGGTCGTTGGCGGGCGCCGTCGCGCGCACCGGCTCGCGGGTCATCAGGTACGCATACGCGGCGGCGATGTCGTCGTCGGACATCCGCGTGAAATGGATGTACGGAAACGCCGGGTAGAGCGGCTGGCCGTTGCGTCCGATGCCGGTGCGCAGCGCGCGGGCGAACGCGTCGCGCGACCAGCGGCCGATCCCCGTTTCGGCATCCGGCGTGATGTTGGTCGCGTAGATCGTGCCGAACGGCGTCGCGAGCGGCAGCCCGCCCGCGAACGGCTTGCCGTCCTTCGCGGTGTGGCACACGACGCAGTCGCCGAGCGCGACGACGCGCGCGCCGGCGCGCACGAGTTGCGGATCGAACGAAGCGGGGGCGGGCGGATCGATCGGCGCGATCGACGGCCGCACCATGATGCCGATCGCGATCGCCAGGCCGGCGACCGCGATGCCGGCCGCGCCGAACCAGAGTCGTTTGTGCTTCATGCGCGCTCCGCGCGAAGCGGTGCGCCGCACGTCGCGCGCGGCGTGCCCGGGCCGTCGTGCGGCGGCCGGCCGGGCCGCGAACGCGTTGCGGCGAGGCGGTAATTGGCAACTGGATTCACGTCGTCACTCCATCAGTCGAAAAGGCGCGCGGGCTGACCAGCGCGGTCGCTCTTGCAGCCAGTCTACGCAGACGCCCGCATCATTTCCTGAAGTCCGGCTGAAACGTTCTGAACGGCGGGCCGGGCCGGTTCGGCGACATCCGGCACGCGCGCGCCAGCTAGATCCGCAGCAGCCGGCCCGCATTGCCGCCGAGCACCATCGCGCGCTGGTCGTCGGGCAGGTCCAGCCGATCGAGAAAACGCACCGGTTGCGCGTAGCCCATGTCGAAGCAATAGTCGCTGCCGAGCACCAGCCGGTCGATGCCGACGTTCTCGATCAGGAAGCTCAGCACCGGCCCCGAGTGGGACACCGTGTCGTAGCTGAAGCGCCGCAGGTAGCTGCTCGGCTTGTGCGCGAGCCGACGCGTTTCCGGCCGGACGGTCCAGCCGGCGTCCAGCCGGCCGACGAGGATCGGCAGCGCGCCGCCCGCATGCGGCAGCGTGACATGCAGCGCCGGATGGCGGTCGAGCACGCCGCCGAGGATCAGGTGCGAGGCGGCGATGGCCGTATCGAACGGATTGCCGAGCAGGTTGCTCAGGTAGAAATCGCCGAGGCGCGCGCCGCCGACGGTTTGCTGCGGATGCAGGAACACCGGCAGCCCGAGCTGTTCGATGCGCGCGAACACCGGCGCGAACCGCGGATCGTCGAGGTCGCGGTTGTCGATGTTCGTGCCCATGTACACGCCGCGCACGCCCGGCAGCGTCGACGCGCGCTCGAGCTCGTCGATCGCGTCGGTCGCGTCGAGCATCGGCAGCGTCGCGAGTACGACGAAGCGCGCCGGATGCTGCTGGTGCACGCGCGACGCGGCCGTATTCCATGCGCGCGCCAGTTTCGCGTTGAACGGCCGGTCGCCCCAGTACGCCATCGGCACGCTCAGCGACAGCGCCTGCACGTCGACGCCCGACGCGTCCATGTCCGCGAGCCGCGCATCGACGTCGATGAATTTCATCGGCAGCGGCCCGAGGCCGCCGGCCGGCGTGCGGAACGTGAACGTCGTGCCGTCGCACGCGAATGCGCCGCCGAAGCGCTTGCCTTCGCCGCCGACGAGGTCGCAGAAGCTTTCCGGGTAGTAATGCGCGTGGATGTCGATCGCGCGCGGACGCCGGACAGCCAGCGTGGCCGAAGCGGCCGACGCGGGCGACACGGCCGACACGGGCGACGCGGCCGACGCGGGCGCCGGTTGCGCTGCCGCGGCGGGGCGTCCGGCAACGGCCGCGCCGGCAAGCGCGGCGAACGCGCCGAGCATGCGGCGGCGCCCGGCGGACAGACAGCAGGAGCAGGTCATCGAATCGTCTCCAGGTCGGGATTGTCGTGTTGCCGCGCGCCGTGGCGCGGCAGGGTGCCGAGTTCGCATGCGACGAGCTGCGCGTCGAAGCGCGCGCGTTCGCGTCGCGCGCGGGCGGACCCGTCGGTGGCCGATACCGCGACGATCGCGATGAACGCGGCGGCCATCGAGAACAGCGCCGGATATTCGTACGGGTAGGGCGCGTGCGCGTGGCCGAGCACCTGGACCCAGACGGTCGGGCTCAGCACGGTGAGCGTGACCGCCGTGACGAGGCCGATCGTGCCGCCGGCCACCGCGCCGCGCGTCGTCAGGCCGCGCCAGTAGATCGAGAGCAGCAGCACCGGAAAATTCGAGCTGGCGGCGATCGAGAACGTGAGGCTGACGATGAACGCGATGTTCTGCTTCTCGAATGCGATGCCCAACACGATCGCGAGCACGCCGAGCACCAGCGTCGTCGCGCGTGCGACGCGCATTTCGTCGCGGTCGGTCGCCCGGCCGCGGCGCAGCACGTTCGCATAGAGGTCGTGCGAGATCGCGGACGAGCCGGCGAGCGTCAGCCCGGCGACCACGGCGAGAATCGTCGAGAACGCGACCGCGCAGATGAAGCCGAGGAAAAAGTTGCCGCCGACCGCATGCGCGAGATGGATCGCCACCATGTTCGCGCCGCCCGCGACCGCGCCGGACGCATCGTGATACCGCGGGTCCGCCGCGACGAGCGCGATCGTGCCGAAGCCGATCACGATGATCAGCGCATAGCCGGCCCCGACGATGCCCGTCGCATGGAGGATGCTCTTGCGCGCCGCGCCGACGTCGCCGACCGTGAAGAAGCGCATCAGGATGTGCGGCAGGCCGGCCGTGCCGAAGATCAGCGCGAGGCCGAGCGATACCGCGGACACCGGATCGGACACGAGGCCGCCCGGCCGCATGATGGCCGCGTGCTTCGGATGGACGCGCAACGCCTGCGCGAACAGCGCGTCGAGGCTGAAGCCGAAGCGGCTCAGCACCATGAACGCCATGAAGGCCGCGCCGGCGAGCAACAGCACGGCCTTGACGATCTGGATCCACGTGGTGGCGAGCATGCCGCCGAAGAATACGTAGACGACCATCAGCACGCCGACGATCACCACCGCGACCGTGTAGTCGAGCCCGAACAGCAGCTCGACGAGCTTGCCGGCGCCGACCATCTGCGACACGAGATACAGCAGGACGATGACGATCGAGCTCGACGCGGCGAACGCACGGATCGGCCGTTGCTGCAGCCGATACGACACGACGTCGGCGAGCGTGTACTTGCCGAGATTGCGCAACGGCTCCGCGATCAGGAACAGGATGATCGGCCAGCTCGCGAGAAAGCCGACCGAATAGATCAGCCCGTCGTAACCGCTCGTGAACACGAGCGCCGAGATGCCGAGCAGCGACGCGGCCGACATGTAGTCGCCGGCGATCGTCCAGCCGTTCTGCAGCGCGGTGATGCGCCCGCCGGCCGCGTAATGATCGGCGACGCTGCGGTTCTGGCGGGCGGCCCAGCGCGTGATGACGAGCGTCGACGCGACGAACAGCACGAACATGCCGATGGCGACCGGATTGTGCACGTGCGCGAACGCGGCGGGGCCGGCCGCGAACGCCGGCGCCGCCGCGACCGCGGCCGCGGTGACGAGGATGGCGACGGTGCGTTTCATTGGCCGCCTCCGTCGCGGATCGACGCGACGAGCGCGTCGTGCACCGCATTCGCACGCCACACGTACAGCGCGACGAGTGCGAACGTCGCGACGAACATGCCGAAACCGACCGGGATGCCCCACGTGGTCGGGCGGCCCGCCACGATCGGCCGGCCGAGCCATGCCGGCGAGAACGCCAGCGACAGGATGAATGCGAAGTAAAGCGCGAGCATGACCGCGGTCAGCGACCACGCGAATCGCCTCCTTCGCGTGACGAGATGGCGGAAGCGGGCATCGCGCGGCAGCGGATGCGTGGCCGCGGCGGGCAGGTCCGGATCGGGTGCGGGGCCGGCGGCAGCCGGAATCGAGCGGTTCACGGTGTCTCCTTGTCGGTATCGGATGGGGCGCGATGCGGCGGGCGCGACACGTCGTGCATGCGCCCGCCGGTGGTCAGAGCGACGGCGGCACGGCCGTTTCGCGCATCACGACTTCCGCGGTGCGGTAACGCTCGGCCATCTCGCGTTCGGTGTCGTTCTTCAGTTGCGCCTGCATGTACGCGCCGAGATGGCGCGCGTGTTCGACGATCGCGGCGCCGAACGCGGTGCGCGTTTCGCTGTACGCGTGCAGTGCGTCGAGCGGATCGGCATGCGCGGCCAGCGCGCCGACGAGCGCCAGCGCGTCGCCCGCGGCCTTCGTGACGCCCATTCCGCAATGCGGCCGCGCGACGAATGCGGCATCGCCGAGCAGCGCGATGCGGCCGAACGCCATGCGCGGCACCTCGAGATCGTAGATCGGCTGGAACAGCGGCTGCGCGGCGCGCGACACGACTTCCGCGAACTGCGGCGCGAGCAATGCATGCGCGGCGTCTTCCATGTCGGCGAGCACGTCGCGGCGGATCAGCGTCGGCGGAATGCCGGCCGCCCACAGCTTGCCCGTCGCGTCGGTGAGCAAGTTCGGCAGGTCGGTGTCCTCGCGGGTCGCGCGATACCACACGAAGTTGTAGCGGCGCTCGCCGGGCTGCGTGCTGTTGTGCTGGCCGGCGACCGGGTAGCCGAGGATCTGCTCGTGCGGCGGCAGGCCGAACGCGAACTTGTCGAACAGCGCCGCATGCGTGCGCCCGGACAGTTCGCGTTCGTCGACGAGGCCGCGCCACGCGACATAGCCCGCGTACTGCAGGCGCGCGTCCGGCAGCAACCGTTCGCGGATTGCCGAACGGAAGCCGTCGGCCGCGACGACGAGGTCGGCATGCACGACCGACCCGTCGGCCAGCGTGAGCGTCGCGCGCTCGGGCCCGTCCGCGACGTCGGCGACGACGGCCCCCGCGTGATGGTGCTGGTCGGGCAGCGCGGCGCGCAACACGTGGTACATCTTGCTCCATGCGGTCAGCGTCTGCGGCTGTTGCCGCTCGGCGGCGAGTGAACCGTCCCGCGCCAGCGTGATGCGCGATTCGACGTTCACGCCGATCGATGCGTCGATGCGCACGCCGGCCGCGCGCAGCACGTCGAACAGCTCCGGATGCGTGACGATGCCGGCGCCCCGGCCGGACAGCGCGTCGGGCACGCGTTCGAACACGTCCACGTCCCAGCCGTGGCGCAGCAGCAGGTTCGCGGCGAACAGCCCGCCCAGCGAGCCGCCGACGATGGCGGCCTTGCGATGCGTCGAAGTGGTGCGCATGTCAGTCTCCACGGGTGGCGGCGGCCGCTGCGGCGCCGCGTATGTCGAGGCCGGCGACTTCGGCGGCCGGGTAGTTCAGTTCGATCGTCACGCCCGACGGATCCTCGATGAACACCTGATGCAGCCCGAGGCTCGGCACGGTGCGGTCGCGCCACGCGATGCGCTCGTCACGCAGCGTGCGCCACATCGCCTCGACGCCGGTCGCGACGAACGCGATGTGGTCGACGGTGCCGGTGCCCGCGGCCGGCACGGGCTTGTCGCCGAGATACGCGGCCAGCCCGTGGGGGTTGGCCGGATCGATGCCGATCAGGTGGACCGTGCCGTAATCGGCTTCGTCGTCGCCGAGATAGAGCCACGCGCCCGGAAAGTCGAACGGCGGGCGGTAGCCGCGTCTGAAGCCGAGCACGCGTTCGTAGAAGCGGCACGAGGCTTCGAGATCAGGCGTGCGGATCGAGTAATGCGCGAGTCGCGAGACAGGCATGGCGAACCTCTTGTTTATCGAAGGATAAGTTATCGTTCGATAAATTCTAGGCCGAAAACGACGCGGCGCAAAGCCGTGATCCAGCCGTGTTAATCCTTGGCCCGGAACCGGGGGCGAATCGGCGACGAACGGGCGCCGAGTGCGCCGCGCGTCACGTTACGACGGCACCTCGCCGGCGACGACTTCGTCCTCGTAGCACCAGATCCAGCGCTCGCCGGGCTCGATCGAGCGGACGAGCCGGTGTCCGGTGTCGCGGAAATGCCGGCTCGCGTGGCGATTCGGCGACGAGTCGCAGCAGCCGACGTGTCCGCAGATCAGGCACATCCGCAAATGCACCCAGCCGCTGCCCGATTTGATGCATTCCTCGCAGTAGTCCTTGTCGGTGTCGAGCACGCGTGCTTCGTCGAGATGCGTACAGGCGATGGCCATCTTGCGCTCCGGTGCCGGCGCGGGGAACGACGCTTGCGACGCGGCCGGCGCGATGCCGCAAGCGGGGACGGGGATGCCGCATTGTGCGGCGCCGCGCGGCGGCCGCGCCTTAATTGTTATGAAATCGCGCGTGCGGCGCGTCGGCGCGGCGTACAGTCGCGGTGCGTCCGGCTCACCCTTTCACCCTGGCGACGGCCGGACCGTATCCAGCATCGATTTCTTCGGGAGCCGCACATGATTCAGTCGCAACTGGTCCGGATCGTCGGCCTGCCGCACAGCAAGGACGCGTACGCGATCCGCGATTTCCTGCAGCGGCGCATGGTCGCGTACGACTGGTGCGAGCTGACGTCCGACGCCGACTGCGCGCGCGAGCTCGGCATCGCGCCGCTGCGCGACATCCGGCTGCCGGTCGTGATCTTTCCGGACGGCTCGCGCCTGTACCAGCCGACGCTGGCCGACATCGCCGCGCGGCTCGGCTGGGTCGCGCGGCCGCGCTTCGTCGAATACGACGTATCGATCTACGGCGCCGGGCCGGCCGGGTTGTCGGCGGCGGTCTACGCGGCGTCCGAAGGGCTGCGCGCGGTCGTGATCGAGCGCGGCGCGGTGGGCGGGCAGGCCGGCACGAGTTCGCTGATCGAGAACTACATGGGCTTCCCCGACGGCATTCCGGGCGCGGAACTCGCGGAACGCGCGCGCGAGCAGGCGGTCAAGTTCGGCGTCGAGCTGCTGACGATGCGCGAGGGCGTGCATGCGACCTTCGTCGACGGCAAGATCCGCGTCGAGCTCGCCGACGGGTCGACCCTGGTCGCGCGCGCGAACATCTGCGCGACCGGCATCGAATATCGCAGCCTCGGCCTGCCGGAAGAGCCGGCGTTCCTGAATGCCGGGCTGTTCTACGGCGCCGGTTCCAGCGAAGCGCCGATGTGCGCGGGCGAACAGGTGTTCATCGTCGGCGGCGGCAACTCGGCCGGCCAGGCCGCGATGAATTTCTCGCGGCATGCGCGTCAGGTGACGATGCTCGTGCGCGGTGCGTCGCTCGCCGACACGCTGTCGCGCTACCTGATCGACCGGATCGAGCGGACGCCGAACATCGAGGTCCGCTACCAGTCGAGCGTCGTTGCCCTGCACGGCGACGGCTGGCTCGACGCGATCGAGCTTCGCTCGGCGGACGGCACGCGCGAACGGCTGCCGGCCACGCGCCTGTTCGTGTGCATCGGCGGCGCGCCGAACACCGACTGGGCGAAGGATACCGACATCATCCGCAATCCGGACGGTTATCTCGTGACCGGCGGCGACCTGTACGACTGTCCGGCGTTCGAGCGCGTGTGGCCGCTCGAGCGCCGGCCGTACCATCTGGAAACCAGCGTGCCGGGATCGTTCGCGGCCGGCGACGTGCGATCGGGGTCGGTCAAGCGCGTCGCGTCGGCGGTCGGCGAAGGCGCGATGGCCGTGACCTTCGTGCACCGGTTTCTCGGCGAGGACGCGCATCGGCTCGCGAGGGCCTGACGCGCGTGCGAAGGCGTCGCGACCGCCCGGATCGCGGCTTCATCCGGCTTCATCCGGCGTCGGCCTGCGTCGAACCGCGCGACCCGTCACGGCCCGTCCGCGCCGGCGGCGTCCACCCGCCGCCCAACGCACGCACGAGGCTCACCGTCGCGATCGCGAGCGCCTGCCGGCTGTGAATCAGCTGGCGCCGCGCGTTCAGTGCGTCGCGATCGGCATCGATGACTTCGAGGTAGCTGACGTAACCGTGCGCGTAACGGCTCAGCGACAGGCGCGCCGCCGCGTCGGTCGCGCGCGCGGCGCTGGCGTAGCGTGCGATCCGTTCCTTTTGCGCGGCGATGTCGTTGAGCGCGTCCTGCACGTCGCGCAGCGCGCCGAGCGCCGTCGCGCGATAGTTCGCGTCGGCGATGTCCGTGCCGGCCCGCGCGGCGGCAACCGCCGCGTCGCGCTTGCCGCCGTCGAACAGCGTCAGTGCGACGTTCGCGCCGAGGCTCCACAGCGAGCTGTTGCGGTCGAGAAACGAGCGCAGGTCGCGGGTGGCGAAACCGCCGTCGGCGGTCAGCGTCAGCGTGGGCAACCACGCGGTGCGCGCGATGCCCAGTTCGAGCGACGCCGCATCGGCGCGCCGCGCGGCCGCGAACACGTCGGGGCGTCGCGCCAGCAGCGCGGACGGCAGCCCGGCCGGCACGTCCGGCACGCGCACGGGTACGGCGCGCGTGTCGACGTCGAACGCAGTCGGCGACACGCCGGTCAGCACCGCGATGGCGTCGACGAGGTTGTCGCGCAGCCGGCGGCTTTCCGCGAGATCGGCATGCGCGGTATCGAGGTCGGCCGACGCGCGCAGCCCGTCGAGGTCGCTCGCCGCGCCGGCCCGCACGCGTGCGGCGATCACGTCCAGCGCGGTGCGGCGCAGCCCGATCGCTCTGTCGAGCGTCGCGAGATCGTCGTCGACGTAGCGTAGCGTCAGGTAGTCGACGGCGACTTCGGTCGCGATCCTCAAGCGGATCGCATCGCGATCGGCCGCGGCCTGCAGCACGTTCTGTTCGCCGACGTCGGCGTCGCCGCGCAAGCGCCCCCATAGATCGACTTCGTAGCTCGCGGCGACGGGAACCGACCAGTTGTGCATCGTCCGCTTCGGCAGCGCGTTGTCGACCGTGCCCGATACGCGCGTGCGGCTGAACGACGGATCGACGCGCACGGTCGGCGCGAGCGCGGCATCGCGGATGCCGAGCAGCGCCCGCGCCTGGTCGACGCGCGCGGCCGCCGCGCGGATATCGAGGTTGTGCGCGAGCGCGGCGTCGACGAGGCGGCCGAGCTGCGGATCGCCGAACCACGCGGGCCATGCCGCGAGCGACGGCGCACCCGCATCGGTCGACGGATCGGCATGGCGGAACCCGTCGTGTCCGACCGGGACGGGCGCGAGCGGTTGCGGCGAGATCGAGCACGCGGCCAGCACGCTCGCGGCGACGAGGATGCATGCGCGCTTCATCGCGATTCACCGCCGGGTTGCAGCGTGACGACGACCGACAGCCCGGGCCGGATGCGCGGCTCCGTCGCCGCCGGGCCGTCGAGCAGGATCTTCACGGGCACCCGTTGCGTGACCTTCGTGAAATTGCCGGTCGCGTTGTCGGGCGGCAGCAGCGCGAACTGCGCGCCCGTCGCGGGCGACAGGCTGTCGATGCGGCCGGTGAACGCGCGCTGCGGCAGCGCATCGAAGCGCAGTTGCACGGCGTCGCCGGCGCGCACGTGCCGCAGTTGCGTCTCGCGGAAATTGGCGACGATCCACGGATGCGGCTCGACCAGCGTGAGCAGCGCCTGACCGGGCGCGACATGCTCGCCGGTCTCGACGGTCTTCTTGCCGACGTAGCCGTCCGACGGCGCGACGACCGTCGTGTACCCGAGCTGCAACTGCGCGTCGCGCAGCTCGGCATCGTTCTGGCTCGACGCGGCATCGGCGGCCTGAGCGGCGGCGGCGGCGCTGCGCCGTTGCGCATCGGCCGCCGCGACGCGCGCGCGGGCCGACTTGCGTGCGGCATCGGCCGCATCGAACTCCTGCTTCGACAAGCCGCGCGGCGTCTCGCGGGTCAGCTCGCGGGCACGCGCGTAATCGAGTTCGGCTTTTTCGGCATCGGCGTGCGCCGACACGAGCGCCGCGTCCGCCTGTTCGATCAGCGCGCGTGCGCGGCTCGCATCGGCATGCGCCTGGGCGACGCGTGCGCGCTGCACCGCGACGCGCACGTCGAAATCGCGGCGGTCGATCTGCACGAGCGCGTCGCCCGCATGCACGAACTGGTTGTCGTCGACGAGCACGCGCTCGACCGCGCCGGCCACGCGCGGCGAGATCACGTGCAGGTGGCCGGTCACGTACGCGTCGTCGGTGCCGCGATCGCGTGCGTCGAACTCGTACACGAGCAACGCGACGAGCAACAGCGCGAGCACGGCGATCGCGACGACGGCCGGCCGGCGCGAGCGCGCGGGCGCGGGCGTGGAAGGCACGGAGGCCGCGGAAGATCGGGTATCGGGCGAGGGCGGGGTCATGATCGGCACACTCCATCGTACGGACGGGATTCGGCGCATCGCGTTATGCTTGCGCCAGCTTGACAAACGGGAGCCGCTCGACGATGAACACGACGTTCGCCACCGGCAGTGCCGCGCCAGGGCCGGCCGCGGGCGCGGCCTCCGACGTTCCGACGTTCCGGTCGATCGCCGCGATCGCGGCCGTGCTGCTCGGTGCGGTCATCGCGACGCTGACGTCGCGCATCACGTCGCTCGGCTTGGCCGACGTGCGCGGCGCGCTCGGCATCGGTGTCGACGAAGGCGCGTGGATCAACACCGCATTTACCGCGTCGCAGATGTTCGTCGGGCCGCTGGCGATCGCCGCGGCCTACCTGTTCGGCACACGCCGCGTGCTGCTCGCGGGCGCCGTGGTGTTTCTCTGCGCCGAAAGCGTGCTGCCGCTCTGCACGCGATTCGGTGCGTTCATCGTGTTTCAGGCGCTCGCCGGGTGCGCATCGGGCGTGTTCGTGCCGCTGACGATCGGCTTCGTCGTGCGCACGCTGCCGCCGCGGCTCATTCCGTTCGGCATCGCCGCGTATGCGATGAATCTCGAGATGTCGCTGAACCTGTCGGCCACGCTCGAAGGCTGGTACAGCGAGCACCTGAGCTGGCGCTGGCTGTTCTGGCAGAACGCGGTGCTGACCCTGCCGTTCATCGCCTGCCTGATGCTGTCGCTCGCCGACGAGCCGGTCAAGCGCTTCGCGTCCGGCATCGACGCGCGCGGCATGCTGCTCGGCGCGGGCGGGTTCGCCTGCCTGTGCATCGCGCTCGACCAGGGCGAGCGGCTGTTCTGGCTGCAGTCGCCGCTGATCGTCGTGCTGCTGGCCGTCGGCATCCTGATGGTCGCCGCGTTCCTGATCCACGAGCTCGCGTCGCCGCGCGCCGGCATCGATCTCGGCTACCTCGCGCGGCCGAACGTCGCGCTGCTGATCGTGCTCGTCGGCCTCGTGCGCTTCACCGTGCTCAACACGAGCTTCATCCCGTCGCTGTTCCTCGCGAGTACGTACGGGCTGCGCCCGCTGCAGATCGGCGATACGCTGCGCTGGATCGCGATTCCGCAGTTGCTGTTCGCGCCGTGCGTCGCGCTGTTGCTGCAGCGTGTCGACCCGCGCCGGCTGATCGTCGCCGGCTTCGCGGTGGTGGCGATCGCGTTTGCGCTCGGCTCGCGGCTCACGCCGGTGTGGGCCGAACCCGACTTCATTCCGTCGCAATTGCTGCAGGCGCTCGGCCAGACGATGGCGCTCACGTCGGTCATCGTCTTCTTCGGCAGGCACGTGACGGCCGAGCATGCGCTGACGTTCGGCGCGGTCGTGCAGACGACGCGCCTGCTGAGCGGGCAGCTCGGCACGACGTCGATCGCGGTGATTCAGCGGATCAGGGAGGCTACCCATTCGAATCTCGTCGGTCTGCATGTGTCGCTGTCGGATCCGGAAACGCTCGAACGGCTGCGGGCCGGCGCGGCGTCGCTGGTGGCGCACGGCGCCACGTTCGCGACGGGCAACGAGGCGGTCTATGCGCTCGTCGATCGTGCGGTGCGCGTGCAGGCCACGACGCTCGCGCTGGCCGACAACTTTCGCGTGGCGATGGCGTTCGCGCTCGCCGGCGCACTGCTCGGCATCCTGTTGCGCCCGGTGCGGGCGCCGTGAATGCGGCGCCGCATGGGCTGAAATGTCCTGAAAAGTCCTGAACGGCACCTGCGGCGTCCGTCGCGGCGGCATGCGCGCCGCCGCGACGGACGGCAGGCTTACGCCTGCAGGAACGCGAGCAACTCGGCGTTGATGCGATCGGCGCTCACCACGCACATGCCGTGCGAGCCGCCTTCGATCACCTTCAGCACCGCGTGCTTCACGATCTTCGACGACAGCCGGGCCGAATCGTCGATCGGCACGATCTGGTCGTCGTCGCCGTGCAGCACGAGCGTCGGCACGTCGATCTTCTTCAGGTCCTCCGTGTAGTCGACTTCGGAAAACTCCTTCACGCACAGGTACTGGCCATGGATGCCGCCCATCATCCCCTGCGACCAGAATGCGTCGATCGTGCCCTGCGACACCTTCGCGTTCGGGCGATTGAAACCGAAGAACGGCACGGCCAGATCCTTGTAGAACTGCGAACGGTTTTCCGCGACGTTCTTGCGGATGCCGTCGAATACCTCCATCGGCAGGCCGCCCGGATTGGTCGCCGATTTCACCATCTGCGGCGGCACCGCGCCGATCAGCACCGCCTTCGACACGCGTTTCGTGCCATGCCGGCCGATGTAGCGCGCGACTTCGCCGCCGCCGGTGGAGTGGCCGACGAGCGTCGCTTCGCGCACGTCGAGCGCGTCGAGCAGCGCGGCGAGATCGTCGGCGTACGTGTTCATGTCGTTGCCGTTCGACGGCTGGCTCGAACGGCCGTGGCCGCGGCGGTCGTGCGCGATCACGCGATAGCCGTGCTGCACGAGGAACAGCATCTGCGCGTCCCACGCGTCCGCGCACAGCGGCCAGCCGTGCGAGAACACGACCGGGCGGCCGCTGCCCCAGTCCTTGAAGTAGATCTGCGTGCCGTCCTTCGTGGTGATCGTGTTCATCGTGTGCGCTCCTGAATGCGCGGAAGAGGGGTGGCGGGAGGGCGTGCCGGCCGCGGTCGCCATCGCGGGCAGCGCGGCGGCCGCGACGGCGGTCGCGCCGGCGAGCAGCATGTCGCGGCGGCGAGCCGACGAAACGGCGTCGGTCTGTTCGGGATGCATCTGGACTCCTGAGGTGTGCGGCGGCGAGGCCGCGGGATGGTGGATCGGTGGCGGCCGGCCGCGGCCATCCCGCCCGGCGGCCGTCCGGCGTGCGCCGTCGCGTCGGTTGGTGCGCGCGGACGATCGGATGCCGTCAGGAGCGTATCCCGGCGCGGTGCGCGCCGTACTGAAATCCGGCTGAATTTTCTTGAACGCCGCGGCGCCGCGAGCGGCATTGCCGCACTGCAGAAAAATTAAGCGCGTGACCGGGACTCTTCAGCGCACGGCGACTATCGTCAGCATCGGGTCACCCGCCGTGTGTTTGCCGCGACGCGAGCGGGCCCCCACGCCCGCACCGCCCGTCACTTGCCTGGATAAGCCGCCATGGACGCCTTCAATCGTTGGGAGCACATGATCACGTCGCTCAGGCCGTCGCCCGCCGCGAGCCTCCGGATGATGCCGCACGAGCGGACGGCGGACGGCTCCTGTCGCCCGCATCGGGACGACGCGCCGACGCCATCGAGCGGCGACGTGCGCCGCCGCAGCGCGATCGTCGCCGTCGAGCGGCAGACCGATTCGTCGATGCTGGTGTCGTGGAGCGATCCGACGCGCTGCCGCTACGACGAGCAACGCTGGATCTGCGCGAAGGCGCGCAGGCTGGCGCGCTGCGCGCTCACCGGGCAACCGATCCGGGTGGGCGACGTGATCTACAAACCCCAATGGCGCGGCGAGAGACGCCCCGCGAACTGCCGCGAGATGATTCTCGCGGCGGCGCTCGAGCAGTTCGCCGCCCGGCAGTCCCGCGCATGACGCGCCGCGCCGCACGCTTCGGCCGCGCCCACATCCGCGGGCGCGGCTTCCCTATTCGGAAGGAACCCTCATGAGCACGTTCACCACCCGCGACGGCGTGTCGATTCACTACAAGGACTGGGGCAGCGGCCGCCCGGTCGTGTTCATTCACGGCTGGCCGCTGAATGCCGACATGTGGGACGTGCAGATGCACCATCTCGCGTCGCACGGCCTGCGCTGCATCGCGTACGACCGGCGCGGCTTCGGCCGCTCCGGCCAGCCGTGGGGCGGTTACGACTACGACACGCTGGCCGACGATCTCGCGACGCTGCTCGACACGCTCGACCTGCATGACGTGACGCTCGTCGGCTTTTCGATGGGCGGCGGCGAGGTGGCCCGCTACATCGGCCGGCATGGCACGAAGCGCGTGTCGAAGGCGGTGCTGATCGGTTCGGTGACGCCGCTCATCGCACGCCGCGACGATCATCCGGAAGGCGTGGACGTCGCGCTCTTCGACGGCATTCGCGCGGGCATCGCGGCCGATCGCGCCGCCTTTCTCGACGGCTTCTGGCCCCTCTTTACCGGGTCGAACCGCGACGGTTCGACGGTTTCGCGCGCCGCGCTCGACTGGACGTCGTTCATGGCGTGGCAGGCCGGGCTGAAGGGCACGCTCGATTGCGTTCGCGCGTTTTCCGAGACCGACTTTCGGGCCGACCTGCAACGATTCGACGTGCCGACGCGCGTGATTCACGGCGACGACGACCAGACGGTTCCGCTCGCGCTGACCGGCGCCGCGACGGCGAAGCTGGTCCCGCATGCGACGCTGAGCGTCTACGAAGGCGGTCCGCATGCGCTTTACCTGACGCACGCGACGCGGCTGAACGACGAGCTGCTGGCGTTCGCGCGGTCCTGAGCGCGCGCCGCGGCACCGCGCGGCGAATCGATTCGAGGCGATGCCGATAATCCCGCGGATATTCGGCCGGTGCAACGGATCGAGCGGAAATGAATCGGGAATCGGCCGGGCGAATCGAAAAGGAAAATGCGCGGCATTTCCGCGCTCGGCAATTTCGTCTGATATATCGAAATCGCGTTCATGGGCGCATCCATGATTTGCACATGAAACGGGCATCGTCGTGCCGCATGCCGGTGCATGCGGACGTGTCGGGCGCCGCGCCCGCCGCGGCATTATCGTCATTTCAAAAAATTCGAGCCGTCCATTCTGATAATTTGAATCATTCGATCATGCAAATACCGTAGCATTGATGGCGAACCGGCACCCGATTTCAGCCGGGCGCCGTTGAATGTCACCCTCAAGAAATTCCCATGATCCGGATTGGAACACTTCACGTTTTTCTCGACAGACGTGAAATTCGTTCGAACGGCAAGCTGCTGCGCATCGGCAGCCGCGCATTCGAAATTCTCGAACTGTTGATTCGGGCGAACGGTGCGCTGGTATCGAAAGATGAAATCATGCAGCGCGTGTGGCCGCACACCGTGGTGGAAGAAAACAACCTGCAGGTGCACATCGCATCGCTGCGCAAGGCGCTGGCCGGCGACCGGAACCTGATCGTGACGGTACCCGGTCGCGGCTATCGGCTGGTTTCCGGGCAGGACGCGGGCGCCGCGCCCGTGCGCCCGGCGACGTGGCGGCCGTCCGCCGCGCCGGGCGCGTTGTTCGGCCGCGAACAGACGGTCGCCGACGTGCTGGCCGCGCTGCGCACGGCGCGCATCGTGACGCTCGTCGGCGCGGGCGGCATCGGCAAGACGCGCGTCGCGATCGAAGCGGCGGCGCGTGCCGACGCGCGCTTTCCGGAAGGCACCGTATTCGTTTCGCTCGCCACCGTCGCGTGTCCGCGCTTCGTGCCGGACGCGCTCGCCGGCGCGTTCGGCATCACGCAGCCGACCGGCTCGCTGACGCTCGAAGCGGTGCTCGCCAGCGTCGCGCGGCGCCGAATGCTGCTCGTGCTCGACAACTGCGAGCACCTGCTCGACGCCGCCGCGCGGATCGCGAGCGCGCTCACGGATGCGGACGACGGGCTGTGCGTGCTCGCGACGAGCCGGGAATCGCTGCGCATCCACGGCGAGCGCGTGTGCCCGGTGCCGCCGCTCGACATACCGGGCGAAGACGCCGGCGATCACGAGGCGATGAGCGCGAGCGCGGTGCAGTTGTTCGCGGCGCGCGCACGTGCGGCCGATCCGCGCTTTCCGCTCGATGCGCGCAGCCTGTCGTTGATGGCGTCGGTCTGCCGCCGCCTCGACGGCCTGCCGCTCGCGATCGAGCTGGCCGCGGCACGCGCCGCCGTGCTCGGCATCGACGTGCTGGCCGCCCATCTCGACGATCACTTCCGGCTGCTGACCGGCGGTTTTCGCACCGCGTTGCCGCGCCATCAGACGCTGCAGGCGATGTACGACTGGAGCTACCGGTTGCTCGGGGAGTCCGAGCGCCTGCTGCTGCGATGGCTCGGCGTGTTCCGCGACAGCTTCGCGATCGAGGCCGTGCGCGAGGTCGTCGGCGCCAACGGGCTGGCCGGCGCCGACCTGCTCGATACGATCGCCGGCCTCGTGTCGAAGTCGCTGCTGATCCTCGAGACCGCGCACGGCACGCCGCGCTACCGGCTGCTGACGACCACGCGGGCCTACGCGCAACAGCAGCTCGACAGTCACGGCGAGGGCGAGGCTGCCGCCCGCGCGCATGCGGCCTACTTTCTCGCGCTGTTCCGGAGCGCGACCCACGGCGGCGAGCAGCCAGGCGGCGAGCCGGGCGGCACGACCCGGCTCGACGCGGTCCGGTGCGAACTCGGCAATCTGCGTGCTGCGCTCGACTGGGCATTTTCGGCGCGCGGCGACGCGGCGCTCGGCATCGCGCTCGCGGCCGTCGCGGTGCCTTGCCTGTTCGATCTGTCGCTCGTCGACGAATGTCGGGAGCGCGCGCGCGTCGCGCTCGATGCGATGCGCGACGCGGATGCCGCCCTGGTGTCCGACGATGCGCGCGTGCGATTGCTGGCCGCGTATGCGGCTGCGCTCGCGCATACGGCGGAGTCGACGCAGGCGGCGCATGATGCGTGGTCGGAAGTGCACGCGCTCGGATTCGATGCGGCCGAGGCCGAGTTGCCGTCGCGCGAGTCGTGACGCCGGGTTCGCGCGCTGCTCGCCTGTTTCAGAACGATTCAGCCCGGATACAGGACAGCGGCAGGCGGCACGCGTAGATTGCCTGGACGGCGGGCGCCGGCATGCCACCCGGCGCACGCCGCCGTGCATCCCGCTCAATCGACGAAACGCCGTATGAATCCTGCCCACTCCGATCTTTCCAGCCACGCGACCGATCTCGGCCTGCTGTTCCTGCGTGTATCCGCCAGCGTGCTGCTGCTCGTGGTTCACGGCCTGCCGAAGATCCTGCATTACACGGCCGAAGCCGCGGCCATCGAGGATCCGTTCCATCTCGGCCGCACGCTGTCGATCGTGTTCGCGATCTTCGCGGAGGTCGTGTGCCCGATCTTCATGATCGTCGGCCTGTACCCGAGGCTCGCGGCGCTGCCGGTGATGATCGTCACGCTCGTCGCGCTGGTGTTCGTGCACCCGGACTGGCCGCTGCGCGATGCGCAGTTCGCATGGATGCTGCTGATCCTGTTCGGCACGATCGCGATCGCGGGCGCCGGCCGCTACGTGTTGCCGTTGCCGGGCGTCGCGCGCCGGCGGGACTAGCCGCGACCGGCGCGACGGCGGCCGGCACGCGATGCGTCCGATGATTCCGTTCCCGCGGCGACGTTCGTCTTGCCGCCTTGACCCTTTCGCGCGCCGCGCTGGCGATCCGACATGTTGAATTTCTCCGATACGGCGATCTACGGCGCGCCGATCGTGCTGGCCGATCTCGCCGCGTGGCGGCTGTTCGGGCACGCGCGCCCCGTGACGCGCGCGATCCGGCGCTGTGCGGCGTTCGCCGCGCTGAGCGCCGTGCTGTTCGCGACCGGCGTGAGCCCGCTCGCGGTGCCCGCATCGATCGGCGGGCTCGACCGGATCGCGGTCCAGGCGATCTGCATCGCATGGTGGCTCCAGTGCGCGATCGTGTTCAGCCTGCTGCTCAATCATCTGCTGCTGCCGCGTGCATGGCACAGCCAGCGGCTCTTTCACGACATCGCCGCGGGCATCGTGTTCGGCGCGGCCGCGGTGGCCGCGCTGGGCTACGTGCTCGGCCTGCCGTTGAGTGGCCTCGTCGCGACCTCCGGCGCCGTCGCGGTGATACTCGGTCTCGCGCTCCAGAACACGCTGAACGACGTGTTCTCCGGGCTCGTGCTGAATACCACGCAACCGTTCCGGCTCGACGATACGGTGTCGATCGGCGAGCTCGAAGGGCGGATCGTCGAGAGCAACTGGCGCGCGACGAAGCTGATCGACAGCCTCGGCAACCTGGTCGTCGTGCCGAACAGCGCGGCGGCGCGCGCCACGATCGTGAACCTCAGCGAGCCGGCCGGCCTGCACGGCGTCACGCTCGCGCTCGACCTCGATCCCGCGGTGCGGCCGGCCGTCGCCGTCGGCGCACTGGAGCGGGCCGCGGCGAGTTCGCTCGACGTGCTCGCGCGCCCCGCGCCGATCGCCGTCGTGAAGGCGTTCCGCGCGAACGCGATCCAGTACGAACTCGTCTGTTACGTCGACGCACTGCAGAAGAAAACCACCGTGCGCAACGCGCTCTACGATCTCGCGCATCGGCACCTGGCCGCGGCGGGCGTCGCGTGGCGGCCGCTCGCGGGCGCCGCGCCGGCGTGTGCGTCGCCATCGACATCGCAAGCGCATCCGGTATCGCGCCGGCTGCTGCTGTTGCGGGCGGTCGAATTGTTCGCATGCGTCGACGACGACGATCTGGCCGTGCTGGCCGATGCGCTGGTGGCGCGTTCGTTCGGCAAGGGCGACGTGATCTATGCGTCGAATGCCGAGTCGCGCGTGCTGACGATCGTCGAATCGGGCGTCGCGGCGGTGTTCGTGCCGGGCGCGGCGGGCGACGTCAAAGTCCGTCGGATGGCGCCCGGCGATGCGATCGGGCAGTCGGTCGTGCTCGCCGGCACGCGGCTTCATGCGACCGTCCACGCGGTGACCGCGATGACCGTGCATCAGCTTCGCAGCGAGGATCTGGCGGCGCTGATCGGCAGGAAGCCGGCGCTCGGCAGGCTGATGTGCGAGTCGCTCACCGAACATGTCGCGACCGAGGAAAGGATGATGATTCCGCCGGTCGAGCAGGCGCACGCGGGGTTCAGCCTGATCGGATGGCTCGAGAAGGAAATGAAGCGGCTGCACGATTCGCTCGGCTGACGCGCGGCGCGGATCGCGAAGGTTGCCGGCGGGACGGGAGGACGTGCGCTTGCCGTCGCGGCGCGTGGCGCCGTGCCGGGGCGCTGCGTGACGCGTGCGATGCCGGGCCGTCAGTCATCGGCGGGCGGCCGGGGGGGGCAGCGCGTGCGGCCCCGGCGTGCCGACGGGCGGTGAACGGGCGCGTCAGTCGGGTGTCGTGAAACGCTCGACGAGATCCGGCTGGTCGAGTTGCTCGACCCACCAGTGCAGCGCGCGGCCCGCCTCGTCGCCGCGCCACGCGAGATAGCAGTGCGTGGTGTCGCGCATGCCCGTCACCTGGCGCGCGACGAGCTTGCCGTCGGCGATCGCGCGCGCCGCGATGCATTCCGGCAGCGTGCCGACCGCGAGCCCTTCGCATTGCGCTTCCAGTTTCGCGGCCAGCGTCGGTACCGCGAGGTAAGGCTGGCCCGCATCGATCGCGACCGACTGCGGCTGCAATTCGCGCGACGTATCGCTGATCACCGCGCCGCGATACTGGACGACCGACGCCATCGCGAGCGGTTCGGGCAACGCCGCGAGCGGATGGGACGGCGCGACCGCGAACACGTGCCTGAGCGAGCCGATCGGCCGCGCGACGATGCCCGGCAATTCCGGCGGTTCGCCCGCCGCGCCGACGACGAGATCGGCCCGCCGCGAAATCAGCGCATCCCACGCGCCGCCGAGTACTTCGGTCGACAGCCGCAGCCGCGTGTCCATTCCGAGCGCGTAGAAGCGGTGGACGTACGGCCACAGCGCGCCGAACGGCAGAATTTCGTCGATACAGACGCGCACTTCCGTTTCCCAGCCCTGTTGCGCACGCAGCGCCTTCAGCTCGAGTTGCTCGGCCGCGCGCAGCAGGCGGCGGCCTTCCTCGACGACGATGCGTCCCGCATGCGTGAGCTTCGCGCGCCGGCCGCTGCGGTCGAACAGCGCCACGCCGAGATCGCTTTCAAGTTTCTGCACGAGGTAGGTCAGCGCGGACGGCACGCGATGCAGCAGTTCCGCGGCTTCGGCAAAGGTTCCGGTGCGGTCGATCGCGTCCAGGGCTTCGAGCGCTTCGAATGACAGCTTCATCGCAAATTCCGGTAGGGGGTGGCTGGCGCATCATACCAGTGCCGGTGCGGCGCGAGCGGCGTGCGTCACCGGGATTTGCTAGAGTGGCCACTCCTGTCATTCGTCTCTTCGCATCGTCCCATGACCACCGCTCAGCCGGACACCGCATCCTCCGATTTCATCCCGGCCGACGTCAGGCAGACCATCGTCACGCAGGCGTTGCCGAAGGGGCAAATCGGTATCGTCCGACTCAAGACCTTGCGCCGGAACATGGGGCTGACCGCGCCCTATGAACTGGAGAATACGGATCTGATCGTCTTGCAGTTGCATGCGTTCGGCGAACAGGATCTGTGGCTCGATGGCCGCCCCGCGCCGTTCGTTCCGTACGACGCGGGAACCGTGTCGATCTACGATCTCGACCGTCGCTGGGTGGCCGACCTGAAGGGCGCGTTCGATTGCCTGCATTTCCACCTGCCGCGCCCCATGCTCGAGGAAACGGTCGACGACCTCGGCGGCCGGCGGCGGCCGCAGCTTTATCTGCCGCCGCATCTGAGCACCCACGATTCGGTCATCCATGCGCTCGGACGCGCGCTGCTGCCCGCGCTGGCCCGGCCTGGCGAGGCATCGCAGATCTTCATCGATCACGTAGGGCTGGCGTTCCAGGCGCACGTCGCGTGCCGATACGGCGGCATCGGCAAACGGCGGGAAAAGTCGGACGGCAAGCTCACGCCGTCGCAGGCGCGCCGCGCGAAAGAGCTGCTGCTCGCGCATCTCGACGGCAACGTCGGGCTGGCCGACGTGGCGAGCGCGTGCGGGCTGTCTCGCAGTCATTTCGTCAAGGCGTTTCATCGGACGACCGGGCTGCCGCCACATCGCTGGCTCATCGTGCAGCGCGTCGAACGGGCGAAGGAGTGGATGCGCAACCCGGACGTGCCGTTGAGCCTGATCGCCGCCGCGTGCGGCTTCGCCGATCAAAGCCATTTCTCGCGAACCTTCACGCGGTTGACCGGTGTCACGCCACGCCGGTGGCGCGCGGACCATACGTGATCGCGATCGTCGCGATGCGAAGGCGGGGTGCGCCGGTCCGCGCCGCGAGCTGCCATGGCGGATCGGCGGCGTATGTTTCGGGCAGCCGGTGCGACTGCGTGGCCAGCACGAGATCGCGGGCGATGGACGGATGCGATGCGTGCGCGTGCAACCATGACGCGGTACAGTGCGGGTTCGCGACCCGCACGAGCGCTGCGCGCTTCGTTGTCCGCGTCGTCCTGCAGCGTCGCGCGTAGACGACGTCATGGGCCCATGCCGCGAGCTCGATGGCCGGCCACGGCGGTTCCGTACGATACGGCGCGAGGTGCGCGAACAATTCCGCCAGATGCGCGAGCGTGTGATCGAAGCGCCGCGGCTCGCCGTATTCGCGCTCGACGAGCGGCCACACGGCCGCCGTGCCGAAGCAGGCATCGCGGGCGGCGCGCAGCATGCGCGCGATATCGGGGGATACGGCGTTCATGGCGGCGCTCGCTCGGGCGGACGATGCGCGCAGCATGGCAAACGTGGCGCCGTGCGGGCATGCAACTTGCGCGCCTGCACGGGCCGCATCACTTTGGAGATTTTCATGAAACGACGCTGGCCGCGACAACCGATGCTCGCGATAGGTGTGTTCGCAACGTTCGGGCTGCACGCAGCCGTCGCATCGGCGGCGCCCGACGTGTCGATCAGCCGCGCCGATTACGGGACGACCGCGAGCGGGCAGGCGGTGAGCCAGTACACGCTCGCGAACCGGCACGGCGTGACGCTGAAAGTCATCACGTACGGCGGCATCGTGACCGCGCTCGACGTGCCCGACCGCACCGGCCACGTTGCCGACATCGTGCTCGGCTTCGATTCGCTGCGCGACTACGAAGCGCACAACGGCAACATCCATTTCGGCGCGCTGATCGGCCGGTATGCGAACCGCATCGCGGGCGGGCGTTTCACGCTCGGCGGCAAGACGTGGACGCTGCCGGTCAACGACGGGCCGAACACGCTGCACGGCGGCCCGGACAGTTTCGACGCGAAGGTGTGGAAGGTCACAGGCACGCACAGCGACGCGGCCGGTTCGAGCGTCACGCTGCGCTACGTGAGCCCCGACGGCGAGAACGGCTTCCCCGGCACGCTGACGACGGACGTCACCTACACGCTGACCCGCGACGACGAGATCCGCATCGACTACCGCGCGACGACCGACCGGGACACGGTCGTCAACCTGACCAACCATAGCTACTTCAATCTGGCGGGGCAGGCGGCCGGCAGCGTCGAGCGGCAACTGATCGAGATCGCCGCATCGCGTTTCACGCCGACCGACGGCACGTCGATTCCGACCGGGCAACTGGCGAGCGTCGCGGGCACGCCGATGGATCTGCGCCAGTTGACGCCGATCGGCGCGCATTTGCGCGATGCGTATCCGCAGCTCGCGATCGCGCATGGCTACGACCAGAACTGGGTGCTCGACCAAGGCGGCCAGACGGCGCCGGCGTTTGCCGCGCGCGCTTACGACCCGGCGTCCGGGCGGTTCCTCGAGCTGTACACGACGCAGCCGGGGCTGCAGTTCTATACGGCCAACGGGTTGAACGGCAGTGTCGCGGGCAAGGGCGGGACGGCCTACCGGCAAACCGATGCGTTCGCGCTGGAAGCCGAGCACTTTCCCGATTCGCCGAATCATCCGGCCTTCCCGTCGACGGCGCTCAAGCCGGGCGAGACGCTGCATGAAGTGACGGTGTGGCGGGTAGGCGCGCGATGAGCGTCGGCGGACGTGCGTCGGTCACACGTTGATCACGCCGCGGCCGATTTCGATCACGCGCCCGCCGACGCCGATTTCGCCCGCGGCATCGACCGACAAGCGCAGCAGGCAGGGCCGGCCGACGGCTTCGCCTTGCTCGACCCGAAACGCGGCCGGCAGATCGTGTCCGGCGGCGAGCAGCCAGCCGCCCAGATTCGCGCAGGCCGATCCGGTGCCTGGGTCTTCCGACACGCCGCCGCCTTGCTTCACGAAGAAGTAGCGGGACACGACCGTCCCCGGGCGCGCGGCATCGAACGCGAACACATAGGCGGTCTTGCGGCCGAGGCTGCTTCGCGGCCAGACGTCGAGGTGCGCGCTATCGGGCTGCGCGCGCCGCACGGCGGCCGGGTCCTTGAGCGCGACCAGCAACTGGTCGGCACCGGTGTCGACCCACAGCGGCGGCGCGAGCAGGTCGCTTTCCGCGATTCCGAGCAGCGCCGCGACCTGCGCATTCGGCAACGCGCACGGCGCCGTGTTCGGCATGCCGGCGTGCGGCGCGATGAAGGTCCACACGTCGCCGCGCGCGGCGACGTCGACGACGCCGGCCTTGAATTCGAGCGACAGCGCATCGCCTGCCTCGAGCAGGTCCCGCACGACGTGCGCGGTGCCGAGCGTCGGATGGCCCGCGAAAGCCATCTCGTAGCCGGGCGTGAAGATGCGCACGCGTGCATGCGCGCGCTCGGACGGCAGCACGAAGGTCGTCTCCGACAGATTGAACTGCACGGCCAGCGCCTGCATGGTCGCGTCGTCCATGCCGCGCGCATCGTCGAACACGCACAGCGGGTTGCCGCCGAACGTCGATTCGGCGAAGACGTTCAGCAGGCGGAAGGTGTACTGGGTCATCGGTATCTCGTGTGGGTCAGCCCTGTTTGTCGAGCGGTGCGAGCATCGCCTGCATGTCGGGATGCTTCAGCACTTTCCGGTATTCTGCCGGACTCGTCGCGTCGATCAAGACGCGGCCGCTCACGTCGGCCTTGATGGACTCGACCGCGAGCAGCGCGATGACCGGATGGGTCGTCAGCGTCGCGTGGTCGGGCGACTGGTCGCCGAATTCCGCCATCACTGCCTCGGTATTGTCCGCTACCGCGACGGCCAGCCGCCGGCCCGAGAGCCGAAGTCTCGCGCTGGCGCCGCAGGGCATCCGGGGCGTGACCGCGTTCATCCTGAAGTCGCCGCCCGGCCGCGCGCTCGATGCGGCGCGATGAACGCGCGCGTCGCGGCGGGGGGTCGGCGCACGTCAACGACGTCAATGCGACGACACGAACACCGCATCGTCGAACGCTTCCGGAATCGCGAAGCTCGCGCGCATGCGCTGCGCTTCCTTCGCCGGCGTCAAGCCGAACAGGCGCTTGAATTCCCGGCTGAACTGCGACGGGCTCGTATAGCCGACCGCATAGCCGGCCGCCTCCGCCGTCAGGTCCTGGCGCACCATCAACAGCCGCGCCTGATGCAGCCGCGTCGATTTCAGGTACTGCATTGGCGACACCTGCGTGATCGCCTTGAAGTGACTGTGAAAGCTCGGCACGCTCATGCCGGCTTCGTCGGCCAGTTGCGACACGTCGAGCGGCCGCGCGTAATCGGCGTGGATCATGCGCAGCGATCGCCCGATCCGGCCGTATTGCCCGCGCATCGCCAGCGCGCTGCGCATCGCGTGGCCTTGCGCGCCGGTCAGCACGCGGAAATACAGCTCGCGCAGCAGCGCCGGGCCGAGCACGGCGGCGTCGAGCGGCCGCTGCATCGCGTCGACGAAACGCAGCACCGACGCGTGCATCGCTTCGTCCATCGGCGTCGACATCATGCTCTTCGGCGCCTGCACCGTTTCCGCGACGCCCACGCGGTCGATCTGCGCGGCGAGTTCGGCGGCCAGCGTGAAATCGAGGTGCAGGTACAGCGCGAGCAGCGGGCGCTCCGGCGTCGCGTCGGTTTCCATGCTGAACGGGACCGGCACGGAGACGGCCAGGTAATGGTGTTCGTCGTACAGATAGCACTCGCCGCCGAAGTAGCCGCGCTTCGACCCCTGGCACACGATCACGATGCCCGGGTCGTACAGCACCGGCGTGCGCGACAGCGCGCGGTTCGAGCGCAGGATGCGCACGCTCGGCAGCGCGGTCAGGTTGTAGCCCTCGTTCGGCGCCAGCGCGCGCAGCAGCGCCACCAGGCGCTTCCGGTCGCGCGGCGACAGCGCTGGAGGTCGGGCGGAGACGGACACGGTGCTCATAGTTTTGTGCAAGAAAATCAGCGGAATCGGGCTTATTCGGCGTCGTTCGTCAGACTAGTATGCACGCTTGAATCGACATTCGGGAGAAGCTCACATGGCATCCGGCAACATCATGCTCATTACCGGCGGCAGCAGCGGTTTCGGCCGCGCGCTGGCCCAGGAAGCGCTGGCCGCCGGCCACACGGTGGTCGGCACGGTGCGCAGCGCGCAGGCGGCGCGCGACTTCGAGGCGCTGTCCGCGCAGGCGGCCGTCGCACGCGTGCTCGACGTGACCGATTTCGAGCGGATCGACGGCGTCGTCGCAGACATCGAGGCGAACGTCGGGCCCGTCGACGTGCTGGTGAACAACGCGGGTTACGGGCACGAAGGGATCATGGAGGAGTCGCCGCTCGACGAGATGCGCCGGCAGTTCGACGTGAACGTGTTCGGCGCGGTCGCGATGATGAAGGCCGTCGTGCCGTTCATGCGCGAACGCCGGCGCGGCCGCATCCTGAACATCACGTCGATGGGCGGGCACATCACGATGCCGGGCATCGCGTACTACTGCGGCAGCAAGTTCGCGCTGGAGGGCATTTCCGAGACCCTCGGCAAGGAACTCGAGCCGTTCGGCATCGCGGTGACGGCCGTCGCGCCGGGTTCGTTCCGCACCGACTGGGCCGGCCGCTCGATGGCGCGCACGCCGCGCTCGATCGCCGACTACGACGCGCTGTTCGACCCGATCCGCCGTGCGCGCGAGGAAAAGAGCGGCAAGCAGCCGGGCGACCCCGCGAAGGCCGCGCGGGCGATGCTCGCCGTGATCGCGGCGGACCATCCGCCCGCGCATCTGCTGCTCGGCAGCGACGCGCTGCGGCTCGTGCGGAGCAAGCTGGCGGCGCTGGACGACGAAATCCGCGCGTGGGAGGCGCTGACGGTGTCGACGGACGGCTGACGCGCCGCCTCGTCCGTTTCCTGCCGGTGGAGGATCGGCCATCGCATTGCACGATGGCGTCGTGGTTTCACAATAAAGCCGATAATGGCGGCGGCCCGTTCGCCACGTTCATCCACCTCACAGGAGTACCGCGATGCCATACGTCACCACGAAGGACAACGTCGAGATTTTCTACAAGGATTGGGGTCCGAAAGACGCGCAGCCCATCATGTTCCACCACGGCTGGCCGCTTTCCAGCGACGACTGGGATGCGCAACTGCTGTTCTTCGTCCAGCACGGCTATCGCGTGATCGCGCACGACCGGCGCGGGCACGGCCGCTCGGCGCAGGTCTGGGACGGCCACGACATGGACCATTACGCGGCGGACGCGTTCGCGGTCGTCGAGGCGCTCGACCTGCGCAATGCGGTGCATGTCGGCCATTCGACGGGCGGCGGCGAAGTGGCGCGCTACGTCGCGAAGCACGGCGAGCCGGCCGGCCGCGTCGCGAAGGCCGTGCTGGTCAGCGCGGTGCCGCCGCTGATGCTGAAAACCGAATCGAACCCCGAAGGCCTGCCGCTGGAGGTGTTCGACGGCTTCCGGAAAGCGCTCGCCGACAATCGCGCGCAGTTCTTCCTCGACGTGGCGAGCGGCCCGTTCTACGGGTTCAATCGCGAAGGCGCGACCGTGCACCAGGGCGTGATCCGCAACTGGTGGCGGCAGGGGATGGAAGGCAGCGCGAAGGCGCATTACGACGGCATCAAGGCGTTTTCGGAAACGGACCAGACCGACGACCTGAAGTCGATCTCCGTCCCGACGCTCGTGCTGCACGGCGAGGACGATCAGATCGTGCCGATCGCGGATGCCGCGCTGAAGTCGATCAAGCTGCTGAAGAACGGCACGCTGAAGACGTACCCGGGCTATTCGCACGGCATGCTGACGGTCAATGCGGACGTGCTGAACGCCGATCTGCTGGCGTTCGTGCGGGCATGACGGTGGCGGCGCCGGCCCGCCGCGGCGGGCGGCGCCGCGATTGAAAACCGGCGATCCGGCCGCGCGAGCAAAAGGGCCGATCGCCCGCCCTCTGCTTCACCCCAAATCGACGAAGCGAACGCCCGGATGCGCGAGGCGCGGCATCCGGCCGGCCAGGAACGCATGCAACTCGCGCACCTGCGCGGTCTTCGCTGAGTCTTCCGGCCACACGAGGTAGTACGCATCGCCGGTGCTCACGGCCGTCTTGAACGGCAGCACGAGCTGCTTCTCGTCGAGGGCCGTCGCGCACAGCGCGAGGTCGCCGATCGACATCCCGTGGCCGGCGATGGCCGCCGCGATCCCCTGTTCGAGCATGTCGAACACCTGCCCTCGCGTGATGTCCACATCGAGATCGTGACCGCTGCCGTTGAGCCAGCGGCGCCAGTCGCGCCGGTCGGGCGACGGATGGATCAGCTCGCACGCGGCGGGATTCGTACGCGCGAGCGTGGCGGTGGCCCGCGAGCACACCGGAATCAGCCATTCGTCGAACAGCTTCACGCAATGCGTGCTTTCGCCGAACTTGCCCGCGCCGAGCAGGATCGCGCAATCGTAGGATTCGCTGAAAAAATCCACGGTATCGACATCCATCCACACGCTCGCGATCTGCACCTCGAACGCCGGCCGCGTGCCGCGAAAGGCGGCCAGCGCGTCGAGCAGCCAGCGCATCGTGAGCGTGGAGGGCGCCTTGAGCCGCAGCACGTCGCGTTGCGTGCGGAACAGCATGCACGCTTCCTCGATCTGCCGGAACCCGCGCCTGAGGCCGGCCGCGAAGATATGGGCTTCCGCCGTCACGGTCATCCTGGGCCCGCGTCGGACGAACAGCTTCCGGCCGAAGTAGGCTTCGAGCGTCTTCACGTGCTTGCTGACCGCGCTTTGCGTCAGGCTCAGTTCCTCGGCGGCCAGCGTGAACGAGCCGGTGCGCGCGGCACTCTCGAATGCGCGCAACGCGTAGACGGGCGGAAGCGGTTTGGCTTTCATGGATTTCGAATATGAATAAAACTCATGTCATCAGACAGGATTTTCCGTTTTAGCTCGACAGAGCGGGCGCGTGATACTGCTTATCGCCGTGTCTTTCGCGATATCGGACCTCCATGATGCCACTGTGACGTACACGCCCCCGACTCATCAAACAGAACTTTTTGTCATGACGCTCCATTACCCGCTGCTGTTCGCCTACCTCGCCGCGATCGTGCTGCTCATCGCGACGCCCGGCCCGGTCGTGATGCTCGTGACGGGCACCGTCGCGCGGCACGGGTTCCGTCAGGGCGTGCTGACCGCGGTGGGCGCGAACGCCGCGAGCCTCGTGATGATCGCGGGTGCGATGCTGATGGTGTTCGGCGTCGTGATGGTCAGCGCCCGCCTGCTTGCCGGGCTGCATGTCGCGGGGTGCCTGTTCATCGCGGGGCTTGCCATCCGGACGCTGCTCGGCGAATGGCGCGCCGCCCGCGAGCGTGGCGGCGACGGCGCGGCCGCAGCGGAGGCGGCGGCGGGCGAACCCGCGGCGGGCGAACCCGTGGCGCGGCCGCGCGGTTTGCCGGGCATCGTGCGCGGTTTCCTCGTCGGCATCGCGAACCCGAAGGACCTGCTGTTCTTCGTCGCGTTCTTTCCGCAGTTCGTCGCCATCACGCCCGATTCGCGCGTGAGCCTCGCGATCCTCGCCGCGTTGTGGATCGCGGTCGATTTCACGATCCTGACCGGCTATATGGCGGCGATCAACCACCCGGCGATGCATCGGAAGCAGCGATGGATCTCGGCGTCGTCGGCGCTCGCGCTGCTCGCGATTGCGCTCGCCGGGCTCGGCAGCACGATCGCGGGCGCCGCTTAGTGCAGCGTACTGCCGCGGCGTTCGGCGTTACCGCTTCGTTGGCGCCGCGTGCGGCCCGTTATCAGCGTGGACGGGTTTCAGCCGTTGCGCAGGAACACGACGTAGCCGCGGAACCACGGGTTCGTCGCGAGATACGGCGGCGCGTCCCAGTCGCCGCCCTGGATCACGCCGATGCGAAACGGCAGTTGCAACCGCGCGACGCGCGGCAGGTACGCCGCATAGTCGGGGATCGTGCGGCGGCCCTGGTAGGTCTGAACGACCACCTCGTCGACGATGCCCTTGAGCGCGTTGACCTGGTCGGTATCGATGCGGCTGCTCCAGTCGAGCAGCCCCGTGATGCTGAGCCGGCAATCGGCGGGCAAGGTCTCGCGCAGCGTGCGCAGGAACGCGAGGTAATCCTGCAGGTGGCGCGTGCCCGCATCGAAATCGATCTGGATGCCGGCGATCGTGCGGCCCGATGCACGCCAGCGCGCGAGCTGCGCGAGCATGATCCGCGTGACGCGCGGCGTCCAGCGCAGCGTATGCGCACGATAGACGAGCCACACGCGCGCGTGGGGCGCGGGCGGCAGCGCAACGCCCTGTGCGATCACGCGCACCTGCGACTCGTCCCGCGGCGACGCCTCGATCTGTCCTTGCAGCACGTAGACGATGCGCGCGTCGCGCACGACCGCCTGCGGCTTCACGCCGGCCCACAGCCAGAACGCGTCGTACCGCGCGGCGTCGACGGTGCCGGCCAGCGCGACGCGCGCGGCCAGCAGCAGCGCGACGCACGCGATGCGCTTCATGCGGCCTACCAGTAGTAGCGGAGCTTCTGCGCCCACGGGCTGCCCGGATAGGCTGTCTTCAGCGTGTCGAACCAGCGCTTGCGCGTGCTCTTCGACACCTCCTTGCCGCCGCATTCGTTGGCGCCGGCCGGTGCATAGCACCTGATCGCACGGTAGAACGCGTACGCGCGATCGTTCGGGTTCGCCTGCGTATCGGCCATCACCGTCACGTAGCTCGACATCCGCTCGTACGGCTTGCCGGCGAACTGCGACGGCGCCGCGCCGAGTGTCGGCGGCACGCGCGTGGCGGCCGCGCTCGATCCGTTGCGGACCCACGCGGGCACCGGATCGATTTCGAGGCCCGACGCCGGCGGATGCACGCGCACGAAATCGGCGAGGCAGTTCAGCCCTTTCGGATCGGCCGGATTCTGCTGCAGCGTCGCGGCGACGTCGCGCGCCGACGGGCACGTGTAGCCGTCGTCGTTTTTAGCGCCGGCGGCGATGAAGGGCTTCAACGGATCGGCGGGCGTGCCCGCCACCAGCGCGGTATCGGCGAGGAAGTCCGCGTAGTGCGAACGCGTGAGTTCCTTGTACAGCAGTGTATACAGCGCGGTGTCGCGCAGCGCGCCGCTCGTCGCCTGATTCTGCGCCTGCGCGCGCAACAGGTCGGCATTGGCCGCGCGCTGCAGCAGCACCGCACGGATCGCGGCGTTCTGCACGAGCGAATCGTCGGCGAATGCGTCGTTGACGAGCCCGGCCTGTTCCAGGTTGATCGCGAGCGCGAGTTCCAGCATTTCGCGCTGGAAGCGGAATTTCGCGAGCGGGATCAGGTCGCGCCACAGCTGGCGGGCCGTGTCGTTCTGGCCGCTGTCCTCCAGCGCGAACCCGCGCAGCGCCTGCTGGCTGAGGCCGAAGTAGTCGAGCGGCGCGGCGGGCGTCCGCGGCAGCAGATCGAGGGCGGCGTCCGGCTTGTGCCCGATCTGCACGTACCAGGTCGCGAGCAGGTAGTCGTACAGCGCGGGCGCGTTCGCGAAGCGCGGCTTCTGCGCCTGCAGTTCGTCGAGCGTCATCGGCTTGCGGCTCGCATCGCTGCTGTCCGACGCGCGCATGCGCAGCAGGTCGACGGTGGCGAGCACGGTCGGCGACTGGATCTGGCCGGCGTCGAATTCCGGGCCGAACAGCAGCTTGCTGTCGAGTTCGTTCGCCAGTTGCATCAGCGGCACGTTCGACGTCGCCGGCGACCAGCGCGCGAGCGCATGGCCGTACAGGTCGGCCTGCTGCGTGACGTTGCCGCCGAGCCACGCGACCCGTCGCAACAGCCCGGCCGCGGACACCGCATAGCGCCCCTTCGGATACACCTTCAGGTAGGTGCGGAACACGGTGTTCGCCGCGTCGAGCGACACCTTCGTCACGCGCGCGCGCGTCGGCGTCGGGCTGTCGTGGTCGAATGCGTTGGCTTGTGCGGCGTTCAACTGCGCGCGCCCGGCCATGTAGAGGCCGGTTTCCTTCAGCCACGGGTCCGCGCTGTGCGATGCGTTCGCGAACGCGCGGGTCGCGGTGAGGAAGTCGGCGCGATAGAACGCGTTCGTGCCGTCGAGGTACGCGGCGAACTGCTGGCCGAGCGGCGACTTGACCGGCGGCTTCGCCCACGCGGCGCTCGCGGCGCCCGCGCCACAGGTTTTCTGCGCGATGTCGGCGCGTGCCGCGCGCAGGCGGGCGGCTTCGTCGGCGGGCAGGCCGCCGGCGCTGCCGAGTGCTTCGTTGAACGCGTCCGCGCCGGCGCTCATGCTGCGGCAGATGCTGCCTTCGCCGTCCGCGTACCGGTTCGACGACGCATCGGCGTCCGCCGCGCTACCGGTCTTGTCGGGCTCCTTCTGGCCGATGTAGATCCATCCGGAGAAATCCATCGGGAACGGCACGACGATCTGGTTGATCCGCTCTTTCGCCGGGATGGTCTTCGGGTCCGGGAACACCTGCGCGACCTTGGCGCTGTCGGCCATCATCAGCATCGCGTTGATGCGCGTGTCGTTGGCGGGCGTCAGCATCGGCACGTTGCCGCACGAGTATGAAGCCTGCCGGAGCGTGGTCGGCACGTAGCAGCCGTCGTCGCCGCTGGCATGGGCGGCCGGCATCCAGAGCAGGCTGGCCGCCAGCGCGGCGAACAGGTTGCGGTGCAGCGTCGGTGTTTTTCGCATTTTTCTTGTGCTGGTTAGGGGCCGCGACGGCCGGGTCTCTCAGGGGGGCGCGCTGCCCCGGCGCGTATCGTACCTCACGCCGCGTGACGGCCGGCGGGGCGCCAACCGAGCCGGGCGCGCGCGAGCGTCGCGGCCGTGCCCGCGCCTCACGCGCACACGCTGCTGGCGATGCCTCCGTCGTTCATTTCGTCGAGCGTGGCGCGCAAATCGTCGATGGCCACCATCAGCTCGCGCACTTGCCGCAACGACGGGTACTGATGCAGCACGGCTTGCCATTGCGGCAGCGTCAGCAGGGCATGCCAGATGACGCCGAGGCCGTCCGGATCGGCGTCCGGCCGCCGCGCGAGCGCGCTCGCGTATTCGAGGCTCGCCTGCGCGGACAGCAACTGCATCCGGCTCGCGGCGCCGAGCAGGCGCGGCGTCGCGTCCGCGGACGCGTCGCAGCAATACAGTACTTCGCGCGGCAGCGCCGCTTCGTCGGTCGTCAATGCGTGCAGCGATGCGCCATGCACGCGCACCGTGCCCTGGTGCGTCTCGAATGCATAGACCGTGTCGGGATCCGCCTGCGCGAGCAGGTTCAGGCCGCGCAGCAGCCGCGGCAGATCGGTCGTCGCGGCATCCGCGGAGGCCTTTGCTTCGACGAGGAAGCGCACGTTCCACGCAGGCGCCGGGTCGCCGCCGCGCGCACGTTCGAGCAGGATCGCATCCCATTCGGTTTTCGCGCGGTCGTGCCGGCCCGGGATCGACGACGGCACGCGCATCGACGTGACCACGCGGTAGGTACGCTGCTCGTCCACCGCGTCGAGCCGGCGCGCCAATGCGTCGAGCGCCTGTGCCGCCAGCGCTTCGACGGCCGCGCCGCGCCGCTGGGACGCGGCGCCTTGCGCGACGGCCACCGTGCTGCCGACGAGCGGCCCCTGCCGGACCCACAACGCGCGGTAGCGACGAACGTCCTCGTCCGCGGCGAGCGCATCGAGCCGCAGCATGCGTTCGAGCGCGGGGCTGTCCTTGAGCCTGACGATGTCCTGCTCGAATGCCGTGTCGGTCGCCGTCTCGGGCCGCGCGAGCAGGTGCGCGAGCGCCGCGTGCAGTTCGGCCCACGACGCCGCGGCCGCGGCCGCGTGCAGGCGCGCGAGGCCGTCGCGTTGCCATGCGTGGGCGCTGCGCTCGAGCTTGGCCGGGTGCGCGATCGCATTGACGGCCGAGTGCAGCGCGCGCCGGTCCTGCTCCGCGTGCGCGGACAACGACGCGTATTCGCGCACGTTCGGCGCATCGTGGCGCAGCACCGATGCCTGAAACGACGGATCGCCGGACGACGGATCCATCGCCTCGCGGATCATCCGCCCAAGCGCGTCGATGAAGCGCTGCCGCAAGTCCGCGCCGGGCGCGTGGCCGTCCGCCCGCATGCTGCGCGCTTCCTCGATCACGATCGCCAGCGCGGTGGCCGGGTTCGTCGCGTCGGTCAGCGCCGACGCGCGGTCGAGCGGCGGCAGCCGGTAACGGCGCGCGACGGTGCGCAGCGTCGCGTCGAGCAGGGCGGGAAGCGGTGTCAGCGACATGGCGGACGGCGTGAAAGCGACCGAACCGTCACGCGGTCAACGTCACCGACAGGCTGCCGAGCTCGCCGAAGCGGACCGTCAGCACATCGCCGAGCGGCACGTCGATCGCGCCCGCGTACGAGCCGGTCGTCACGATCTGGCCGGCGCGCACCGCGTCGCCGCGCGACGCGAGGAAATTGACGAGCCACACCAGCGGCTTGAGCGGATCGCCGTCCGGATGGCTGCCGTCGATCGTGCGGTTCAGCGCGCCTTCGAACGACAACGCCAGCGTCGCGAGCGGCACGTTCAACCCATCGGGCACGACCGGGCCGACGCACAGCCCCTGGTTGAATTGCCCGTCGGCCAGCAGCTCGAACTTCGACGCGCGCGCGGGCTCCGCGTAGCGGCAGCCGAGCACCTCGAGCACGATGCGCACCTCGCGGATCGCCGCGCGCACGTCGCCTTCGTCGTACGGCTGCTCGCGCGCGGGCAGGTCGCGATCGAGCACGAATGCGATTTCCGGTTCGATCCGCACGATCGGTCCGCCGACGACGCGGTACGGTGCATCGGCGTCGCGGATCGTCGACGCGAAGATCGGCGCGAGGATCACGCGATCGGGCGGCGGCAGCGCGCATTTCCATCCGCCGACGGGTTCGCCGAGCAAATCGGCCACGCGCTGCTGGATCGCGAGCGCGGTCTCGATGTCGTCGGGACGCAGTGCATCGGGCAACAGCGGGCCGGGCGAGCCGGCATGGCGGGCGGCGACGAGATGCTGGGCGGCGCCGTCCACGCGTTCGATAGTCGTTGTCATGTCGGTTGAGCGAGTTGAAAGTGGGGCCGGCAAAAAAGGGCCGGACGAAAGTCGCATGGTTGATGATAGCGCCTTCGGCGCGATGGCTGTTCGGTCGTGTCGGGATCGAGAGCGGCAACGCGAGCACGGAAGCCGGCGGAATCCGCCCGGACGCTCCGACCGACATGCGGATCGGCGGCCTGATCGACGACGTGGTTCGCACTTCCGGTTCCGCTTCGCCGCTTGTCCGGGCGACCGCGTCCTCCGGTCGCAGGCCGGACGTCTGCCGGCTTGATCGTCGTCAAGACTGGAGCCCGCTGTCGGCCGATGATGGTGACATGGCCGCGCGACAGGGCGCACGGCAGTTCACCCCAGCGAGGTTCGCATGTACGAGAAAATCATGGTGGCCGTCGACGGCAGCGCTTCGTCGAAACAGGCGCTTGCCGAGGCCGTGAAGGTGGCGCTGGCGGGCGACGCGCACGTCAGCGCCGTGTATGTGGTCGACAAGTCGGTGCTGTTCACGTATGCGGGCCGTCTCGATCCGCATGCGCTCGTCGAGGAAATCCGCGACGACGGGCGCAAGGTGCTGCGCGAAGCCGAACAGGTCATCGCGCTGGCCGGCGCGAAGGGCGACGCTGAACTGGTCGAGACCGAGAGCATCGGCGAGGACATCGCGGAGCGGCTGCAGCGCTACGTGAAGGAGCGTGGCATCGATCTCGCGGTGGTCGGCACGCACGGGCGGCGCGGCATCCGGCGCGTGCTGCTCGGCAGCGTCGCCGAGCGCTTCGTGCGCGGCTCGAAGTGCCCGGTGCTGCTGATTCGCGGCGACGACGCCGACGTGAAGGCGGCCTCGGCCGCGGCATGACGCGGTGCGCGCGATGATACGCCGCCAGTACCGCATCGTCGTCGCGGCGATCGCCGTGTTCATGTCGCTGGCCGGAATGATGGCCGTCGTGACGGGCCTGTTGTTCGATGCCGCGACGATGCTGCGCGGCGGCGCCATCGCGTTGATCGTCGGCGTGGCCGGCTTCGTCGTGATGTTGAACCCGGGGCCGAAAGGCGAGGAGTGATGCGTCGCGTCGCGCTCGATGGCGAACGCATCCGCACACGTCGACATGCTGTCCCGCGACGATCCGCGCCAGCCGTGATGTGGGGTTTCCCGACGATCACGGCTTGCCGCGCGTGTCGTCACGTGCGGCTCGTACCGGGCGCCGTCGCACCGGCCGAGCGCGCCTGCACGTTCAACCGCTTCAACGTTTCCGCCAGCGCGGCGTTCGCCGGCTGAATTTTCTCCGCCTGCGCGAACGCGTTGCGCGCTTCATCCCGGTGGCCCAGCTTCCACAGCACTTCGCCCTTGCGCTCGAGCCCGATCGCCAGGGCTTCGCGCGCGTCGTCGTCCTTCGCGAGGATTGCGATCGCGCGGTCGAACCATGCGAGCGCGTCGTCGTTGCGGCCGAGGCGATACAGCGCCCAGCCCTTGCTGTCGAGCGCATACGCCACGTCCGGCGATTGCGCGAGATGCGTGTCGATCATCGCGAGCCCGCGCTCGACCGCGACGCCCGCATCGGCGAGCCGATAGCCGACGTCGTTCAGCAGATCGTCCGGAATCCTGTCGAAAGATCGACGTTGCTCGGCGTGCGCGACTGCGCGTAGTCGGGGTAGCCGTTCGCATCCGAATGGCCGCACGGCAGATATCCGTTCTCCACGTCTAGCAGATACGGGACGCCGGCGTGCACCTTTTGGCCGCCCGGGTCGATCAGATGGAACGACTCGCCGAGGTCGCCGTCGCCGACGACCGCGTTGAACACCCACTTCTTTTGCGGATGCCATTTCGGCAGGCGAATCCTCGCCGTGCGGCCGGCCGCGTCCGTCGTGCCGAAGATCACGCTGTCGTGCTGGTCCGGCTTGACGGGCACCCCCGCAATGACCTGGCCGGGCAAAAACAGCCGGTCGCGCACGTTCGGCCGCGGTTGTTGCGCGCAGCATAGCAGGCGGCGCGATTCGAGCGCTCACCCTTTGCCCTCATTGTTGCGGGCAGATGAACGATTCCGTGATTTGTATCAACTTGTGATATTTGGATCCGTCTGACAATGGGTTCGACCACGGTGAGCAGGGCGAAATGATCGAAATCCGATTGTCCTTTACAACCGGCATTTCACCTCCTTAAATAATCAGGGTCTGCAAAAAGACCGGAAAAACGAGATCCCCATGAGCCATTTCCTGGATAGATTGCGTTATTTCTCCACCACGAGGCCACGCTTTTCCGATGGACACGGCGCCGTCACAGACGAAGACCGCAAGTGGGAAGACGGTTACCGGATGCGCTGGCAGCACGACAAGATCGTCCGTTCGACCCACGGTGTGAACTGCACGGGTTCGTGCTCGTGGAAGGTCTACGTGAAAGGTGGGATCGTCACGTGGGAAACCCAGCAGACCGATTATCCGCGCACGCGCCCCGACATGCCGAACCACGAGCCGCGCGGCTGCTCGCGCGGCGCATCGTACTCGTGGTATCTGTACAGCGCGAACCGTCTCAAGCACCCGATGGTGCGCAGCGCGCTCGTGAAGCTGTGGCGTGAACGCCGCCGCACGCTGGGCGCCGTCGACGCGTGGCGCTCGATCGTCGAGGACGACGAAGCACGCCGGTCGTACCAGAGCCGGCGCGGGCTCGGCGGGTTCGTGCGCGCGAGCTGGGACGAGGTCAACGAGCTCGTTGCGGCCGCAAACGTCTACACGGTCGAGCGTCATGGCCCCGATCGCGTGGTCGGCTTCTCGCCGATCCCGGCGATGTCGATGGTGTCGTACGCCGCCGGCTCGCGCTACCTGTCGCTGATCGGCGGCGTGTGCCTGAGCTTCTACGACTGGTATTGCGACCTGCCGCCCGCGTCGCCGCAGACCTGGGGCGAGCAGACCGACGTGCCGGAATCGGCCGACTGGTACAACTCGACGTTCATCATGATGTGGGGCTCCAATGTCCCGCAGACGCGCACGCCCGACGCGCACTTCCTCGTCGAGGCGCGCTATCGCGGCACCAAGGTCGTGTCGGTGTTCCCCGACTACTCGGAAGGCGCGAAATTCGGCGACCTGTGGCTGCATCCGAAGCAGGGCACCGACGCGGCGCTCGCGCTCGCGATGGGGCACGTGATCCTGAAGGAGTTCCATTTAGCGCGCAAGAGCGACTACTTCATCGACTACTGCAAGCGCTACACCGACATGCCGGCGCTCGTGCGCCTCGTGCCGCACGGCGACGGCTACGTGCCCGAGCGCCTCGTGCGCGCGTCCGACTTCGACGACGCGCTCGACGAAGCCGCGCATCCGGAGTGGAAGACCGTGATGATCGACGACGCGACCGGTGAATTCGTCGTGCCGGTCGGCTCGATCGGCTTCCGCTGGGGCCAGCAGGGCAAGGACGGATCGAGCGACAAGGGCAAGTGGAACCTGCGCGGCGAGACGTCGAAGGGCGCGGCGCTGTCGCCGCGGCTGTCGTGCACGACCGCGCACGACGACGTGGTCGACGTGCTGTTCCCGTACTTCGGCAACCAGCCGCATGCGCACTTCAATTCGACGCAGCACGCATCCGAGCTGTCGCGCCGGATCGGCGTGCGGCGCGTGGCGAACCGCGACGGCGACATGCTGGTCGCGACCGTCTACGACCTGTTCGTCGCGAACTACGGGCTCGACCAGGGGCTGGGCGGGCGCGACGTGGCCGCGAGCTACGACGACGACCTGCCGTACACGCCCGCATGGCAGGAGGCAATCACCGGCGTGAAGCGCGCGGACGTGATCTCGGTCGCGCGGCAGTTCGCGGAGAACGCGCACAAGACGCAGGGCAAGTCGATGGTGATCATCGGCGCGGGGATCAACCACTGGTTCCACATGGACATGTCGTACCGCGCGATCATCAACATGCTGATCATGTGCGGCTGCATCGGCAAGCCGGGCGGCGGCTGGTCGCATTACGTCGGCCAGGAGAAACTGCGCCCGCAGACCGGCTGGACCGCGCTCGCGTTCGCGCTCGACTGGAGCCGGCCGCCGCGGCACATGAATGCAACCTCGTTCTTCTACGCGCACACCGACCAGTGGCGCTATGACACGATGGACCCGGGCGCGCTGCTGTCGCCGCTCGCGGACAGGGCGCAGTTCCACGGCTCGCCGATCGACTACAACGTGCGTGCGGAACGGATGGGCTGGCTGCCGTCCGCGCCGCAGCTCGCGGCGAATCCGCTGAAGGTCGGCGCGAGCCTGGACGACCCGTCGCGGGCCGGTGCGGACATCGCGCAACGGTTGAAGGCCGGCACGCTGCGGATGGCGTGCGAGGACCCGGACGCGCCCGGCAACTTCCCGCGCAACCTGTTCGTGTGGCGCTCGAACCTGCTCGGCTCGTCGGGCAAGGGCCACGAGTATTTCCTGAAGCATCTGCTCGGCACCACCAACGGTGTGCAAGGGGAGGACCTCGGCGCGACGGGCGGCGCGCGCCCCGAGGAAGTGAATTGGCGCGACGACGCGCCGCGCGGCAAGCTCGACCTGCTCGTCACGCTCGACTTCCGGATGTCGACGACCTGCATGTATTCGGACATCGTGCTGCCGACCGCGACGTGGTACGAGAAGGACGACATGAACACGTCCGACATGCATCCGTTCATTCATCCGCTGTCGGCGGCGGTCGATCCTGCATGGGAATCGAAGAGCGACTGGGAGATCTTCAAGGGGATCGCGAAGCGCTTCTCCGAGCTGTGCGACGGGCATCTCGGCGTCGAGCGCGACGTCGTGCTCGCGCCGATCGCGCACGACACGCCGGGCGAGCTCGCGCAGCCGTTCGACGTGCAGGACTGGAAGCGCGGCGAATGCGAACCGGTGCCGGGTCGCACGATGCCGAACGTGATCGCGGTCGAGCGCGACTACCCGAACACGTATGCGCGCTTCACGTCGCTCGGGCCCCTGATGGACAAGCTCGGCAACGCGGGCAAGGGCATCGGCTGGGATACGCGGGATGAAGTGAAGCTGCTCGGCGAGCTCAACTACACGGTCGCTCAAGGCGCCGCACAAGGCCGCCCGCGCATCGACACCGCGCTCGACGCGGCCGAGGTGATTCTCGCGCTCGCGCCGGAGACCAACGGGGAAGTGGCGGTGAAGGCATGGCGCGCGCTGTCCGGCATCACCGGTATCGACCACACGCACCTGGCCGCCGCGCGCGCGGACGAGAAGATCCGCTTTCGCGACATCCAGGCGCAGCCGCGCAAGATCATCTCGTCGCCGACGTGGAGCGGGATTGAATCCGAGCACGTGTCGTACAACGCGGGCTACGTGAACGTGCACGAGCTGGTGCCATGGCGCACGCTGACGGGCCGTCAGCAGTTGTACCAGGATCACCCGTGGATGCGCGCGTTCGGCGAATCGCTGTGCGCATACAAGCCGCCGATCGACACCGGCAGCTACGCGCACATGGTCGGCAAGCGTTCGAACGGCAACCCGGAGCGCGTGCTGAACTTCCTGACGCCGCATCAGAAGTGGGGGATCCACAGCACGTACACCGACAACCTGCTGATGCTGACGCTGTCGCGCGGCGGCCCGATCGTATGGATGTCGGAGGACGACGCGAAGGCGATCGGCGCGGCCGACAACGACTGGATCGAGTGCTACAACTCGAACGGCGCGTTGTGCGCGCGGGCCGTCGTGAGCCAGCGGATTCCGTCCGGGATGGTGATGATGTACCACGCGCAGGAGAAGATCGTGAACACGCCGGGATCCGAGATCACCGGCACGCGCGGCGGCATTCACAACTCGGTCACGCGCATCGCGCTGAAGCCGACTCACATGATCGGCGGCTATGCGCAACTGTCGTACGGCTTCAACTACTACGGCACGGTCGGCTCGAATCGCGACGAGTTCCTGATCGTGCGCAGGATGAACAGGATCGACTGGCTCGACGGGGAAGACGCCGCGAGCGACCCGACAACGCAGGCCGTTCGCATCGGAGAAACGTCATGAAAATCCGCGCACAGATCGCGATGGTGCTGAACCTCGACAAGTGCATCGGCTGCCATACCTGCTCGGTGACCTGCAAGAACGTGTGGACGAGCCGCGAAGGAATGGAATACGCGTGGTTCAACAACGTCGAGACGAAGCCGGGCATCGGCTATCCGAAGGACTGGGAGAACCAGGATCGCTGGCGCGGCGGCTGGCAGCGGCGCGCGGACGGCAGGATCGAGCCGCGCCTCGGCGGCAAGTGGCGGCTGCTCGCGCAGATCTTCGCGAACCCGCACCTGCCCGAGATAGACGATTACTACGAGCCGTTCACGTTCGATTACGCGCACCTGCAGGAAGCCGGCAACACGCGCGCGATGCCGGTCGCGCGGCCGCGTTCGGTGATCAGCGGCCAGCGGCTCGAGAAGATCGAGTGGGGGCCGAACTGGGAGGAAATCCTCGGCGGCGAGTTCGAGAAGCGCGCGAAGGACATCAACTTCGAGAACGTGCAGAAGGACATCTACGGGCAGTTCGAGAACACCTTCATGATGTACCTGCCGCGCCTGTGCGAGCACTGCCTGAACCCGGCGTGCGTCGCGTCGTGCCCGTCGGGCTCGATCTACAAGCGCGAGGAAGACGGCATCGTGCTGATCGACCAGGACAAGTGCCGCGGCTGGCGCATGTGCGTGTCGGGCTGCCCGTACAAGAAGATCTACTACAACTGGCAGAGCGGCAAGGCCGAGAAGTGCATCTTCTGCTATCCGCGCATCGAGGCCGGCCAGCCGACCGTGTGCTCGGAAACCTGCGTGGGCCGCATCCGCTACCTCGGCGTGCTGCTGTACGACGCCGACCGGATCGGCGAGGCGGCCAGTGCCGCGAACGAGAAGGATCTGTACGAAGCGCAACTGTCGCTGTTCGTCGATCCGGACGATCCGGCCGTGATCGCGCAGGCCGAGCGCGACGGCGTGCCGGCCGCGTGGATCGACGCCGCGCGGCGTTCGCCGACCTACAAGATGGCGATCGACTGGAAGATCGCGTTCCCGCTGCATCCGGAATACCGGACGCTGCCGATGGTGTGGTACGTGCCGCCGCTGTCGCCGATCAACGCGGCCGCCAATAGCGGCGACCTGGGGATGAACGGCTACCTGCCGGACGTCGAATCGCTGCGCATCCCGCTGCGCTATCTGGCCAATCTGCTGACGGCCGGTGACGAGGTGCCCGTGAAGCGCGCGCTCGAACGGCTGCTGGCGATGCGCGCGTTCATGCGCGCCCGCCACGTGGACGGCATCGATGCACGCGGCGTGCTCGACCAGGTCGGGCTGTCGCTCACGCAGGTCGAGGAGATGTATCGCTATCTGGCGATCGCGAACTACGAGGATCGCTTCGTGATCCCGACCACCCACCGCGAATATGCGGAGAACGCGTACGACCTGCGCGCGTCGTGCGGCTTCTCGTTCGGCAACGGCTGCTCGGACGGCCGTTCCGAGACGAGCCTGTTCAGCCCGAGGAAGGGCAACAAGACGATTCCGATTCACGAGGCTGCCCGATGACGAGCACCGCACCCGATCCGACCTATGCGGCGCTCGCGGCGCTGCTCGACTATCCCGACGAATCGCTGGTCGCCGCGCTCGATTCGATCGACGCGCACCTGCGCGAGCGCACGCGTTTGCCGAAAGCGGTGCGCGCGGGCCTCGACCGGTTTTTTGCGTACGTGCGCGAGCGCGATCTGCTGACGCTGCAGGAGAACTACGTCGGGCTGTTCGACCGTGGCCGCGCGACGTCGCTGTACCTGTTCGAGCACGTGCACGGCGAATCGCGCGACCGCGGGCAGGCGATGGTCGACCTGCTGCAGATGTACGAGCGGCACGGGCTGTTCCTGAACCCGGGCGAGCTGCCCGACTACCTGCCCGTGTTTCTCGAATACCTGTCGCGGCTGCCGGCGCCCGATGCCCGCAAGCTGCTCGCCGAAACCGGCGAGATCCTGAGCGCGCTGGCCGGCCAGCTCGCGCAGCGCGGCAGCCATTACAGCTTCGTCGTCGGCGCGCTGCTGCCGATGGCCGGGCTCGCGCCGGCCGACGCGCCCGACGCTGCCGACGACGACGTTGCCGCCGAGCGGCCGAGTGCCGACGACTACCGCACGCTCGACGCGTCGTATGCGGACGAGGCCGTGCGCTTCGTCGGCGCGGCAACGCCGGCGTCGACCGAGCAGACCGTGCGGTTCCACGACAAGCGGCCGGCCCGCGGCGCGTGAGCGCGGGCCCAATTGGGGAATGACATGAACGCTTACTTGCATCAGTTCCTGTTCGGGATCTACCCGTACATCTGTCTCGCCGTATTGCTGGTCGGCAGCCTGATCCGCTTCGACCGCGAGCAATACACGTGGAAAAGCGATTCGTCGCAACTGCTGCGCCACGGCATGCTGCGACTCGGCAGCAACCTGTTCCACTGGGGCGTGCTGGTCGTCGTGCTCGGGCACTTCGGCGGCTTCCTTGCGCCGCACTGGCTCGTGTCGCCGTTTCTGTCGGCATCCGCACACCAGTTGGTCGCGATGGTGGCGGGCGGCGCGGCCGGCGTCGCGGCGATCGTCGGGCTCACGATCCTGATCCGGCGGCGCCTCGGTGATGCGCGCATCCGCCGCAACAGCCGCCGGTCGGACATCCTGATCGTGTTGATGCTGTGGGTGCAGCTCGCGCTCGGGCTCGGCACCGTCGTGCTGTCGACGCGCCACATGGACGGCGTGATGTTCGAACAGCTCACCGATTACGTGAAGGGCGTCGTCACGTTCCGTCCGGACATCGCGAGCCTGCTCGTCGGCGTGCCGCTCACGTACCGGCTGCACATCCTGCTCGGCTTCACGATCTTCCTCGTATCGCCGTTCACGCGGATGGTGCACGTCTGGAGCGGGATCGCGTCGGTCGCGTACCTGATCCGCCCGTACCAGCTCGTGCGCAAGCGCTGAGGAGGCTGCATGAACGACGTTCTCTCCGAAGTCGTCACGGCGCCGCTCACGGTCAACGGCGTAGCGATCGGCAACGACGCGATCGCGGCCGAAGCCGCGCATCACGGCGATGCGCCCGATCCGCTCGATGCGGCGCGGCGCGCGCTCGCGGTGCGCGAATTGCTGCGGCAGCGCGCGGTGTCGCTCGCGCTGCTCGACGAAAGCGCGGCGCTCGACGACGCGGCGGTCGACGCATTGCTCGAACGCGAACTCACACACGTGCCCGACCCCGACCGCGAGGCGTGCGAGCGCTATTATGCGCGGCATCCGGCGCGCTTTCGCCGCAACGACATCGTCTATGCGAGCCACGTGCTGTTCGCGATGACGGACCGCGTGCCGCTCGCGCCGCTGCGGCAGCGCGCGGAACGGGCGCTCGCCGGCATCGTGGCCGCGCCCGACACGTTCGAGACGGTCGCGCGCGCGTCGTCGAACTGTCCGTCGGCCGAAGTCGGCGGTAGCCTCGGGCAACTGCTGCGCGGCGACACGGTGCCGGAATTCGAGGCCGCGCTGTTCGACACCGACAGCATCGGCGTGCTGCCGAAACTCGTCAACACGCGCTTCGGCTTCCACATCGTGCGCATCGAGCGCCGCGTGCCGGGCGATGCGGTGCCGTTCGACGAAGCAGCCGATCAGATCGCCGCGCACCTGGCCGCGCGCGTACGGCAGCAGGCGATGCGGCAGTACGTGGCGATTCTCGCGGGCGGCGCACGGGTCGAAGGCGTGACCTTCGACGGTGCGAACGGGCCGCTGGTCCAATGAAAACGAGGTTGACGTATGGCAACTCAACAAGGTAACGCCGGGCCGGTCGTGAGCGCGCCGGCCGTCCCGCTGCGCGCGTGGTCGGTGCTGGCCGCGAGCACGCTCGCGTTCATGGTGTGTTTCGTCGTGTGGATGATGTTCGGCGTGCTCGGCGTGCAACTGCGCGCCGATCTCGGCCTGAACAGCACCGAGTTCGGGATGCTCACGTCGACGCCGGTGCTGACCGGCGCGCTGATGCGTTTGCCGCTCGGCACCTGGACTGACCGCTTCGGCGGTCGCATCGTGATGACGGTGCTGCTCGTCGTGTGCGCGGTGCCCGTCTATGTCGTCAGCTACGCGACGCAGCTGTGGCAGTTCCTGCTGATCGGGCTGTTCCTCGGCTGCGTCGGTGCGTCGTTCGCGGTCGGCACGCCGTATGTCGCGCGCTTTTTCCCGCCGCAGCGGCGCGGGCTTGCGATGGGCGTGTTCGGCGCGGGGACGTGCGGCGCGGCGGTCAACCTGTTCGTCACGCCGGTGCTGCTCGACGCGTACGGCTGGCGCGTCGTGCCGCGCATCTACGCGGTCGCGCTGCTCGTCACGGCGCTGATCTTCTGGTTCGCGTCGGCGCCCGATCCGGGCGCGGGCAAGCGCGGCGGATCGATGCTCGATTCGTTCAAGGTGCTGCGCGACCCGCGCGTGTGGCGGCTCTGCCAGTACTATTCGATCACGTTCGGCGGCTTCACCGCGCTGTCGCTGTGGATCCCGCAGTACCTGAAGAGCGAATACGGGATGTCGCTGGTGATGGCGTCCGCGTTTGCGGCCGGCTTTTCGCTGCCGGGCTCCGTGCTGCGCGCGCTCGGCGGCGCGCTGTCCGATCGCTTCGGCGCGCATGCGGTCACGTGGTGGGGGCTGTGGGTCGCGTGGATCGCGCTGTTCCTGCTGTCGTATCCGGCGACCGATTTCGTGATCCACACGATCGACGGCACCGCGACGCTGAACGTCGCGATGCCGGTGGCCGGCTTCGTCGCGCTGACCTTCGTGCTCGGTGCGGTGTTCGCGCTCGGGATGGCCTCGACGTTCAAGTACGTCGCCGACGATTTCGCGGACAATATGGGCGTCGTCACCGGCATCGTCGGGCTCGCGGGCGGGCTCGGCGGTTTCCTGCTGCCGATCCTGTTCGGCATGTTGCTCGACCTGCTGCGCGTGCGCACGACCTGCTTCATGTTTTTGTACGGAATCGTGTGGGTGTCGCTGATTCTCATCTACCTGTCCGAAGTGCGCCGCACGCCTGTCGTCACGGGTTGAGGTCGGTTCGAACGGTCCGATGCGCTCGCGTGATGCCCGGAGGAGGGTTCGGGGTCGCGCACGCGCATCGTTGCGTTCTGGAGGTTCGCGCGCGACGTACCCGGCCGCCCGCGCTTCTGTCAAACTGGCGCCCATGAAACCGCGCCTCACTGCACAGCTTTCCCCCGATTCCACGCCTGCGCCCGCAGGCTTTCCCGATGCCGACGAACTGGCCGCACTGCGCGCGTGGTACGCGGGCATGGCCGTGCGCCAGGCCGTCGAGCGCTATCTGCCCGACCGGCTCGGCGACGGGCGCTCGGCGCGCGGCGTGATCGGCGCGATTCGCCGCCGCCTCGTGCGCGTCGCGCGGCAGGTCGGCCGCCCCGATCTCGCGGAACGGCTCGGCCATCCGGACGGTGAGCGTTTGCGGCAGGCGAAAGCGGCCACCGACGCGATCGGCCAGTTGCGTCATGCGCGCGCACCGGTCCCGCAGATGGGCGACGACGTCGGCCTGTGGCTGCCGGCACGCGCGGTCGTTGCGTTGCGTGCGCACGGCATCGCGACGCTCGCCGACCTGACGGTGCGGATTCCGCGCCGGCGCCAGTGGTGGCGCGCGATCGCGGGCCTCGGCATGGCCGGCGCGCGGCGCATCGAGGCATTCTTCGCCGCGCATCCGAACCTGACCGAACGGGCGCGTGCGCTGATCGCCGCGACGCCGCGCGGCAGCATCGTGCCGTGGGAGCAATTGAAACTGCCGCACGAAGTCGACGGCTCGGCCGGCACGTTCCGCGCGCCGCGCGCGACCTGCACGCTCGACGCGGACAACGATTACGCGGCCGTGCACGCGTGGCTGTCGCTGCACGAATCGGCCGCGACGCGGCGCGCGTACCGCAAGGAGGCCGAGCGGCTGATCCTGTGGGCGATCGTCGAGCGCGGCCGCGCGCTGTCGTCGCTGACGACCGAGGACGCGCTCGCCTATCGCGCGTTCATCCGCCGCCCGACGCCGCACGAGCGTTGGGTCGGGCCCGTGCGGCCGCGCGGCGCGCCCGACTGGCGGCCGTTCTCGGGTGCGTTGTCCGCGCGATCGGCGGCGTATACGCTGTCGGTGCTCGGCGCGCTGTTCCGCTGGCTGATCGAGCAGCGCTACCTGCTCGCGAATCCGTTCGCGGGCGTGAAGGTGCGCGACACGCGCGGCGTGACCGCACTCGATACGTCGCATGCGTTCACCGAAGGCGAGTGGCTGCTGGTCCGCACGATCGCCGACGGGCTCGAATTCGGCAAGCGCACGGCCGACGGTGCGCCGCGGTCGGGCTGGACGCCGGCCGCCGCGCAACGGCTGCGCTTCATTCTCGATTTCGGCTATGCGACCGGGCTGCGCGCGAGCGAACTGGTCGGCGCGACGCTCGGCGACATCGAGACGGACGCGCACGGCGACGCGTGGCTGAAGGTCGTCGGCAAGGGCAGCAAGGCCGCCCGCGTCGCGCTGCCGCCGCTCGCGCGCACGGCGCTCGATCGCTATCTGGTCGCGCGCCGGTTGCCGGTCACGCCGGCGCGCTGGCGGCCCGATACGCCGCTGATTCCGAGCCTCGCGGAAGACGACGCGGCCGCGATCACGAGCGTGCGGCTGTGGAAGGTGATGCAGCGCTTCTTCGCGCAGACGGCCGATGCCGTCGAAGCCGACAACCCGGCGCTCGCGCACAAGCTGCGCCAGGCGAGCCCGCACTGGATGCGGCATACGCATGCGACGCACGCGCTGGCGCGCGGCGCGGAGCTGACGACGGTGCGCGACAACCTGCGGCACGCGTCGATCTCGACGACGTCGATCTATCTGCATGGCGACGACGTGAAGCGGGCACGGCAGATGTCGAGCGCGTTCGGTATCGACAAATGAGTGGAACGGCACGGCATCGACGCAGGTCAGACGAATTTTCGATTCCGGAGATCGCTATGGCATCGAGCCAGGGTACGTCGATTTCATCGTCGAGCAGATCGCGGCGGCCGGTACGGTATCGGCGCGCAAGCTGTTCGGCGATCGCCGGGACGATCGCGCATGGCTGGCGACGCCGATCCGGATCACCGCCGCGCGCTTGCCGCTGCCGGTGAAGCGCGGCCGATGACGAACGCGCCGCATGCCGCACCGCATAGCAGGCAGGCGTATTCTGTGACACATGCGCGCGACCATCGTGCGCCAGGGAGTACCAACATGGAGACATCCGGAGCTTCGCGCGGCACGCGGCTGGCGCGCCGCGCCTGGCGCGCGCTCGTCGTGACCGTGTGCGTGGGATGGAGCGCGCTGTCGTTCGGCGCGGAGGGCGCGAACGGCGCGGCCGCGCTGCTCGAGCGCTATCGCAGCCTCGGCGCGCAACTGAAGGACAACGCGTTTCACCGGCCGGTGGTGCTCGAATCGTCGGAAGCGTCGTCTTCGCTGAAGGGCGACATCTATGCGGTCGTCGATTATCCGTTCGCGGTGGTGAACGGCCAGCTCAACGATCCCGCGCAAGGCCCCGCGAACTGGTGCGCGGTGCTGATCCTGCACCTGAACACGAAGTACTGTCGTGCGTCGAGCGGCGGCAACGGCCCGGTGCTCGACGTGAACCTCGGCCGCAAGGTCGAGCAAAAGCTGTCGGATACCTATCGCGTGCAGTTCCGCTATCGCGTGGCGGCCGCGACGCCCGACTATTTCCAGGTCGACCTGACCGCCGACAGCGGCCCGATGGGCACGAAGGATTACCGGATTGCGCTCGAAGCCGTGCCGGTCGGCGCGTCGCGCACGTTCCTGCACCTCACGTATTCGTATGGTTTCGGCACGGTCGGCCGGATGGCGATGAAGACCTACCTCGCGACGGTCGGCAGCGACAAGGTCGGGTTCACGCCCGCCAGCGGCGCGTCGGCCGCGCAGCCGCAGTACATCGGCGGCGTGCGCGGGCTGCTGGAGCGCAACACGATGCGCTACTACCTCGCGATCGACACCTACCTCGCGACGCTCGACAAGCCGCTCGGCCAGCGCCTCGCGCGCTGGTTCGACGCGACCGAGCAGTATCCGCAGCAACTGCATGAAGTGGAGCGCGGCGCGTATCTGCAGATGAAAGCGCAGGAGGTGCAGCGGCAGCAGACGGCGCGATGACGCCGCCTGCCGGCTGCCGCTCGGCGTCGATCAGTTCGACGCGCCGCCGACCGTGCGAATGCTGCGCCACTGCCCCTGTTCGACACGGAACAGCGTGTACGGCGGCTTGACCAGGTCGCCGCGCTCGTCGAACGAGATCTTGCCGTGCGCAACCGATTCGACGAATACGAGCGACAGCACCTGCCTGCGCTGTCGCGCCATCACACCCAGCGGTAAATCCGACAACCGGTTCAGCAGCGCCAGTGTTGCGTCCCGATATCGCGCTGGCGGACCGGATTCGTCGCGCGGGCACCGGCCGCCGTACGGGGCGCATCGTCGTCGAGCGCGAACGTGGACACGGACACGCTGACGAGCAGGTCGACCGCACGCGCGACTTCCGAAAACACCACCGAATGGCGCCCGCCTATCGGCAACGGCGCCCCGGCGCGCGCCGTGCCGGTGAAGCCCGGGCGGGCATCCAGGGCCGATCCGGCCGCGCGGTGCCGGCCAACCGGCCGTCCGGCCATTTCATAAGACGTACAGTTTCCCCGCGATGCGCGATTCGCGCCGAACTGTACTCTTGTTCGCGCGCTCGATGTGTGTACTCGCCGTTAACTGTTCTTCTCTTAAGATTCGATCATCAAGTGCACAGTGCTGCAGATCCAGCCGTATCGGAACCCTGCCGGCGCATCTTCAAGAGAGAGCCAGTGCGATGGAAAAGGCAAAACCGGAGGGAAAGATCAGGAATCACGGCGGCCCGGTCGGCGGGCGAAACATCTGCAACACGTGCGTATGGGACGCACACGGCGAAGCGGTGCGATGGCGCGTGCCGGCAGGAGGGGCACGATGAAACTCTATGAAAAACTCGCGGACGATATCGAGCGCCTGATCCGCCAGGGCGTGTACCGGCACGGCGACCGGATTCCGTCGGTGCGCCAGGCGAGCCAGCAACACCGGATCAGCATCACGACGGTGCTGCATGCGTATCTGCTGCTGGAAAGCCGCGGGCTGCTCGAAAGCCGTCCGCAGTCCGGCTATTTCGTGAACCTGCGGCGCGACGACGGCCATGCGCCGGTGCGCGAGCTGCGGCCGTCGAAGCCGATCGCGATCTCGTCGTCGGTCGACGTGAGCCGGCTCGTGCTGTCGACGCTGCGCTCGATCGGCACGGACGACGCGGTGCCGCTGGGTTCGCCGTATCCGGACCCGAGCCTGTTTCCGTTCGAGAAGCTGAACCGCTACGCGTACGCGGCCGGTCGCGACAAGTCGCTGTGGGGCGTGACCGACGGGTTGCCGCCCGGCCATCCGCGGCTGATCCGGCAGATCGCCCGCCGCTACCTGGAAAACGGGATGTCGGTGGACCCGAACGAGATCATCGTGACGGTCGGCGCGACGGAGGCGATCAACCTGTGCCTGCAGGCGGTGGCGAAGCCGGGCGACACGATCGCGGTGGAGTCGCCGACGTTCTACGCGATGCTGCACGCGATCGAGCGGATGGGGATGAAGGCGATCGAGGTGGCCACGCATCCGGAATACGGGATCGACATCGCGGCGCTGGCCGCGATCGCGAAGTCGCAGCCGATCGCCGCGTGCATGGTGATGCCGAATTTCCAGAATCCGCTCGGCTTCCAGATGCCGGACGAGCGAAAACGCGAACTGGTTGAGTTCGCAACGAAGGCTGGCATGCCGATCATCGAGAACGGCGTGTACAACGAACTGTATTTCGGCGATACGCATCCGAGTTCGCTGAAATCCTACGACCGGACCGGGATCGTGCTGCATTGCTCGTCGTTCTCGAAGAGCCTGACGGCCGCGTACCGGATCGGCTGGGCGCTGCCGGGCCGCTACCGCGATCAGGTCGAGAAGCTGAAGTTCCTGAATACGCTGGCGACGCCGTCGTTGCCGCAGCTCGCGATCGCGGAGTTTCTCGAACGCGACGGCTACGAACATCACCTGCGGCGGATTCGCAAGGCGTATGCGCAGCAGGCGAACCTGATGCGCGCGATGGTGTCGCGGTTCTTTCCGGAGGGCACGCGCATTTCGAGCCCGGCGGGCGGGTACGTGCTGTGGGTCGAGCTGCCCGCGCAGGTCGATGCGATGCGGCTGTACCAGCTCGCACTGGAGCAGGGGATCACGATCGGCCCCGGCTACATGTTCTCGATCACGGACAATTACCGGAACTTCATCCGGCTGAACTACAGTAGCCCGTGGTCGCCGGAGATCGAGCAGGCGGTGATCACGGTCGGGAAGCTGGCCACGGCATGCATGCGGTGAATGGACGCGCGCGGTACGCCGCGCTTCGATGACACAGCCGGCCTCGTGCCGGTTTTGTTTGGGGTCTTCGTGGATTTCCGTGGACGTCCCTGGCCGACCCACGTCGGCCCGTCGCACCCGCTCGACGACAATGACGGCTTTCAACTGCGGATCAAACGCATCCTTCGTTTTGGCGCACCTCCCTACCCACTCATGCTGCTTCCGTTAATGTGGAGTAAGCCTGTGAGATACTGCATTGGAGGCTTTTACCGCAGTTAGCAGCATCTATTGTCATAAAAAATGGAAAATCTGTCTGAAACAGTCGATATACACACGATACGCATTCCCGCAGGAACGATTGCATTGAGGGACGACAGAATTGGCCGTAGGTGGTCTGTCGACCTGCCGCATTTTTTGATCGGCCGCTATCCCGTCACGCAGGCGCAATATGCTGCGGCAACCGGACAATGGCCGTCGTCCTATGTCGCCGCGCAATGTCCGGTAGTCAACGTATCCTGGATCGATGCCGCCCGGTTCTGCAATATGCTTTCAAAGGCAGCGGGCCTTCTCGATTGTTATGAATTTGATGGCGATGGAACGGGGGCTTCTCTTGTCCCGAAAAGTAACGGCTATCGCCTGCCCACCGAAGCTGAATGGGAGTACGCTTGCCGCGCCGGAACAAATGGTCCGAGATACGGCAAACTCGACGATATAGCCTGGTATAGAGAAAACGCGGGGGGCCACACGCATGAGGTGGGTCAAAAGCAAGCAAATGACTGGGGGCTTTTCGACACGCTAGGAAACGTTTGGGAGTGGTGCACCGATCTATACGACCCGGAAGTCTATGGTTCGTATCGCGTGTTTCGTGGCGGTGGTTGGGCTGATGCCGAACGAGGCTGCCTTGCGACGAATCGACGCCGTAGCCATCCGACATTTGCAATCGACGATCTTGGCTTTCGGGTTGCGCGATCGCTTGACGCTCGTGATGGGTAATCGCGAGCACATCCGGCTTGGTCGGCCGGCTGTGTTGGACGAGTCTGGAGCTTGCCAGGCAGCGGGCTGTCGAAGCACATCAAGTAGCGACGCGACCGAAGGATCATCCGTTATCCAAGGTGCAACGGACATTCGAACGTCCGCCTGAGCGCGCGGGTGAACGACCGAATGCGGCGGTTGCCGGCGGGGCAGTCGACCGGTTGAATCCGCCACCCGAAGCAGTCGGCCGCCAATACCATGCCCACGTCAGGAAAAGATCGTCGCAGCGCTTTCCAACCTGAGTTTTTTAGCACCTTCTTTTGAAAACGAAGTAACTGAGACAACGATAGGTGAGCACTCCTAGTGCTCTTTAATTTTGCCCTACTTCTGCCTCTCCTGGTCCAAGATTAATCATGCTGGAGAATCATTTTTCTATATTCGTCATGGCGGCCCTCTTGCTGATCATTAAATATGCAATCCACAAATTCTCCATCATCCATTCCGTACTTATTTTTATAGCCGCAAATCACAAAGCTATTTCGATGGCCGTCATAAATTTCCCAATGCAGATCCTTGTAAAAAGAAAAGAAATCTACGGGATAAAAACATTCTGAAGGCTTCCCTGACTCGTAGTGAATCATTCTTTTGGATGAACCATCATCATTGCAATGCAAGCGATCAAGCCTCAATAATACGTCATTTTCCACGCGCTTAACGTCCTGCATGGATATGTTGTGCTTGAATTTGAAGGCGCAGAATAAATAATAACTGGGGCGGGTTGAGCTATACGATCTCGACGCCAGATCCCCCATCGTCATGCCAACCTTGGCGAAACCCCCGTCCAATATGTCGGCACCCAAATACAGCCACTTACCAATCGACTCAAAATTACTTATTGTTTCCTGTGCAACATAATCTAACTTATAGTCGCCTCCGTAAAATGAGTCGAACTCCTCATAAGATGGAATTTTCTTTTTCAAGGTCTTCCTCTTTTAACTAAAATATTGCGTGGAACAATCATAGCACCGAGAGCTCGCTTCAAACGACTGTTTCTGGCCGGAAGTAGCGTATGTGTGACTCGGTGCCGCAGAGCGGTCCGTCGACTGGGCATGGGACATGGGGACTCGCTTCCCGCGTGCTAGCCGCCTGGCGCGGTGTGACTAGGGATGAAAAGCCGAAGTGTATCTTCTCGGGGCAGTTCTGCTGGGGCAGCATTTCAGTCAAACCGCTTCAAAACCCATGAGCCTGAATCGCCTTTGATGAAATCAATCCCCCATTCCGTGTTGACGACGTCTGAAAAGTAATGGAATTCAACCTCGTCAGGCGAGATGTCGATATATGCCAGATATTCCTCGTAATCCATTTCCTTCGGAAGCGATCGAGCAGCGGCGTCCATCTCGACAATATTGCTAAGAACCTCTTTGACAATTTCGATAAATCGATGATCAATCCTTGAATTGCAGCTAGGCACATAAATTTCAAATTCGAAAAAGTCAGCCTTTATCTTGCAATAACCTCGTTCCGGGCGCGACGGAAAGAATATCGCTGATGATTCGGGTTCATCGGCTCTAACATATTCTCCGCGCTCGAATTTGTAACGCCCAGCCTCACGATGCGGCTGAATTTCGAGAGACGATTCCGTAAATTGGTCCAAATAGTAAGAGGATGGTCGTGTATCGAGAGCGTACTCGTTCATGGTCAGTGCGTGAGGCATGGCAGAAAACCGTTGCTAGTTGACGGCGCGAGGCAGTGGCCATCTACATTGATTGCTCGAAATTGTCGACGATTTGAACCAAGGTGTCGAACGTCTTTTCCTGGCCGGGCTCTGCCTGTCGGCGACCGGCAGCATGCGACCGTGAACAGTCGCCGAAGTCATCCAACTCGCATGTCCTCTTGCGACGCATCTTCGGCCACGGCGTCGCGCTGATGGTGTGCGGCAAGCGCCCTGATTCGCTGGGTGACTTCACTGTCGAGCGGCGTATAGACGATCAAGCCCTGGTCCGGCCGACCGTCGACGGAAAGTGCCGAGTACTCCAGTTCGATCGGACCCAGCGTGGGACGCTGAAGTAGCTTGACGCTGTCTCCTTCGCTCTGACCAAGTACCTCGTGGTCCCGCCACAGTGCGTCAAACTCCGCGCTGAGATCGCGCAATTCGGCAACCAGCTCGCCGACCTCGGGCGCGAGACCCGCGGGCGCCACATCTGCTCTGAACGCGCCCACCACGACGCGGGCGATGCTTTCCCAGTCGTGCTGCTTCGCACGTACGGCGGGATTGCGGAACAGGAATCGGAGAATATTGCGCTGACCGGGCGGCAAGGTCCCGTAATCGGTCAGCACCACCGCGGCGGCACGGTTCCAGGCAACGACGTCCCAGGTAGCGGTCTTGATGATCGCCGGGCTGGCGTCCAACGAATCGAGCAGCCGCTGTAACCGAGGATTGACGGTGTTGACAGGGTGGTAGCGGACCTCGGGCGGCCGCCCAAGCCCGAGCATGAAAAGATGCTCGCGCTCGGCAGGCCTCAGCATCAAGGCACCGGAGATCCGGTCCAGCACCTCCGCAGAAGGCGCACCGCCACGCCCCTGTTCGAGCCATGTGTAACCACGTCGGGCTGATATTAGCCCGCTGGGCAACCTCTTCACGGCGTAGTCCAGGCGTTCGCCTGCGCCCAGTCAATCCAAAGCTCGCGGGGGCAAGGCGCGTCCGCCGGCTTCTCAGAAAATCGCCAAGCGACCCGGGCGTATTGACTGACATAGTGAAACCTGTTAGTCACTTTACTATGATGAGGTCACTACTTTAACGGGATAACAAATGATCGGATAGTGGACACCTGACGACCAAGGAGGCTTCACCATGCGTGTTTTCCTGACAGGTGCGACTGGCTTTATCGGTTCGGCACTCGTTCCCGAACTCATTCAGGCCGGTCATCAGGTGATTGGTTTGACGCGCTCGGACGCGGGAGTGCGAGCACTCATCGACGCGGGCGCCGAGCCGCATCGCGGCACGCTCGAGGAGCCGGAAAGCTTGCGCAGCGGCGCCGCAAAGGCAGACGGCGTTATTCACCTGGCGTTCGACCACGATTTCACCCGGTTCGCCGAGAATTGCGAAAAGGACAGGCGCGCGATTACCGCACTCGGCGCCGCACTCGCGGGTTCCGATCGGCCGCTGATCATCACGTCGGGGACCGGAATCGGCAGCGGCCAGCACGGCGAACCCGCGACCGAAGATGTCTTCAATGCCAGTCATCCCAATCCGCGCATTGTCTCCGAACTGACGGGGCAGGCTCTGCTGCAACAGGGCATCAACGTGTCGGTGGTACGACTGCCGCAAGTTCACAATCCGTTCAAGCAGGGCCTCGTTGGGCCGCTTATCGACGTGGCTCGTGAAAAAGGCGTAGTTGCCTATGTCGGTGACGGAAGCAACCGCTGGCCGGCCGGCCACCTGTCCGACGTCGCGCGTCTCTACCGGCTCGCCCTGGAGGCGGGCGAACGGGACGCGCGTTATCACGCTGGCGGCGAGGAAGGCATCAGCAGTCGCGAAATCGCCGAGGCGCTGGGTCGAGGCCTTAAATTGCCAGTGATTTCGATCGCCCCGGCGGAAGCCGCAGCGCATTTCGGATGGATGGGGATGTTCGTCGGGCTGGATATGCCCGCTTCGAGCGCGTGGACACAGGCACGGTTGGATTGGCACCCGACAGGACCAACACTGATTGAGGATCTTGACGAAGCGCTGTACAGGACATAAGCGTCGTTTTTGAGGTTGCATTGCACGACGTTTTCCGGCCGCAATCTCGTGCCGCGAGCCGGGTGAATGCATGCCTGGCTCAGGTCGAGTCCGAACCGCCGTTCGGACACGGACGCTCCCGGGTTCAGACCTGTGGTTCCAACGGCGCGATCTGCGAGCGTACGAGTGACGCTTCATGGCCAGCTGCCGACGAGTGTGGCCGATCGTTGCCGACCCGAAGCGGTCGCGCGGCATTCACCCAAACCGCCATTCGAACATGCGATGCAGACTTGCTACCATGGCACTTTCCCGCATCCGCTAGATGCAGTGATCGGAATTCGCGAAGGATAATTGGCATGGAGAAACTAAGGGACCATCGACCACTAGGCGTCTTTTCCGATGGTGGAGGCTACTTCCGGTCGGAATATCAAATCGGCAAGAGGTTGGTCTGGGTGAGATGCCGCCATCGCCTCGACTGCTTGGAATGCGTCGGTAAGGCCGACGAAATCCTCGCCGATATATGGGCCGCGATGCCCGATGCCATCGCCCTCGCCGAAGACTATTCCAGGACAGAGATCCCGGACTTCTGGAGTATGCACGATATGTCTAAACGGGAAGGGGCTCGCTTGGACGTGTGGGGTATAACCACTACCCCTGACCTTGGGGAGGCGCGGTTCGATATTTCTCGCAACTACAACTTCGATTATTTATCACCGACTTTTTTCAAGGACGATTATTGGAACGAAGAACCTGTGTTGCTACCAGAATTACCTGATCGGTATCACGTGTACCTCATCCGCAACAGGTCTGGGCAACTCAGTGTTGCTATCGATTCTCTTAACCGACATGACGGGCCGTAAGTGCGTACAACTCCGCGCTAGCGATAGGGAGGATCAACAACAATCTATGCCCCTATGTCGACCGCCGCTCCCGGCCGAGGCTGTCACTGGCCAAATCGGTCCAGACAGCCAAAGATGCTTATCAGCGCAACGACGGCGAGAAACCCCCCGACCGATGCGTAGGCGAAGAGAAATTTGATAGGCGATTCGGCTTTGTATATGGTCGTACCACCGCGAGTACAGACTTCGTCTTCCGTTAAATAGCTCGACAGCGTTGCCACCAAGCCGGCTGCTGACGCAAACAATGTTCCGATCCATCCAAAGTGGACGGTATCGGTTAGGCCTGCCACGCATGCTCCCCACGAGGAGATGGCTAGCGCGAGAAGAATCCACACGGCTGTCCTCATAAATGGGGCTGTCCAGTTGTCTAAAATATATGCAATTGTCGGCGATCCGAGCAAAACTGTCGAATGTCTCTTAGCGCCGACCGCCGACGTTTCTCCCCCAGCCGTCCCCCGGGGAATCCGCAAAGAACTGTTGTCTTTCCACGCCGGCGCCGATGACCAGTTTCGCGCTCGACGCATCGATCGAGGCGAAACGACTGCCTACGAGCGCACAGCCCCGCGCGTCCCCGTCATCCCCCCGTCACCGGCGGAAAGAACGCAACCTCGCTATCCTCCCGCACGACGAATTCCCCCGTCACCATTTCGAGGTTCACGGCCGCGCGTACGGGGCGGTCCATCCGCAGTGCTTCGGCGCTGCGCGCGTCACGCGCGGCCAGCGTGCCGCGCAGCGCGTCAACGGTGAGTTCGCAGGCATCGATCTCGACGGTTTCTTCGTCGATTGCCAGTTGTTCGCGAATGCTTGCGAAGTATTTGATCTTCAGTTTCATCGGGATGTCTCGAGCAGGAGCGGCGGAATCGGAAAACACGAAGCGGACGCGTTCAGCCCCAGCGCCGCATCGCCTGATCGTCACGCGCCTTCGCCTCGACCCAGCCGGATTCGCCGTCGTGCCGGATCTCCTTCTTCCAGAACGGCGCATGGGTCTTCAGGAAATCCATCAGGAATTCGCACGCGTCGAACGCACACGCGCGATGCGCGGCGGCCACCACGACCAGCACGACGGGCTGGCCGAGCGGAATTCGGCCGACGCGGTGCACGATCCTGACCGCTTCGAGCCGCCAGCGTGCAGTGGCCTCCTCGACGATGCTCCACAGCGCCTGTTCGGTCATCGTCGGGTAGTGCTCGACTTCCAGCGCGACGACGTCGTCGACGTCGCCTTCCTTGCGCACGACCCCGAGAAAATTCACGACCGCGCCGACATTCGGATTGCGAACGATCGGCGCAAGCTCCGCGCCCGCGTCGATCGGCGCATGCTGCACGCGCACTTCGAAGCCGGCGGCAATCGCGGGCGCCGCTTCGGGGTGCGGGTCGGTGGCGTCGACGGTCGGCGCGGAGCTGCCGGCGCGCAGCGGATCGTCCGGCAGCCCGGCGCGGGATTCGGTGAAGGTGGTCATGACAGGTTCTCCAGTGGGCGGCGCATCCTGTATCGGGCGGCGGCCCGTCAGCCGCCGACGAGCGACATGCGCACGGTCGGATAGGTCTTGCCCGGCGCGCGGGCCGGTCGTGCGGCCCGGCGCTCGGAATAGCGGTCGTCGCGCCGCGTCCAGCGTGCGCGCACGGCGGCCGCGAGGGCGTCGATCGACGCCGCGCCGTCGAGCCACGGGCGCAAGTCGGTGCCCTGCGTCGCGAACAGGCACGTATAGAGCTGGCCGTCAGCCGACACGCGGGCGCGCGAGCAGGTGCCGCAAAACGGATGCGACACGCTCGCGATGAAGCCGACTTCGCCGACGCCGTCGATGTGCGCGCAACGGATCGCGGTGGCGTCGTGCCCCGGTTCGCCGACGAGCACGAGCGGATAGTGCTCGTCGATCAGTTCGCGCATCCGCGCGGCCGGCACCACGTTGTCGCCGGACCAGAAGCTGGCGCCGCCGACGTCCATGTATTCGATGAAACGCACGGCCACGCCCGTATGCCGGAAGTGCCGCACGAGCGGCAGGATCTGGTCGTCGTTCACGCCGCGCTCGATCACCGCGTTGACCTTGACCGGCGCGAGCCCGGCCGCCTGCGCGGCCTCGATGCCGGCCAGCACGCGTGCGACGGGCACGTCGGCGTCGCTCATCCGGCGAAACACCGTGTCGTCGAGCGCATCGAGGCTCACGGTCACGCGCGTCAGCCCCGCGTCGCGCAACGTGCGTGCCTTCGCGGCGAGCAGCGAGCCGTTGGTCGTCAGCGCGATTTCGACGGGCTTGCCGTCGACGGTGGTCAGCGCGGCGAGCCGTTCGATCAGCGCTTCAAGGTGGCGGCGCAGCAGCGGCTCGCCGCCCGTGATGCGGATCTTCTCGACGCCGAGCGACGTGAAGGCGCGCGCGATCTTCTCCAGTTGCGCGAACGACAATCGCTCGGACGACGGCATGAACGCGTAGTCGGCGCCGAAGCTCTCGCGTGGCATGCAGTAGCCGCAGCGGAAATTGCACTGGTCGATGACGGACAGGCGCAGGTCGCGCAGCGGGCGGCCGAGCGTGTCGAACGGGCGGGGAGAAGCGCCGGGTGACGCGCCGCCGGATAAAGCGGCGGCGGCCGGCGCGGCGGAAACGATGGCATTCACGATCGGGTCGTCGGCCTGCATGAAGTAAGCGGAGGGGCGTCGCCGTCCGGCCGTGCGGGTGCCGACGTGTCGGCGCACAGCTCGTGACGAGCCTCATCGTGAGCATAGTCCGCCGGGTTTCGTCGGCAGAGACACAATCGCGCCTGAATGGCAGGAATACAGTTCGCCGCGCGGGAGGTGCGGCACGCACGGCGAATCGGGCGAAGGCGCCGCATGGGGCGGGTATTCGGCGTCGCGCTCATGCGAGCCAGCGCGCGAATTCGTAATACGGTACCGCCTCGCCGCGCGCGATGGTGCGTCCGGCCGGCAGCCGCGCGAGCCCGCTCGCCAGCACCAGCGACTGCAGCGTGCCGGCGCCTTGCTGGCGCAACGTATCGAGCGCGGGCGCGCCATCGGCGCCGACGGCACGGCACACGCGCACGAACCGATCGCGCTGCGCATCCGGCTCGAAGCCGGTGTCGATCGGCAGCGACGGCACGGCCGGCAGGCACGTGTCGCGCCCTTGCAGGCGGCGGATCAGCGGCGCGACGAACAGCGCGAACGCCGTCATCGCGGCGCCCGGATTGCCGGGCAGCAGCACCACGGGCCGCGCATCGAGGCGTGCGAGCGCGACCGGCTTGCCGGGTTTCATGCGTACGCCGGCGACGAGGAGCGACGCGCCGAGCGCGGCCAGCGCGGGGCGCAGCAGGTCCTTGTCGCCGACCGACGCGCCGCCGACGCAGATCACGAGGTCGCACTGCGCGTGCAGGTCGCGCAGCGCCCGATCGACGGCGGCCGCGGTATCGGTCGCGTGCACGCTCATCGCGACGTCGGCGCCGGTGCCCGCCACCAGCGCGGCGAGCATCGGCGCATTGCTGTTGTAGATTTGCTGCGGCGCGCGCGGCTGGCCGCACGCGATCAACTCGTCGCCGGTCGTCAGGATCCCGACGCGCAGCGCCGCACGCACGTCGATGCGCGCGAACCCTTGCGCGGCGGCCACGCCAACGTGCATCGCGCCCATCCGCACGCCGGCCGGCACGAGCCGATCGCCGGCGCGCACTTCCTCGCCGCGGCGGCGGATGTGCGACCCGCTGCGTTGGGGCGCGTCGAACGTGACGCCGCCCGCTTGTTCGCGCGCATGCTCCTGCATCACGACGGTGTCGGCGCCGGGCGGAATCAGGCTGCCGGTGAAGATGCGTGCGGCCGTGCGCGGCGCGAGCGGCGCGGGCGTGTCGCCGGCATAGCAGCGCTGTGCGACGCGTAGCGGCTCGCCGTGTGCGAGGTCCGCATGACGCACGGCGTAGCCGTCCATCGCGCTCTGGTCGGCCGGCGGCTGGTCGAGCACGGCCGTCAGCGGCGCGGCCAGCACGTGGCCTGCTGCCTGCGCGATCGGCACGGATCGGGTGCTGTCGAGCGGCGCGAACGCGCCGGCGAATTGCTGCTGCGCGGTATCGAAATCGAGCAGGTGTTTCATGACGAATGGGCCGGGTGCGCCGGTGCGGGCGCCGGTGAGTGGAAGGGCGCGACAGCGGGCGACACGTATTCGACGAAGCCGTCGTTGCGGCAAAAGCCGAGCAGCCGCACGCCGGCTTCGCGGGCGACGTCGATCGCGAGCGACGTCGGCGCCGAGATCGTCGCGACCATCGGGATGCCGACCCGCGCGGCCTTGCGCACCAGTTCGTAGCTTGCGCGGCTCGACAGGAACACGAAGCCCGCGCTCCAGTCGGCGCGGCGGCGCGCGAGCTGCCCGATCAGCTTGTCGAGCGCGTTGTGGCGACCGACGTCCTCGAACACGTCGAGCACGGCGCCGTCGCGGTCGCACACGCGGCCGCGTGGATGCCGCCCGTCTCGCGCATCAGCGTCTGCCGGGCCGGCAATGCACGGGCGGCGCGTGCGATCGCGTCGGCGCCGATGCCCGCGGCCGCGCCGGCGGCGGCGATGCGCGGCGGCTGCAGGTCGAGTTGCGCGATGCTTTCGATGCCGCACACGCCGCAGCCCGTGCGGCCGGCCAGCGCGCGGCGGTGCGCCTTCAGCGCCATGAACGCCTGCTGCGACACGGTCAGCCGCACTTCGGCGCTGCCGGGCCGGCATTCGCTTTCGATATCGAAGACGTCCGACGCGCGCTCGACGATGCCTTCGCTCAGTGCGAAGCCGAGGCCGAATGCGTCGAGGTCGATCGGCGTCGCCATCATGACCGTGTGCGAGATGCCGTTGAACACGAGTGCAACCGGCGTCTCGTCGACGACGCGATCGACGGTGTCGCGCGCGTCGCCGGCACGGTGGCGCGTCACCCGACACGCGGTGCTGCCGGTCGGATCGTCGCTGCGGATGCAGGACTCCATGCAGGTTTCTCCAGGCGGGGCGGCCGGCGGGCCGGCCGGGCTCGGCGCTTGCGCCGAACGACGGGAATCGATGCCGCCGGGCGGGGCGCCGAAGGGCGCGCGACCGCCGCGGGTTGGCGTTGCATCACATGTTAAGTGGAGCGAACAGCGCACCGCAGGCACAGCGCCGCAACGGGGAAAGCAGTACAGCTGAGCGCCCCGCCGGCACGGAAAGTGTTTTCCGTGCACACATCTTTGGCGGAGCGGGCATCACAGTTTCAGCGCACGTCCGAATGATTGCGAGTATCGTTGCAAACGCGATATCGTCATTCACGCTTCGATGCCGTGCGAGCGACCGGTTGCGTTCGCATGTGTCGCCGCCAAGCCGTCGCGCGATTTCCTGCTTCGAGCGTACGTCCTCACAAACCACGAGCAAATTACGGTCATGGAAATCTTCGATGCGTTCCATCTCGCCCGATTGCAATTCGCATTCACGGTGTCGTTCCACATCGTGTTCCCCGCGATCAGCATCGGCATGGCGAGCTTTCTGGCAGTGCTGGAATGGCGCTATCTCGTCACCGGCGACGCCGCCTACAAATCCATGTTTCAGTTCTGGTCGAAGATCTTCGCGATCGGCTTCGGGATGGGCGTGGTCTCCGGCGTCGTGATGGCGTACGAGTTCGGCACCAACTGGTCCGGGTTCTCGCGCGTCGCGGGCAACATCACGGGGCCGCTGCTCACGTACGAAGTGCTGACGGCGTTCTTCCTCGAAGCTGGCTTCCTCGGCGTGATGCTGTTCGGCTGGCAGCGCGTCAGCCCGCGCGCGCACTTCTTCGCGACGCTGATGGTCGCGGTCGGCACGCTGATCTCGACGTTCTGGATTCTCGCGTCGAACAGCTTCATGCAGACGCCGCAAGGCTACAAGATCGAAAACGGCCTCGTCGTGCCGGTCGACTGGTTCAAGGTGATCTTCAACCCGTCGTTTCCGTACCGTCTCGCGCACATGACGATCGCGGCGTTCATCGTCGCGGGCTTCATCGTCGCCGCGTGCGGCGCGTGGCACCTGCTGAAGGGCCGCCGCGACGAGCCGGTGAAGCGCAGCTTCTCGATGGCGCTGTGGATGCTGCTGGTGCTCGCGCCGATCCAGATCTTCGTCGGCGACGCGCACGGGCTGAACACGCGCGAATACCAGCCGGCGAAGATCGCGGCGATCGAGGGGCTGTGGGAAACCGAGAAGGGCGGCACCGCGCTGAACCTCGTCGGGCTGCCCGACATGCAGGCCGAAACCACGCGCTATGCGATCCAGGTGCCGCACCTCGGCAGCCTGATCCTCACGCACAGCTGGGACGGCGAGATCCGCGGGCTGAAGGAATTCGCGCCGCAGGATCGCCCGTATTCTCCGATCATCTTCTGGACGTTCCGGATCATGGCCGGCCTGGGGATGCTGATGCTGCTGACCGCGCTGCTCGGGCTGCTGCTGAGAAAGGGCGGGCGCCTGTACGAGACGCGCTGGTTCCAGTGGCTCGTCGTGTGCATGGGGCCGTCGGGCATCGTCGCGCTGCTGGCCGGCTGGATCACGACCGAGGTCGGGCGCCAGCCGTGGACCGTGTACGGCGTGCTGCGCACCATCGATTCGGTCGCGCCGCTCACCGCGCAGCAGGTCGGCGTATCGCTGCTGATCTTCGTGGTCGTGTACTTCCTGGTATTCGGAACGGGCATCTACTACATGATGAAACTGATGAAGCGCGGGCCGGCCGCCCAGGCCGGGTACATCGAGCTGCACCGGCATCCGGGGCTGCGCAAGAGCGCGCTGTCCACGCCGCTGAACGTCACCGAGGCGGAGTAACCATGCACATCGATCTTCCTGTCGTCTGGGCCGCGATCATCGGCCTCGGCGTGTTCATCTACGTGATGCTGGACGGTTTCGACCTCGGCATCGGGCTGCTGTTTCCGTTCTTCGATGCGAAGGCCGAGCGCCAGGTGATGCTCGACACCGTCGCGCCGGTGTGGGACGGCAACGAGACGTTCCTCGTGCTCGGCGGCGCGGGCCTCTATGGCGCGTTTCCGGTCGTGTATTCGACGCTGCTGCCGGCCAACTACCTGCCGCTGGTGCTGATGCTGGTCGGGCTGATCTTCCGCGGCGCGGCGTTCGAGCTGCGCGCGAAAGCCACCCGCACGCAGCACATGTGGGATCTCGCGTTCATCGGCGGCTCGGCGCTCGCCGCGTTCTGCCAGGGGATCGTGCTCGGTTCGCTGCTGCAGGGCATCAAGATCGAGAACAACCATTTCGTGGGCGGGCCGTTCGACTGGCTGTCGCCGTTCAGCATGCTGTGCGGGATCGGCGTGCTCGTCACCTATGCGACGCTCGGCTGCGGCTGGCTGATCCTGAAGGTCGACGGCGAACTCCAGCGCAAGATGCGGTTGCTGATGAAGCCGCTCACGGGCGTGCTGCTCGCGGTGATGGGCGTCGTGAGCCTGTGGACCGTGATCGGGCTGCCGGCCGTCGCGCACCGCTGGTTCGGCAGCGGCAACCTCGGCTGGTTCCTGCCGGTGCCGGTCCTCGTCGTCGCATGCGTGTGGGGCATCTTCCACGCGGTGAAGCGTGCGCACGAGGCCACGCCGTTCCTGCTGACGCTCGCGCTCGTGTTCCTCGGCTACACGGGGCTCGTGATCAGCATCTGGCCGAACATCGTGCCGCCGTCGCTGACGATCTGGGACGCGTCGTCGAGCCATTCGAGCCAGTTGTTCGCGCTGGTCGGCACCGTCATCGTGCTGCCGATCATCCTCGTGTACAACGCGATGCAGTATCGCGTGTTTCGCGGCAAGGTGCGCGAGGGCGACATCGGCTATCACTGAGCGGCACGCGAGGTGACGGGGCGCGGCGCTCGCGTATCATCACGCGCGGCGCCCGGCACGGTGCCCGACGGAAAGCGGCCCGCCACGCGCGGGCCGTTGCGCATCGGGTGCGGGCGCAACGGGTTGCGTTGCGCATTCCTTTGGCAGTCGAGAAAACATCATGATCGTCAGACCACGACAGAACTGGCTCAGGATGCTGTTCGTATGGAACGGCTCCGTGCTGCAATCGATCATTCCGCAGCTCGTGTTCATGGCGATCGTCAGCACGCTGGCGGTCTTCACGAACGGGCGCATCTTCGGCGAGAAGATTCCGCTCAACACCGCGCCGTTCACGCTGTTCGGGCTCGCGCTCGCGATTTTCCTCGGGTTTCGCAACAACGCGAGCTTCGAGCGCTTCAAGGAAGCGCGGCATCTGTGGGGCAACCTGCTGATCGCCGCACGCGCGGTGACGTCGCAACTGCATCGCTACCTGCCCGACGGCGTGAGCGACGCCGAGCGCAACCGGCTCGCCGATCTGCTGATCGCGCTCGCGTATGCGTTGAAGCATCAGTTGCGTCATACCGATCCGACCGCGGATCTGCAGCGCATTCTCGGGGCGGAACGCGCGGCGGCGCTTGGCGGCAAATGCTACAAGCCGGTCGCGATCCTCGACGAACTGCGCGGCGGCATCGTCCGTGCGCTGGGCCGCGCGCCCGCCAGCGACACGGCCTGCTGGATGTTCGAGACGCAACTCGACGAGCTCGGCAAGTCGATCGGTGGTTGCGAGCGCATCCTGTCGACGCCGATTCCGTTTTCGTACAGCGTGCTGCTCCATCGCACCGTGTATGCGTATTGCGTGCTGCTGCCGTTCGGGCTCGTCGATTCGACGGAGTTCTTCACGCCGCTGATCTGCGTGTTCATCTCGTACACGCTGATCGCGCTCGAAGCGATCGCGAACGAAGTGGCCGAACCGTTCGGGCTCGCGCCGAATGCGCTCGCGCTCGATGCGATCACGCGCACGATCGAGCGGTCGGTGCTCGAACTCGGCGATCGACCGATGCCGGAGGAGTTCGTGCCGGCGTCGACGTATCAGATCACGTAGGCGGCGCGGTCGGTAGTGCAGTCGTCGGTAAGGTTGATCGGCCGGGCCGGGAACGGTTGTGTAGACTCGGGCTCGTTCAATGGAGCCCATACCATGCAACCTCTCGATCACGTGTCGATCAGTGTTCCGGACATCGACCTGGCACGCCCCTTCTACGATGCCGTCATGGCTGCGCTGGGCGCGACCAAGGTCTATGACCGGCCCAACGCGCTCGGCTATGGCGAACGTTGCAGCGCGAATGACCCGGAGTCGACTTTTCTGGCGGTGTATCTGGACCCCGCCGAAATCGGGGCGAGCAAGCGGCACTGGTGTTTCAAGGCTGCTTCCCGCGAGCAGGTGCATGCGTTCTTCGACGCAGGGCTCGCGACGGGCGGCCAGTCCGACGGCGCCCCGGGCTTGCGGCCGCAGTACCACGGCGACTACTACGCGGCTTTCCTGGTCGATCCGGCCGGCAACCGGATCGAGGCCGTGTGTCATGCGGCGGGGGCGGGGCGCGAGCGGACGTGACGGTGGTGAGGCCCGGCGGCCGCTAGTTTTCGACTGCGTGGGAGTCCCACGTCCCGAGCGATATCGCTTTACTCGGCATGCCGACGGTCAACGCATGCCGCCGGAACGTATCAGTCGAAATACGTCAACCCCATCGCACCCTTCACCTCCGCGAGCGTCGCGCCTGCCACTTCCCGTGCATGCAGCGTGCCGCGCTTCAGGATCGCCATCACTTCGGCCTTGTCGGCCTCGAATTCGCGGCGGCGCGCGCGGATCGGCTCGATCAGCGCCTGCAGCCGCTCGTTGAGCACGCGCTTGACCACGCTATCGCCGAGGCCGCCGCGGCGATAGTGGGCCTTCAGTTCGTCGACCTTCGCGACGTCGGGCTCGAACGCATCGAGGAACGTGAACACGACGTTACCCTCGACCTGGCCCGGGTCGCTCACGCGCAGGTGGTTGGGGTCCGTGTACATGTCCTTCACGGCTTGCGCGATCTCGTCCGGCGTCGAGCCGAGCGTGATCGCGTTGCCGAGCGATTTGCTCATCTTCGCCTTGCCGTCGATGCCCGGCAGCCGCGTGACCGACGACAGCACGGCCTCGCATTCGACCAGCACCGGCTGCTCGACGGTCGCGTTGAAGCGGCGCACGAGTTCGTTGGTTTGCTCGATCATCGGCAGTTGATCGTCGCCGACCGGCACGTGGGTCGCCTTGAACGCGGTGATGTCGGCCGCCTGGCTCACCGGATAGGTGAGGAAGCCGGCCGGGATGTCGCGCTCGAACCCGCGCAGGCGGATTTCTTCCTTGATGGTCGGATTGCGTTCGAGGCGCGCGACCGTGACGAGATTGAGCAGGTATTGCGACAGCTCGGCGAGTTCGGGCACCTGCGATTGCACGACGATCGTCGAGATCGCCGGATCGATGCCGACGGCGAGGTAGTCGAGCGCGACCTCGATCACGTTCTCGGTGACGCGCTGGCGGCGGCCCATGTTGTCGGTCAGCGCCTGCGTGTCGGCGAGCAGCAGGAATTGCCGCGCTTCGTGCTGCATCTGCACGCGTGCGCGCAGCGAGCCGATGTAGTGGCCGAGATGCAGCGGGCCGGTCGTGCGGTCGCCGGTGAGAATGGTCGGGCGGGCGGGGTGAGTCATGGTCGTCGTTGGCTCCGGGTTGTCGAGGCCGCCAGCCATGATGTCGGCGCAGAAACGCGAATGCCGCCATCGCTGGCGGCATCACGTTTGGGACATGCAAAAGGAAACGGGCCGCCTGGGTCAGGCGCGCCACCAGCAATGCACGATCGGCGAGGCGGGTCGGGTTTCCATCGCGGCAGTATAGCGTAGTGCGTCGGGGGACGTGCGCGTCAGCGGATCACCGACTCCATCGCGAGGTAGGCGGTTTCGGCGGACGGCCACAGCAGATACAGCAGGCCGGCCATCAGCAGCCACGCGCCGGCGCGTACGAGCGGCGTGCGGTCCTTGTCGCGTGGGGAATGGATGGGCTGCTTCGATTTCTTCATGCTTGCAGGCGCGAGGTGCGCCACTCCAACGTTACTGCAACGGGTCGCGCGGGGCGAGGCCGGGGTGTTGCGGGGAAATGGGGCTCAATCTGGGTTCCCGTGCGGCGGGGCACGCGCGGGCATCTAAAGGGGAACGATCATGTGTTCCGCGAACGCATCGTTTCGTGCGAAGCGGTGCGCATGCTACCAGTTCGGGGCGGTACGCACAGTCAGGAATTGTAGGGCAATGGCCCGAATGGATCGCGTCGCGTTCGGTCGGCGAGCCAAGCCGAGGCCGCGGTATTTCTCGGTCGGGTGCGACTGCCGGGGGCCAATGATATCACCCGGAAAAAACCGGATGGACCCGCTGGTCTCGCGCGTGGGCACCATAATGAGCGGGCGATAATGGGTTCGCTTTTCTTGCGTGGGTATTCGAAATCGTGCGAAATCAATTACGTCCGACTGCTGCCAACCGTATGGGCTTCATGCAATTGGTTTCTGTTTTCCTGTGCTTCGCGTGTACAGCCTGTTCGAGGAACGATGTTCTCCCTCGGAATATGTCGCTGGCTGCCTTCAATCCGCATCGCGGGGCATTTGCGTACAAGCACGAATCTTCCGTCGCGCCGCCTGTCGAGCCAGAGGCCGATCGCTGGAATCAGGAAGCAATGGCGCTGACCAGTTCGCTGTTGTGGCCGAACCAGCGCGATTACAAGGGCGCTGTCGACTTGTGGACGAAGGCGGCCGAGCGCAAGCACTGGAAAGCCATGTTGAATCTGGCGAATGCCTACGCTCAGGGCCAGGGTGTGGAACGTGATGCGGAACATGCCGTTCAGATCACCGAACAGGCGATGAAACTCGGCATTCCGGCAGCCTACGACCTGATGGGCACGTACCACATGAACGGGATGGGCGTTAGGCAGGATGCCAGCCGCGCCTATGCATTCTGGCAACTGGCCGCCGATATGGGCAGCCCGAGTGCGATGGCGTATCTGGGCGGCAAGATGGACGCGCTCTATGACGACCCGAAGGCGGGCTTCTGGGGGAACCGCAAGATCGCACTCCAGATGCTTGAATGTGCGGTTGCGCAGGGCAACGGACTTGCCGCATATGAATTGGGAACGACGATTGCCGGCGATCGAGCCGAGTTGAGCGAGAACAACGAACGCGCACTCCAGACGCTGCATACGGGTGTGAAATTCGGTAATGCCGAGAGTGCGGGGTGGTTGAGTGCGTCGTTTGGCAAGGGGGACGCTCTGGTCGGCCATGTCAAGGATGAAGCCCGCGCCGAGCGCTACAGTGTCCTTGCCGATCGCCTCGAGCGCGACCCCGGCCTGCGTCTGCCGAATCTGGACAAGGTCGTGCCGCTGCCGCCCGCCAAGCTGCCCAGGTGGGACGGAAAGAAGGAGACGTTGATCGACGCGGCGAAGGCGGAGACGGAGACGTCCGCGCCGGTGTCGCCGGTCAAGCCCGCGGCGCATCCCGTGTCGCCGCGTACGGGCCGCGTGCATGTGCCCGATGGCTACATGCCGCCGGAGAAGCCGCAAGCCGCCGATCCTCCCCGAGCGGAAACGACGGCCGCTCCTGTCGGTGGTTACCGGCTCACCTGACACACACCGCCCGCCCGCCCCGCCTCCCGATTTCACATCCTCGTCGCACGGTTCGTCCTTGCAGCGGTCCTGCCGACATTTCCGGCAAGGCCGTCGCACGTCCCTTTCCCGGAGAACACCATGCGATATCCATTGCAGCACGCCGACCAGGCCGCCGTGACGCGGCGCCCATCCGAACCCGAACCGCACGTACTCGCGCCGCGAGCGACCGGCGAGGAGGGGTAAGCCATGAGCACTGAAGCACTGACCCCGCTGCTGCGGCAGCTTGCGGAGAAGCGACTCGGACGGCCTCTCGAGCCCGAAGAACAGGCGTTGCTCGAGCGGCTGCCGAGCCGGCAGGGGAACCCGCCGCCGCCCGCCGGCGGCCCGGCCGTGCAGGCGGGCGCCGCGAAGCCGCCATTGCCGCAATTCAAAACGCGGCAAGAGGCGCGCGAACAGATCAAGCATTTCCTGCAGCTCAACCAGCAAAAGGCGTACGAGAAGATGCGCGGGATCCTGCAGACGATCGATACGCAGAACGAGACGACTCTCGGCATGCTCGCGTCGGAGCAGCGGAAAGTATCGGGCGTACTCGACGCGCACGAGCCGGCGGGCGACGCGCAGGCGTCCGGCGCGGTCGAGATTCAGGACAGCACCCGCGAGGCGCTGACGATGATCGGGGAACAACTGACGGGGCTGATGCGGCAGGAAATCGAAGCATGCTTCCGGCAATACGGCGATGCACTCGCGGAACGGCTCGCTGGAGGGCTCGCCGTCAGGCTCGACGCGATGGAGGACCGGTTGCGGACCATCGGCGCCGGCCCGGCCGGCCCGGCCGAACCCACCGCCGCCGTTCACGATACGCCCGGCGCAGCGTCCATGGAGTAGCACGCGGGTCATGCGGCCGATCGCGAAACCGGCCGGCCCCGAAGTGCGACCTCTCAACTACGTGAACCAAGGAGCAACAAATGGCTGATACGTGTCAAGTGTGCCAGGTCAATCCCGCGATTACCGATGCGGTCACACAGGTCAACGTCAAGGTGGTCGCGGAAGCGCCGGCAATGGCGATGGGCTCGCTGTACCAGGCCCAGAGCCATTCGCTCAGCATCCTGTTCGAGAATGCGGTGCAGCAGCAGTCGCAGGCCGCGATCCAGTCGCAAACGTCGACGAACGTGGGGACGATGCAGCTCTACACGATCGGGCCGGAAAGCGCGGGCGCGGCCGCCACGGAAATCGGCGCGAACGGGATCATTTCGATTCTGGCCGACGTGATCGCGATCGGGAAGGCAGTCAAGGGCTGACGCGCCATCGCAACGCCGTGGTCGAGCGGCGGCGCAAGCGGCGTGAGCCGCCCATGCCACCGCCGTGCCGCGAGTCGGCAGCATGGCCGCCGGCGCCTGAACAGCGGTGCCGCGCGGTGTTCCGGAGCAATCGACAGAACGGGCAGCACCGATTCGATGCGGCGCCCGTTCGCCAATCAGGAGAAATACGATGGCAAACGACGTAGACGATCCGAAAGACCCCTGCAACTGCACGACGTGCGCGGTCAACGCCGCGATCACCGACGCGGTCACGCAGACCAACGTCAAGGTGGTCGGCGAAGCGCCCGCGATGGCAACGGGTTCGCTGTACCAGGCGCAGAGCCACTCGCTGAGCGTGTTGTTCGAGAACGCGGTGCAGCAGCAGTCGCAGGCCGCGGTGCAACTGCCGACCTCGACGAACGTGGGCACGATGCAGCTGTACACGCTCGGGCCGGCGAGCGCCGGCGCATCCGCGACGGAAATCGGCTCGAACGGCGTGCTTTCCGTGCTGGCCGACGTGCTCGCGCTCGGCAAGGCGCTTGCCTGACGCATCGCTGGCGCGGACGCCGGGCGGCGGCTCCCATCGGGTGCTGCCGCCCGGCGTCGGACGCCGTGTCGACACGCCCGCGCACGCGGGCCCCAGCGGGCGCATCGGCGGCGCCGTGCCGCGCGCGGCAGCAACCGACCCACTCATGCTTTCGCCGTGACAGCGCGTCAGCGGCGAACCAACCAGGAGCAACGACATGCCGGAACAGGTTTCTCCCGCGATGACCGATGCGGTCACGCAAGCCAACGTGAAGGTGGTGGGCGAAGCGCCCGCCGTGGCGTTGGGCACGCTCATGCAGTCGAACAGCCATGCGTCCGCGATCCTGCTTCACAACGCGGTGCAGATGCAGGCGAACCAGGCGATGTCCAACCTTGCCGCCACGACCGTCGGCGTCATGCAGCTCTATGCCGGGTCGCCGGCGGCGGCGGCCGGCGCGGCGCGCTCGGCGAACGACAGCTTCGTATCGCAACTCGCCGCCGTCGCGCAGTTGATGAACGCCCTCGGTCACGGGCGCGGCTGACCTTCACCGCGCGCCGCATGACCCGGCGCGCATCCCGCCCGCCCGGCGGCGCTGCCCGACGCACGCGCTTGCCGCGGCATCAATTGGCGTCGACGATGGTCCGGAGCTGCTCCGGTTTCTGAATCGTCACGCCGTGTTCGTGTAGCCGGATCAGGCCGTCGCGCTGCATCTTCCGCAGGCTGCTGTTCAGTCGCGGCCGGCTGACGTTGAGCATCGCGGCGAGAATGCTCTGGTTCTCCGGCAGCGGCACCTCGAGATCGTTCCCTTGCATGCGGTTCAGCAGATGGCGCGCGAGCCGTGCTTCGACCCGGTACAGGCATGCCGACTCGACGAAGTCGCTCAACTGGTGAAGGTGCCGGCACAGCTGCTCATGGATGCGCCCCATGAATTCCGCGTTCGCCAGCAGCGGCGCGAAGTACTGGCGATACAGCAGCGAAATGCGGCAGTCGGCGCTCAACTGGGCGGTGAAACTGCGCCGGTGCGCGCGAATCAACGTGTTTTCGCCGATGAGTTCGCCGGGCATCGAGTGGCCGAGAATGATCTCGCGCCCGCCGGGTTCGTGCAGTGTCTTGTAGACGCGGCCGCTGTGCACGAACGCGACGAAATCCCCCGGATCGCCCTTGAAGAACAACAGGCGATTGCCGTGTTCGGGCCAGGGCGTCACGTGCCGCTCGATGTGGGCGATCAGGCTTTCCGGGAGGCCGGCGAGTATCGGTATATTGCGCAGCGTTTGAGCGTTAGCAAGGGCAGGCATGGTTTCCGCGCGAGGTTGTTTGACGATGCGGCCACCTAGCGAAAAACGCTGCCTTCGGCATTGCGTGAAAAATGAATAATGAAAGTATTGAAATAATCGGCAAGCAGTCCGGACAGGGCGGCGCTCCGGCGGCAAGCGCGCTCGATCGACCGACACGGGAAGCAGCATGCCGACGCACGGACGCATCGCGGCGGTAGTCGTTCTTGTTCATCGCAATGCCGTTATTCAGTCAGGTCCGGCGGCGCACCTGAAACGACGGATCGGGCTATGCCGGCTAATTAAAATTTCCGTTCATAATAATCAAGATAATTTACTGCGCCCGATTATCGTTATATCGGTGTTACGCGGGTAACAGCGCCATTCCCGGCGTCGAATCGATTCTGTGTTTTCCATAAAAAAAGGAAGACACGGGATGACAACCTCGAACCAGCACGCTGCCTCGGCGCCCGAGTCTCCGGCGCAGCAGCTCGACCGCGCATGGCGGGAAATGCAGGGGAAATTGCGGCGCCGTGCGCGCCTGTTGTGCAAGGGTGATATTCACCGCGCCGACGAACTGCTTTCCGATACCGCGCTCAAGGTCCACATTTACCTGCAGCGCTCGCCCGAGCGCGTGCGGAACCTGACGGGCTTTCTCTTTCTGGCGCTGAATCACGCGTTCCTCGATGGCGCGCGCCGCCGTGTGCGCGAAAGCGGCATGCTCGAATTCGACTCGGGCTGGGACGACGATCACGCGGTCGAGCTCGCCGGCCACGCGCCGTCGGTGGAGCAGCAACTGCTGCTGCGGCAACAGCTGCTGCGTCTCGAACAGGCGCTGTCGATGCTTTCCCCGCAGCAGCAGATGCTGTTCACGCTGAAGTTCGAGGAGGACCGGCCCTATCTGCACATCGCCGCGACGCTCGGGATCAACGAGCCGCTCGCCAGAAAACGCGTCGAGCTGCTGCGCAAGAAGTTGCGCGAGGAACTCGCGTGAGCGCGTTCACGAATGCCGGCACGCAGCGTTCCTAACGGCATGCGCGGCGTCGATGGCCTGCCGGCCCGCCCGTTCCTTCAACCGCATGCCGGAGCCGAGATCCGAGGAGGCCTCGTGGCAGACACAGTCAATGAGCAGATTACCGACGCGGTGACGCAGACCAACGTCAACGTCGTGGCGGGATCGCCGGCCCAGGCGCTGGGCATGCTTTACCAGATGTTCAGCCAGGCCGTCGGCATCTCGGCGCAGAACATGACGCAGCAGCAGGCCGCGCTGAACCAGATTTCGAACGCCGTGGTGTCGAAGGCTGTGGCCATGATCCTGTCCGTCGAAGCGTCGCCGAAGCCGGCCTCGGGCGGCGCGTCGCAGCCGGAGGCGGGCGCGCCGAAGACGGGTTCCACGCATTAGTACGCGATGACTATCGGGATACCTGAATCATGAACATGAAAGGTCTTTTGGGCGGACGCGGCGACGGCGCGACGCCGGCACCGGACGATGGCGCGGCCGCCGCGGCCGAAGCAACGACGGCGGCCGATGTCGCATCGCACGCCGCTGCTTCGACAGCCGGCACGCGCACGTGGCCGGTCAACCGGCAGCGCAGGTTCACCGACGCGCTGAAGGCGCCGGACCAGATCGCGGGGGCCACCGGGGCCGCCTCGTCGGCGCTGCAGACCGTGCAGGCGATCAACGCGGAGGCGGCGTCCTACGCGACGACGCAGATCGCCGTCGGCCCGAACATGATGATCACGCAGGCGGGCGGCATGGTCGCGCAGGCGGCGGCCAACTACTTCGAGGCGACGACGTCGCTGGCGATCGCGGGCAAGAGCGTGTTGATGAAGGACCTGGCGCAGAAGACCATCGACGAGGACGTGAAAGGCATGGCGATGGATGCGGTGGGCCTGCTGTTGACGGACTTGTTCGTCGCGACCGCGGCGATCGTCGCCGGCGCCGCGGAGGCGATCGAAGGAGAAGCCGCGAGCGTCGCGCTCGACAAGATCGACGAGAGCCTGCAGAGGTATCAGGCGCTGCTGGACAAGAAGGGCACGTAGGGCGCGCCAGCGGCGCATGACGATGCCATCGCAGGCCGCGCCCAGCACGCCGACGACGGTGCGGCGTGCTCGACCGGCATCGATCGACACGACCCGCCGGGCCGTCGGGCCGGACGGGATGTGAGCGGCAGGCGCGACGCGCGTTCTTCGTCGAATACGTCGCGGCCTGCTACCGGCAGTGTTGTCCAGTCATGTGAGGAAACCCATGTCCTACATCATTCAGAACGTAAACGGTCCCGCGCCGCTGGGGGTGGGCGAGCGCAAATGGGGAGATGCGACGGAAATCGATTTCGGCGCGATGACGAGCTGCATCGCGCTCGTCGAGCAAACGCCGGGTCAACCGACGTTGGTGCGCGGCATTCATCTGTCGATCGTGAGCCCCGACGGCACGAATGTCTACGATCCGGCGGCGGACGTTGCCGGACAGGTCGAGACGATCATGCAGCAGCAGGGCAACATGCGCGCGTGCCTCGGGCGCATCGATCTCTGGCAGGCCAGCACGTCGCAAGAGCTGCAGGATTTCTTCGTCGCGTTGATGATGAGTCTCGACATGACCGAATGGGTGCAGGTGCCGGACGGCAACCTGCGGGTGCGGCTCCACGGCGGCGTGATGCAGTATCAGCACGGCACTGGCGCATGGACCAACGTGTAGCCGAAACGATCGGCTGAAGCCGGCGCCCGCCATGCAGGCGGGCGCCGGTGCAGTGTCGTTCGACGGTATCGGCGCTGCGCGCCGGTACGGCCGGCCGTCCAGGCCGTCCCCAGCTTTTTTCTCGTCAACATCAACAAAAATCATCATTTCGCCCCCGGCGGCGTGTCAGCAGAATGTCTCCATTCCAGCTCACGCGACAGCACGCGCGTCGCACCGAGCCGCACTTCAGAAGGAGACAGCCGTGGCAGTCGAAACAACTTCAATCGATACGCTCGTCGTCGGCGCCGGGCAGGCCGGCATCGCGATGAGCGAGCATCTGGGCAAGCTGGGCGTGCCCCATCTCGTGCTGGAGCGCAGCCGCATCGCCGAGCGCTGGCGCACGGGGCGCTGGGATTCGCTGGTCGCGAACGGCCCCGCGTGGCACGACCGCTTCCCGGGGCTCGAATTCGACGGCCTCGCGCCCGATGCGTTCGCATCGAAAGACCAGGTCGCCGACTACTTCGAAGCGTATGCGCGCAAATTCAACGCGCCGATCCGGACCGGCGTCGAAGTGAAGAGCGTCGTGCGCAACACCGGCAAGCCCGGCTTCGTCGTCGAGACATCCGACGGCACGATCGACGCGAATCGCGTGGTGGTCGCCACCGGTCCGTTCCAGCGCCCGGTGATTCCGCCGATCGCACCGGACGACGCGCGCGTCGTGCAGATCCATTCCGCCGACTATCGCAACCCGGGCCAGCTTCCGGAAGGCGCGGTGCTGGTGGTCGGTGCCGGCTCGTCGGGCGTGCAGATCGCCGACGAACTACAGCGCGCGGGCCGGCAGGTCTATCTGTCGGTCGGGCCGCACGATCGCCCGCCGCGCGCATATCGCGGCCGCGACTTCTGCTGGTGGCTCGGCGTGCTCGGCGAATGGGACAAGGAAGTCGCGACCCCGGGCCGCGAACACGTGACGATCGCGGTGAGCGGCGCGCGCGGCGGCCACACGGTCGATTTCCGCGCGCTCGCGAATCAGGGCGTGACGCTGGTCGGGCTGACCAAGGCGTTCGACGGTGGCGTGGCCACTTTCGAACGCGATCTCGCGATCAATCTCGCGCGTGGCGACGAGAACTACCTGTCACTGCTCGACGCGGCCGACGCCTACGTGGCCCGCAACGGCCTCGACCTGCCGGAAGAACCGGAAGCCCGCCGCATCCTGCCTGACCCGGCATGCGTCGCGCATCCGCTCCTCTCGCTCGATCTCGCCGCCGCCGGCGTCACGTCGATCGTGTGGGCGACCGGCTATGCGATCGACTACGGCTGGCTGAACGTCGACGCATTCGCGCCGAACGGCAAGCCGCAGCACCAGCGCGGCGTGTCGAAGGAGCCGGGCATCTATTTCCTTGGCCTGCCGTGGCTGTCGCGGCGCGGCTCCAGCTTCATCTGGGGCGTGTGGCACGACGCGAAGCACATCGCCGATCACATCGTCACGCAGCGCAAGTACCTCGCGTACCACGACGCGGCGCAGCACTGCGCGGCCGCGCACGCGGCACGGCCCGAAGCCCGCGCGCTCGCCGAAGCGGCGAACTGACCTCCCGACCCAGTCCGCCGCGCCGCGACCGCTTCCGGCGCGGCGGGCGATCATACCGACACTCGAAGGACTTCGATGAGCCAGCCTACCCATACGCGTATCCGCATGTTCAACACGAAGGATACCTACCCGAACCAGACGCTCGACAACGACCTGTGCCAGGCGGTGCGCGCCGGCAACACCGTCTACGTGCGCGGCCAGGTCGGCACCGATTTCGGCGGCAACCTGATCGGCCTCGGCGATGCACGCGCGCAGGCGGAGCAGGCGATGAAGAACGTCAAGCAGTTGCTCGAGGAAGCCGGCAGCGACCTCACGCACATCGTGAAGACGACGACCTACCTGATCGACCCGCGTTATCGCGAACCCGTGTACCAGGAAGTCGGCAAGTGGCTGAAGGGCGTCTATCCGATCTCGACGGGGCTCGTCGTCTCGGCGCTCGGCCAGCCGCAATGGCTGATGGAGATCGACGTGATTGCGGTGATTCCCGACAACGGGCAGCCGAACCGCGCACAGGAGGCGACATGACTTTCTCCATCGTCGGGCGTTGCCCGGAGACGGGCCAGCTCGGTATCGCGATCAGCTCGTCGAGCATCGCGGTGGGCGCACGCTGCCCGTGGGTGCGCGCGGGCGTCGGCGCGGTCGCGACGCAGAACGTCACGCTGCCGGCCCTTGGGCCGCAGACGCTGGACCTGATCGAGCACGAGCAGCTCGCGCCCGCCGCCGCGCTCGACCGCGCGCTGAGCGCGAACGGCTGGAGCCAGTACCGGCAGGTCACGGTGATCGACGGGCAGGGGCAAACGGCGTGTTTCACCGGCAAGGAAGCGCTCGGCACGCACCACGCGGTGCGCGGCGAGCAATGCGTGGCGGCCGGCAACCTGCTGGCTTCGCCCGACGTGATCGGCGCGATGGTGTGCGCGTTCGAGCAGGCGTCCGGCTTGCTTGCCGATCGTCTGCTGGCCGCGATGCACGCGGCGATGGTGGCCGGCGGCGAGGCGGGGCCCGTGCATTCGGCCGCGTTGAAGGTGGCCGGCGACGTGGTCTGGCCGATCGTCGACCTGCGCGTCGACTGGGCCGATACCGACCCGATCGGGCAGCTCGATGCGCTGTGGCGTGCGTATCGGCCGCAGATGCAGGACTACCAGACGCGCGCGCTGGACCCGACCGCCGCGCCGAGCTACGGAGTGCCGGGCGATGAATGACACGTCGAGCCGCGCGTTGCTCGAACGGCTGATCGCGTTCGCGACGGTCAGCCGCGATTCGAACCTCGAGATGATCGGCTTCATCCGCGACTATCTCGCGGCCTTTGGCGTGGCGAGCGAGCTGTTCCACAACGCGGACCGCACAAAGGCGAGCCTGTACGCGACGATCGGCCCGTACGTGCGCGGCGGCGTGGCGCTGTCAGGCCATACCGACGTCGTGCCGGTCGACGGGCAGGCGTGGACGGTCGAGCCGTTCCGGCTGACCGAGCGCGACGGCCGCCTGTACGGCCGCGGCACGGCCGACATGAAGGGTTTCATCGCGTCGGTGCTCGCGGCCGTGCCGGCGTTCGTCGCGCGGCCGTTGCGCGAACCGGTGCATCTCGCGTTCTCGTACGACGAGGAAATCGGTTGCGTCGGCGTGCGGCCGATGCTCGCCGAGTTGGCCAAGCGTGCGCACCGCCCGCGCGTATGCGTGATCGGCGAGCCGACCGAGCTCAAGCCGGTGCTCGGCCACAAAGGCAAGCTGGCGATGCGGTGCCACGTGAAGGGCGCGGCGTGCCACTCGGCGTATGCGCCGCTCGGTGTCAACGCAATCGACTACGCGGCGAAGCTGATCGGCCGGCTTGGCGAGATCGGCGCGGCGCTCGCGCGGCCCGACCGGCACGACAGCCGTTTCGATCCGCCGTTCTCGACTGTGCAGACGGGGCTGATCAAGGGCGGCCGCGCGCTGAACATCGTGCCGGCCGAATGCGAATTCGATTTCGAGGTGCGGGCGCTGCCCGATTTCGATGCGCACGACGTGCCGAGAACGCTGCAGGACTATGCGGAATCCGAACTGTTGCCGAAGATGCGCGCGGTGCAGCCCGATACCGACATCCGGCTGCAGCCGCTCGGTGCGTATCCGGGGCTGGCGACCGCGCCGGACAGCGATGCCGCGCGCCTGCTCGCGACGTTGAGTGGGTCCGACGCGTTCGGCACGGTGGCGTTCGGCACCGAGGGCGGCCTGTTCTGGCAGGCCGGCATTCCGACCGTCGTGTGCGGGCCCGGCAGCATGGATCAGGGGCACAAGCCCGACGAGTTCGTCACGCTCGAACAACTGCACGGATGCGACGCGATGATGGCGCGCCTCGCCGCATATCTCGCTTGCGCCGGCTGAACCGGCGGCCGACACGCACGCATCGCATCGTGCGGCGCGTGCGTGTGCTTGTTCCCGTTCCTGTTTGCGATCGCGGCGCTTACCGCGCCGCTCGAGCGACGATCTGCGCAAGCCGCTCGCGGCAGAAGTCGACGAATGACTGCGCCTGCTTCGTGAGCTGGCCGCGCTTCAGCCGCGCACTCACGAGCCCCGACGGGCTCACCGTTTCGCTGAGCGCGATCGTCACGACGCGCTGGCCGTCGTACGTGTATTCGGAGTGCGGACGCGTGACGAGCAGCGAGAAGCCGAATCCCTGGCCGACCATCCCGCGCACCATCTCGATCGACGGCGAGCCGAACACGATGTTCGGCGTGAGCCCGAGTTCATGAAACAGACTGACGAAGTACGTGCGGCTCGGCTGCACGTCGAGCAGGATCATCGGCTCGACGCACAGGTCGCGCAGCGACACGTGCGTCTGGCCCGCGAACCGATGGTGCTCCGGCAGCAGCACGTACGGCTGCTGTGGCGGCATCAGCGGCTCGGTTTCGATCGTGCCGTCCAGATCGTGGTCGTACATCAGCGCGAGGTCGAACGTGCCCGACGTCAGCCCCTGCACGAGTTCCTGCTGGTCGCCGTCGCGCAGCCGGATGTTCACGCCCGGGTAGCGCTCGCGAAAGCCGGCGATCAGTTGCGGCAGATAGAGCGGCGCGACGGTCTCAAAGCAGCCGATGTCGATCTGCCCGGTGACCACGTCGTTGTCGGCGAGCGCGTTCTGTTCGAACTCGTGCGCGATGCGCAGCAGTTCCTGCGCTTTCCGGTAGAAGCGCGTGCCGCTCGGCGTCAGCGACACGCCCTGCGCGTGATGGCGAATGAACAGCTTCACGCCGAAGCTTTCCTCGAGCCCCTTGATCGCGCTGGAAATCGACGGCTGCGCGATGAAGAGCTGGCGCGACGCCTCGGCGACGCTGCCGGATTCGACCGTCGTGATGAAGTATTTCAGTTGCCGCAAAGTGTAGTGAGCCACAAGCACCTCTGATGCCGGGCCCCGGCGTGCCGCCGCGGGCGCACGTGCGTTCCATAGGGAAACAGACCCTGGCACCTTACCCGAAGTCGTCCGGCGCCGAACATTCCGCTGCAGAGCTTTTTCGTATATCCCGAAAATATTTTTAGTATTTTCCGGTCCCCACCCACGTGGCGCACCATCGTCTCCAACCTGGATCGCGACGAGGCCGCGTACGCCGGCGGGCGTCATCCGCCCCCGTCTGCCGCGCATCGCGCATCCGGACCCGATTGCAGGCGCGCATCCCGGCGCGCACCGGCGAAAACGGCCCGCGCGCATCGCCGCGCACGACAGGAGGCATCACCATGACGAACGCGGAACGCAATGCGTCCCCGATGATAGAGAAGCACACGATCGGCTACGTGCCGCCCACGGAGCGCCACGGCAAGGTGCGCGACCTGTTCACGCTCTGGTTCGGCGGCAACATCGCGCCGCTGCCGATCGTGACCGGCGCGCTCGGCGTGCAGCTGTTCCACCTGAACCTGATGTGGGGCATCGTCGCGATCGTCGTGGGCCAGGCGGTCGGCGGCGTGCTGATGGCCCTGCACTCGGCGCAGGGGCCGCAGATGGGCATCCCGCAGATGATCCAGAGCCGCGCGCAGTTCGGCTCGTGGGGGGCGCTGCTCGTCACGGTGATCGCGGCGGTGATGTATGTCGGTTTCTTCGCGTCGAACATCGTGCTCGCCGGCAAGTCGGTGCACGGCATCGCACCGTCGGTGCCGGTGCCCGTCGGCATCGTGATCGGTGCGGTCGGCTCCGGGCTGATCGGGATCGTCGGTTACCGGTTCATCCACATCCTGAACCGCATCGGCACGTGGGTGCTCGGCATCGGCATCGCCGTCGGCTTCTGGATGATCCTGTCGCACGTGAGCACGGCCGATTTCCTCACGCGCGGCGGTTTCGACTTCGCGGGCTGGCTCGCGACGGTGTCGCTGTCGGCGCTGTGGCAGATCGCGTTCGCGCCGTACGTGTCGGACTATTCGCGCTATCTGCCGGAGGACGTCGGCGTCGCGTCGACGTTCTGGGCGACCTATCTCGGCTGCACGATCGGCTCGACGCTCGCGTTCATCTTCGGCGCGGTCGCGGTGCTCGCGGTGCCCGCCGGCGCGGACACGATGGATGCGGTCAAGCAGGCGACGGGCCCGCTCGGCCCGCTGATGCTCGTGCTGTTCCTGCTGAGCGTGATCAGCCACAACGCGCTGAACCTGTACGGCGCGGTGCTCGCGGTGATCACGTCGGTGCAGACGTTCGCGTACAAGTGGATTCCGACCGCGAAGGCGCGCGCGGTGGTATCGGTCGTGATCTTCGTCGCGTGCTGTTATGCGGCGATCGGCGCGTCGACGAACTTCGTCGGCAACCTCGTCGATCTGGTGCTTGCGCTGCTGGTGGTGCTGGTGCCGTGGACGGCGATCAACCTGATCGACTTCTACGTGATCCACAAGGGCAAGTACGATATTCAGTCGATCTTCATGGCCGACGGCGGCGTGTACGGCCGCTTCAACCCGCAGGCGCTGCTCGCGTATGCGATCGGCATCGTCGTGCAGATTCCGTTCATGAACACGCCGATGTATGCGGGCCCGATTCCCGCGCATCTGGGCGGCGCGGACCTGTCGTGGCTCGTGGGCCTGCTGCTCACCTCGCCGCTGTACTACTGGCTCGCGACGCGCGACAGCGCGTACCGGCGCCGGCAGGGCGCGGCGCATCTGCCGCCGACGGCGGCGCGGTAAACGCGGCGTCGTTCGACGCGATCGAATGAAACGGCCGCTGCATCGGTAGCGATGCGGCGGCCGCGAGGCCGAGGAGCAGGGCGGCAGGCGGGCCGAAGGGCGCGGCGTGTGCCGCGACCCCGCCCGCCCGCGGATCAGACCACCGCCGAGCGCGCGACGCGCACCGGCACCGACTTGTACGACGGCGTGCCGCTTTCCTTGTCGATGTAGTCGAGCGGCACGAGCACGTTCGCTTCCGGATAGTACGCACCGACCGAACCCGGCGCGATGTCGTACTCGATCGCGGTGATCCTCTCGAGGCGCAGTGTGCGGCCCGACGCGGTGACCGTCTCGATGTCGACGAGGTCGCCGTGCTCGAGCCCGTACTTGTCGAGATCGGCCGCGTTCATGAACAGCACGTCACGCCGGCCGAACACGCCGCGATAGCGATCGTCGAGACCGTAGATCGTCGTGTTGTACTGATCGTGGCTGCGCAGCGTGATGAGACGCAGCACCTGCTCGGCGCCGAGCACGTCCGCGTCCTCCTTCACGCCCTTGTAGACCGAGAACATCGCCTTGCCGGTCGGCGTCGGCCATACACGCTCGGTGGGCGGCAGCGGCAGGCGGAAGCCGCCCGGCGTGCGGATCCGCTCGTTGAATGCCTCGAAGCCGGATACCGTCTTGTCGATCAGGTCGCGGATGCGGTCATAGTCGGCGATCAGGTCGAGCCACGCGACCTTGCTGTTCGGCAGCGTCGCGTGTGCGATGCCGGCGACGATCGCGGGCTCCGAGCGCAACTGGTCCGACGCGGGCTTGAGCTTGCCGGCCGACGCGTGGACCATCGACATCGAATCCTCGACCGTGATCGACTGCGGGCCGGTGGCCTGCATGTCGAGCTCGGTGCGGCCGAGCACCGGCAGGATGAAGGTTTCCTTGCCGACCAGCAGATGCGAACGGTTCAGCTTCGTGCCGAGATGCACGCTCAGGTCGAGCTTCGCCATCGCCGGGAACGACAGCTCGGGATCGGGCAGCGCGACCGCGAAGTTGCCACCGAGGCACAGCAGCGCCTTCGCGGTGCCGTCGATCATCGCCTGCATCGCCTGTACCGCGTCGTGCCCGTGCTGCGCGGGCGGCGTGAAGCCGCACACGTCCTCGATCTTCTTCAGGAATTCGGCCGACGGCTTCTCGGTGATGCCGACGGTGCGGTTGCCCTGCACGTTCGAATGGCCGCGCAGCGGGCACACGCCGGCGCCCGGCTTGCCGATGTTGCCGCGCATCAGCAGCAGGTCGGCGATCAGGCGCACGGTGGCCGTGCCCTTGTTGTGCTGCGTGACGCCCATCCCGTACGTGATGATCGTCGCGTTCGACTTCGCGTACGCGAGCGCGACCTGTTCGAGCTGCGCCTGGCTCAGGCCGCTCGCGCGCTCGATGTCGTCCCACGACGTCGCTTCGAGGTCGGCCGAGAATGCATCGAAGCCGTTGGTGTGCTGCGCGATGAAGTCGCGGTCGAGCACGCCGCCTTGCTCGGCTTCGAGCTTCAGCAGCGCCTTCATGATGCCCTTCAGCGCGGCCGCGTCGCCGCCCGCATCGACCTGGTAGTACGTCGACGCGATCCGCGTCGAGCCGAACGACGCCATCTCGATCATGTCCTGCGGATCGGCGAAGCGTTCGAGCGCGCGCTCGCGCAGCGGGTTGAACACGATGATCGGTACGTTGCGGCGCGCGCACTCGTGCAGCGTGCCCATCATCCGCGGATGGTTCGTGCCGGGATTGTGGCCGATCGAGATGATCAGCTCGCAGTGGTCGAAATCCTCCAGCGACACGGTGCCCTTGCCGATGCCGATCGACTGCGGCAGGCCGACGCTGGTCGGCTCGTGACACATGTTCGAGCAATCGGGGAAGTTGTTGGTGCCGAGCTCGCGCGCGAACAGCTGGTACAGGTACGCGGCTTCGTTCGACGCGCGGCCGGACGTGTAGAACTCGACCTGCTCGGGCGGCAGCGCGCGCAGCACTTCGCCGATGCGCGCGAATGCGTCGTCCCATTCGATCGCGCGGAACGTGCCGGTCGCGCGGTCGTAGGCGAGCGGATGCGTGAGCCGGCCCATGTTCTCCAGTTCGTAGTCCGACATGCGCAGCAGCGACGACACGGTGTTCGCCGCGAAGAACTCGGGCGTCACGCGCTTGGTCGTCGCTTCCCACGTGACGGCCTTCGCGCCGTTCTCGCAGAACTGGAACGTCGACTTGTGCTCCTTGTCCGGCCACGCACAACCGGGACAGTCGAAGCCGTCGGGCTGGTTGGTCCGCATCAGCACGATCGGCGCCTCGATGGTTTCCATCTGCGTGCGTACCGCATCGGCTGTCGCGCGAAGCGCGCCCCAACCGCCGGCGGGCCCGTCGTATTTCCTGATGCCTGGCACTTCGCGTCGATTTGTCATGGTGAATCTCCAATAGCCGGGCCCGATGCGGGTGGCTCGGTTGCGCCGTGTCGCGGCGTGGGGCGGCTCCGTCCGGCGGACGGAGCCGGTCATGCGTGCCCCGGGTGGCGGGGCACGCGTTTTTTTAGTGCGCGTCCTTCTTCGCGCCGGACGATTTCTTGCCGGGCTTCGCCGCGGGCGGCGGAGCGTCGGCGGGGGCGTCGTCCGCCTTCACGTCTGCTGCCGCCTTGGCGGTTTTGCCGTTCGGTTTGGCCTTGCCGTCGGCGTCCTTCGCGTCTTTCGCTTCCTTCGCTTCCTTCGCTTCAGGCGCGGCGAGCTTGTTGAACGTCACTTCGTCGCTGTCCTTGTCGTAGTCGACCTCGCACTTGTCGCCCGACTTCAGCCGGTCCGCGAGGATCTCTTTCGCGAGCCGCGTCTCGATGGTCTGCCGGATCTGACGCTTCAACTCGCGCGCGCCGAACTCCGGCTGGTAGCCGGCTTCGGTCAGGTGCGCGACGAGCGAGTCGCCCATCACGAGCGTGATGTCCTGCGCGGCGGCCGTGCGCACCACGCGGTCGAGCTGGATCTGCACGATCGCGCGGATGTTCTCCTTCGACAGCGCGTGGAACACGATCACCTCGTCGATCCGGTTCAGGAACTCGGGGCGGAAATGCCCTTTGAGCACCTGCATCAGTTCGTCGCGGATCGCCTTGTCGGTCTTGCGCGCGGCTTCCGGCTGCGTGAGGTTGTCCATGATGATCGCCGCGCCGAGGTTGCTGGTCGCGATGATGATCGTGTTGCTGAAATCGACCACGCGGCCCTTGCCGTCGGTGAGACGCCCGTCGTCGAACACCTGCAGCAGCACGTTGTAGACGTCCGGATGCGCCTTCTCGATCTCGTCGAGCAGGATCACGCTGTACGGGCGGCGCCGCACGCGCTCGGTGAGCTGGCCGCCTTCGTCGTAGCCGACGTAGCCGGGCGGCGCGCCGATCAGCCGCGCGACCGCGTGGCGTTCCATGTATTCGGACATGTCGATGCGGATGATCGCCTGCTCGTCACCGAACACGGTCTCGGCCAGCGCCTTCGCGAGTTCGGTCTTGCCGACGCCCGTCGGCCCGAGGAACAGGAACGTCGCGATCGGCCGGTGCGTCTGGCCGAGCCCCGCGCGCGACAGCCGCACGGCATCGCTGACGGCGACCACCGCATCGCTCTGGCCGACCACGCGCTCGCGCAGCTGCTCTTCCATCTTCAGCAGCTTCTGGCGTTCTTCCTGCGTGAGCTCGGACACGGGGATGCCGGTCAGCCGCGACACGACCTCGGCCACCGATTCGACGGTCACTTCGAGCGTTTCCGAGCCGGTCTTGCGCTGCCACGCCTCCATCATCTCGTCGACGGCCTTCTGCTTCGCGTTGATCTGCTCTTCGAACTGTTTCGCTTCGTCGAAGCGCTTGCGCGACGTCGCATAATCCTGCTCGCGCTTCAGTTGCGCGATCTGCGCTTCGCCTTCCTGAATGTCGACCGGGCGCGACGTCGCGCCGATCCGCACGCGCGCGGCCGCCTGGTCGATCAGGTCGATCGCCTTGTCGGGCAGGAAGCGCGACGTGATGTAGCGGTCGGCGAACTCGGCGGCCGCGACGAACGCGTCGTCGGCGAACGTCACCTGGTGGTGCGCCTCGAGGCTGTCGCGCAGCCCGCGCAGGATCACGATCGTCTGCTCGACGCTCGGCTCCGGCACGAACACCGGCTGGAAACGGCGTTCGAGCGCGGCGTCCTTCTCGATGTACTTCTGGTATTCGTTGAGCGTCGTCGCGCCGATCAGGCTCAGCTCGCCGCGTGCGAGCGCGGGCTTCAGCACGTTCGCGATGTCGAGGCCGCCTTCGCCGCCGCCCTGGCCCGCGCCGACGATCGTGTGCAGCTCGTCGATGAACAGGATCAGTTCGTCCTGCTTCGCGGTCACCTCGTCGATCAGCTGCTTCGCGCGTTCCTCGAATTCGCCGCGATACTTCGCGCCGGCCACCATCGAGTTGATGTTGACTTCGACGAGCCGCTTGTCGCGCAGCACTTCGGGCACGTCGCCGTTGACGATGCGCTGCGCGAGGCCTTCGACGATCGCGGTCTTGCCGACGCCCGGCTCGCCGATCAGCACCGGGTTGTTCTTCTTGCGGCGGGCGAGCACCTCGATCGTGCTCTCGATTTCCTGCGCGCGGCCGAGCACCGGATCGAGCTTGCCCTGGCGCGCGATCGCGGTGAGGTCGCGGCCGAACTTGTCGAGGTTCGGCGTGCCGGTCGGCGCATCGACGCGGCCGTCCTCGGCGCCCTTGCCGACCACCTTCACGACCTTCTGGCGCAGCGCCTCGGGCGTCACGCCGTATTTCTTCAGCAACGTGCCGGCGACACTGTCCGGCACCGCCGCGAGCCCGATCAGCAGGTGCTCGGGGCCGATATACGAGTGGCCGAGATCGCGCGACGCCTGGAACGCATGCTGCACGGCCTTCTTCACGCGCGGCGAGATCGACAGCTTGTCGAGCGGCGCATCGGGGGCGGCCGTGCCGGTGTGTGCATGCGCGTCGATGTACGACTTGATGTCGTCCGGCGACAGCTTCAGTTCCTTCAGCAGCGCGGCGCAGACGTCGGTGTCCGCGAGCGCGTACAGCAGATGCTCGGAATCGAGTTCGCCGCGGCGCAATTCATGCGCCTTCTCGGCCGCGCGCTGCAGCAGTTCGAGCGTCTGTTCGCTGAACGCGTCGGTCGGGTCGACCGATTCGCGCGGAATCTCGGCGGCGAGCGGCGATTCGTCGCCGAGCCCGCCGAACAGCGACGACGGTCCGCCTCCGCCCAGCAGCGAATCGAACGGATTCAGCATGCTCTGATGCCGCATCAGTTGACGGAAATGGTAATCGCAGATCGAGATCGTCTTGCGCTCGCCGTCCTGCATCACGGTTGCGCGCGCAACGGCCGGCCGCGCGTGGCAGATATCGCAAAGTGCGGGCATGGTGGTCGGGCTCCTGTCGGTGAAGGTGGGTCGAAGGTGCGGCCCGATGCGGTGCGGCGCTCGCGCGTCCCGACCGCACGTGCACGGCGCGCACCGCGGCGGCGCGCGCGCCGCACCCGTGCGGTCGCATGGCGCGCGCCGGCGTGGCGCACGGTCGCGGTCGGGGCGGGAAGCGCGAGTGCCGCGAGGAGCCCGCGGCATCGCTTCGACTGCGTTCAAAATAACGAATCGGCGTGGGCCATCCAAGACACAGTTCCTGGTCGGGCCGGCCGCGAATTGCACCCTCACATGGGCGCGCGATTCGGCGGCAAGGAGTACAGACGGGCAAGCGCGCGTCGGCGCGGGCGTGCGCGGCGTGTGCGGCTGGCGGTGGAACGGGGCGGGAACCGACGGCGTGCGAACGGCACGCGGTGCGACATCGGCGCGCATGGTGCCGGCCGCCGGCAAACGGGGCGCGAAACGGGGCGCAACACGCGATGCAACACGCGGCGCGGGTGCGAACCGGTGACGTCCGACCGCGCCCGCACCGCAGCCGATGCGCGCCGTGGGGCCGGCGAAGGCGAGGGCGGGTTGCACGGTAGACGCCGGGCATCGCGCAACCATGGTGAGCCGCGATCAGTCCGACAGGTTCATCGCGAGCCGTTGCCGTGCGATCTGTTTCACGTCGGCGGACAGTGCCGCATTCGGCAGACCATTGGCCCAGACGGAGAACGAATCCTCGATCAGGTTGCGCGTGTCGGGCGGCAGCTCGGCCAGCATCAGCGACACGACGGTAAACAGCACGGCGGTGTCGCCGGCCTGGCGGCTCGCGTTGGCGTCGACCGTCTGCTTCAGGGTCGCGACGGACGCCTGCAGCGCCTGTAATGCGTCATTTGATTCGCTCACGACATTCTCCATGCAAGATGGGCTGGATCGGCGACGAACCTGCGGCCGGCGGGGCGGCCGTCGCGTGCGGCGCCCGGGCGGGCACCGCGCGCCGGCAACCGCGCTCAGGCGGCCGCGTTGCCCTGCGGCGCCACGGCCACCGATGCCTCGCTCGTCAGCATCAGGAACGTGAACGTTTCGCGCAGGTACAGGCGGACGCTCTTGTCGGTGTGGCTCGTGTAGCCGATCGACACGTCTTCGCCGAGATGCAGCTCGTAATCGCCGCCGCGCGTGGACAGCACGCAGCCGCCGCTGATCGCCGGCGCCCAGATGATCTCGCCGCTGACGATGCGCTTGATATGGCCGAGGACCGGATAGCCCTGGTCGCGCGCTTCGCTGAGCGCGGTGTATGCGTCCGACCCGAGCACGACCGAGTACGGCCCGTCCACCCCGGCGAGGCGCAGCGCTTCCAGCGCGTCGCTGATCGCGTCCGGGTACGCGGCGACATCCGCCGGCAGCGTGAGCCGGCGGTTCGACGTGCCTTCGCGGACGCCGACGATGCCGGCCGCGCGGTAGCCGTCGAAGATCGCGCCGTCCTCGGCGAATGCGAGCCGCTGCGCGGCTTCCTTCGCCGGCTGCCAGTCGGCGTCGCGCGCGCCGCGCTCGACGCTGTCGATCGCGTCGCGGCTCAGCTCGAACGGCACCGTCAGCTCGACGATCGTGCGCGCTTCGCGCAGCCGCGCGTTCACGAGCTCGCGCGGCGCGGCGACGTCGAGCAGGTGCCCGGTGCCGACCGCCGACAGTTCGGGGCCTGCGGGGCCCTCGACGTCGACGACGCGGCGCCCGGCCACCGAGCGTTTGAAGGTGCGCGCCACTTCCTCCTCGATTTGTTCCCAGGCGGACGACGAGATCGGGGCGAGTTCGCGGTGCAGGTTATTCATAGGTCGGGGTTCCTTTCAGCGAGCCGATGTTCAGCGAGCCGTCGCGCTGCGGTGCGCAAGGCGCGGGCGGCGTGGATTCCGGTTGGGCGGCGTCGGCGGCCGGCGCCGCGCGGTCGGCGAGCGCTTCGAGCAGGTCGGCCGACGGCACGAAGAACAGCGAGCCGGTGACCGCGCGGCTGTAGTCGAGCAGGCGGTCGTAGTTGCCGGGCGGGCGGCCGACGAACATGTTCTCGAGCATCTGCTCGATCGGCGCCGGCGAGCGCGCATAGCCGATGAAATAGGTGCCGAATTCGCCGGCGCCCGGGCGCCCGAACGGCATGTTGTCGCGCAGGATCTTCACTTCCTGGCCGCCCTCGTCGAGCGTGGTCAGCGAGCTGTGCGAGCACGACGGCTTCACATCCGGCGCGAGCTCGATGTCGGACAGTTTGGTGCGGCCGATGATGCGCTCCTGCGTCTCGACCGCGAGCGCGTTCCAGCCGGCCATGTCGTGCAGGTACTTCTGCACGAGCACGTAGCTGCCGCCCGCGAATTCGGCGTCCTCGTCGCCGATCACCGTGAAGTCGACGGCCTCGCGGCCTTCCGGGTTCTCGGTGCCGTCGACGAAGCCGATCATCGCGCGCTGGTCGAAATTGCGGAAGCCGTGCACCTCGTCGACGACCGTGACCGCATCGCCGAGCGCGCCGAGCAGTTGCGTCGCGAGCTCGAAGCACAGGTCCATCGCTTCGGCGCGGATGTGCAGCAGGATGTCGCCGGGCGTCGCGATGGCGACGCGCTGGCCGGCGCCGAATTCGCGGAACGGATGCAGCGACGCGGGGCGCGGCTCGCCGAACAGCGCATCCCATGCGTCGGAGCCGAAGCCGCATACGCACGTGAGGTTGCCGCCCGGCACGCGCTTGCCGACCGAGCGCACGAGCGCGGCGATGTCGCCGCACCATGAACGGATCGTGTCGGCGTGATCGGCGCCCGGATTGATCGTCGCCACGAGAAAGATCGCGCTGCGCGTGATCGTGCTGTGAACGGCCTGGGAGAGCGGGGGAGGGGTGGTCTGCATCGCGGCCTGCCGGTCAGTCATGTCGGGACGGACGGGCCGCGGCAGCCGCGGCGCGCGAAGGCGAACGGTTGAACTGTGTCATGCGACTGATCTCTTTATGACGTGCGGATGAAGGACGTTGCGCGGGCATCGCGCAACGGGCCGCCGCGGCGGCCGGCCCCCCGGCGCGAAGGGGAAGCAGACGTGGGGGCCGCGCGTTCGCCCGGCGCGTGACCGCCTGCACCGCGTAACGTCGTCGAGCATGCAATCTAGCAGCTTCGGCGGGTCTTTGGAACACGTATCGACGATCTGTCATTCGAATGGGTTGATCGAGGTCCGATTGGGCGCGGCGCGCGTGCAGCTGTACTCCTGAAACCGGCGACGCTGTGCTCTTGAGCGGGCGTGGCGCATGCAGTAGATTGGGTTCGCTCCGCCCGGCGACGGTCATCATGATGAACCTTTTGGAAGCGATGCGTATTTTCGGTGCAATCGTCGGGCACGGCGGGCCGTCCGGCGCGGGCTTTCCGTTCCCCGAGATCCCTTGCCGCGGCGACGGCGCGTCGATCGCGGCACCTACGACACTGTGAGCGCGTTGAATACATCCACTGCATCCGCCGATACGGCCGCCGAACGCATCCGCCGCCGCTTCGGCCATTTCCTTCATGCGGCCGAGTTGGCCGGGCTGGTCGTGATCGGGCTCGCGACCGCGTTCGCGATGGCGCAGGAGGCGTGGAAGGTCGTGCTCGCGGGCGAGGTGTCGCTGACCGACCTGCTGCTGATGTTCCTGTATCTGGAAGTGCTCGCGATGGACTTGCGCTACCTGCGGCTCGGCCGGTTGCCGGTGCGGTTCCCGCTGTTCATCGCGATGACGTCGCTCGCGCGCGACCTGATCCTGCGCGGCGCGACCGACAGCCCCGAGCGGATGCTGATGACGACCTTCGGGATCGTGCTGCTCGCGGTCGGCGTGCTGATCCTGAGCTTCGGCCAGCATCGCTTTCCGGCGGACGTCGACGATGTCGAGGACGACGTGCATGCCAGCCGATAACGCGCGGGCGGCGTTCGAAGCGAAGCCCGACGCGCCGTACACGGCGCGGCGGCTCGGCCCTCATTCAATCAAGCGAGGTGTTGCACGACCAGACAATTGATCGTCGCCGTGTTCGGCAGCGTCGAGACGGCCCGCCAGGCCGCGCACGATTTCGACGCGCTGTCGGAGAAGAGCGAAGGATTCCACATCGAGAATGGCGTCGTCGTCGAGAAGGACGCGAACGGCAAGCTCGCGGTGCTCGACGCCGAATCGCGGCCGTTCAAGGGCGGCGTGATCGGCGCGCTCGCGGGTGGGTTGCTCGGCCTGCTCGCCGGGCCGCTCGGCGTGGTGACCGGCATGGCGGCCGGCGCGGGTGCCGGCATTCTCGCGCAGGCGGCCGGCAACGCGCTGCTCGACGGCACGTTCGTCGAGACGGTCGCGGCGCGGCTCGTGCCCGGCAGCGTCGCGGTCATTCTCGAAGCGAAGGAGGACACGCCGTTCTCGGTCGACAACGTCGTGACGGGATTCGGCGGCAAGGTCTTTCGCCAGGCGCTCGGCTGAGCGCGCACCTTTCGAACCGATTCGGGAGAACCGCATGCGCATCGATCAATCGTACCGGCGCTTCGACATCGCGGCGACGCTGTCGCCGCTGCCCGGCAACCGCGCGATCGCGAGCGTCGACGTGACGACCGACGATCCGGGCCGCCTCGCCGATCTCGGCACCGGCCAGTTCCTGCAGATCCGCAAGTGGCTCGAGTCGAACGACGTCGCGCTGCTGACGGTGGTGTTCGACGAGTGCAAGGTCGCGATCGACCACTACGCGGACAACGTCGACGACGCGTGAGGGCGAGCGAGCCCGCGCATTCATGGGCGGGTTGCGCTTCGCCGCCGCCGGCGCGCCGCCATCTGCGATGCATCATGACGTGCGCCGGGCAGGCGGCTGCCGCGCGATCGCGCGCGGGCCGCGCCGTCGCATTCGCATCTGTTCACCACGCCGGCCGGAATTGCCGTTTCCCCGCCAAACTGTCACTTACATTCGCCGAAATGACGCAGTAGGATGCCGAACCTTGTCTTCATGAGATTCGCATTGCTATTCGCCTTCAACTTCGGTAACGGACGAGGTTCCAGCCGGGACACCCGCACCCGGCGACGGCTATCCGGCTTCGTGCGTCGGCACAGCCGGGCCGCCCATGCGGCGCAGGCCGGTTCATCGCTCGCGGGGCGAGGCGGATGAAGCTCTACGAGAAATTTGCGAACGACGTAGAGCGACTCATTCGGCAAGGGGTATATCGGCACGGCGATCGCGTGCCGTCGGTGCGGCAGGCGAGCCAGCAACACCGGATCAGCATCACGACCGTGCTGCATGCGTATCTGCTGCTGGAAAGCCGCGGGCTGCTCGAAAGCCGTCCGCAGTCCGGCTATTTCGTGAACCTGCGGCGCGACGACGGCCATGCGCCGGTGCGCGAGCTGCGGCCGTCGAAGCCGATCGCGATCTCGTCGTCGGTCGACGTGAGCCGGCTCGTGCTGTCCACGCTGCGCTCGATCGGCACGGACGACGCGGTGCCGCTGGGTTCGCCGTATCCGGACCCGAGCTTGTTCCCGTTCGAGAAGCTGAACCGCTATGCGTACGCGGCCGGCCGCGACAAGTCGCTGTGGGGCGTGACCGACGGGCTGCCGCCGGGCCATCCGCGGCTGATCCGGCAGATCGCACGCCGCTACCTGGAAAACGGGATGTCGGTGGACCCGAACGAGATCATCGTGACGGTCGGCGCGACGGAGGCGATCAACCTGTGCCTGCAGGCGGTGGCGAAGCCGGGCGACACGATCGCGGTGGAGTCGCCGACGTTCTACGCGATGCTGCACGCGATCGAGCGGATGGGGATGAAGGCGATCGAGGTGGCCACGCATCCGGAATACGGGATCGACATCGCGGCGCTGGCCGCGATCGCGAAGTCGCAGCCGATCGCCGCGTGCATGGTGATGCCGAATTTCCAGAACCCGCTGGGCTTTCAGATGCCGGACGAGCGAAAACGCGAACTGGTCGAATTCGCAACGAAGGCCGACCTGCCGATCATCGAGAACGGCGTGTACAACGAACTGTATTTCGGCAACACGCATCCGAGCATGCTGAAGTCGTTCGACCGCCATGGCATCGTGCTGCACTGTTCGTCGTTCTCGAAGAGCCTGACGGCCGCGTACCGGATCGGCTGGGCACTGCCGGGCCGCTATCGCGAACAGGTCGAGAAGCTGAAGTTCCTGAATACGCTGGCGACGCCGTCGTTGCCGCAACTGGCGATCGCGGAGTTTCTCGAACGCGACGGCTACGAGCATCACCTGCGGCGGATCCGGAAGGCGTATGCGCAGCAGGCGAACCTGATGCGCGCGATGGTGTCGCGGTTCTTTCCGGAGGGCACGCGCATTTCGAGCCCGGCGGGCGGGTACGTGCTGTGGGTCGAGCTGCCCGCGCAGGTCGATGCGATGCGGCTGTACCAGCTCGCGCTGGAGCAGGGGATCACGATCGGGCCCGGCTACATGTTCTCGATCACGGACAACTACCGGAACTTCATCCGGTTGAACTACAGCAGCCCGTGGTCGCAGGAGATCGAGCAGGCGGTTGTCGTCGTCGGCAAGCTAGTGTCCTGTTCCGCTGATTCGCGAGCAAAGTCGATGCAGCTTTTCGAGGATGGAATCGGCTGACGCGGTCCAGACGAACGGTTTGCAGTTTTCGTTGTAGTGGGAAACGAATTGATCGATTCGC